>NZ_JBSJOZ010000013.1:0-58986 GCF_056633155.1 Cryptocyanus atlanticus LEGE 06306
GCTGAGCAGCGGCACCCGGCCGATGTCGCGCAGGTAGGAACGCACCAGATCGCCGTCGACGGGAGGGAGGGAGCGCACCGTGACGGTGGAAGCCGGTGCCGGGGTGGTGGAGGGCTTTCGATCAACGGCTAGGGCAACGACCATGGAACTGCTTTTGACGGTGTGTGAAGCCTAACCTGAAGAAGTGTGAAGGATCTCTCAGAAACCGTTTGATTTCCGATTTCCTCCCCCAGCGGAGGCCCCAGCATCCCGCCCGGTCCCCCCGGGACCCGGGTCAGCCGAGGGGGGGGAGGCCCACCTGATGGAGCAGCCAGGAGGCGGTCTGCAGGTAGATGAACACCCCGGCGACATCGGTGGCGGTGGTGATGAACGGCGCCGACATCAGGGCCGGATCCAGGCCCAGCCGGTCGAACAGCAGGGGTAGGGCCGCCCCGGCGGTGGCCGCCAAGGTGGTGATGCACACCAGGCTGATGCCGGCGGCCGTGGCCACCAGCACGCCGCCGCCCACCTGCCAGGCCCAGGGCACCACCACGACCACCAGCAGCAGGCCCAGCAGCAATCCTGAGAACGCTTCACGGCCCACCGTGCGCCACACCCCCAGGGCCTGGATCCGCTGGGTGCTCAGGCCGCGGATCACCACCGTGGAACTCTGGGCGCCCACGTTGCCGCCGGTGCCGATCAGCAGCGGGATGAAGGCCGCCAGCCGCACCACCTCCTGGAGCACCCCCTCCTTCGAAGCGATCACCGCCGAGGTGCCGGTGTTGGCCACCAGAAGCACCAGCAGCCAGACCACCCGGCGTCGGGCCACGGTGAACAGGTTGCTCTGGAAGTAGTCGTCCTCATCGCCGGCCTGCACGGCGCCGGCGGCGTAGAGGTCCCGGGTGGCCTCCTGCTGGATCACGTCGATCACGTCATCCACCGTGACGATCCCCACCAGCCGGTCCTCCCGGTCCACCACCGGCACGGCCAGGAAGTCGTAGCGCTGGATGATCCGAGCCACCTCCTCCTGGTCGGTGGAGGTGGTCACGTTGACCACCTCCCGGGTCATCACATCGCCGATGCGATCGTCGGGGTCGGCCGTGACCAGATCCCGCAGCGACAGGATGCCGGTGAGGTGACGGGAGCCGTCGGTGACGTAGAGGCTGTAGACGGTCTCGGTGTCGCGGGCCCGGCGGCGCACGATGTCGAGGGCCTGGGCGGCGCTGTGGAATTCCTTGAGGTCGATGAACTCGGTGGTCATCAGCCGGCCCGCCGTCTCGGGCTCGTAACCCAGCAGCTGGGCCGTGACGCGCCGCTCGGCCGGGCTGAGCTCCATCAGCAGCCGCCGCACCACCTTGGCCGGCAGCTCATCGAACAGACGCACCCGGTCGTCGGGGGACATCTCCTCCACCAGCTCCAGCACTTCGCCGGAGCGAAGCCGCTCCAGCAGGCTCTGCTGCACGGTGGGGTCGAGGTACTCGTAGACCTCGATCGCCTCGTTCTTGGCCAGAAGCCGAAAGGCCAGGGCCTGCAGGGTGCGGGGCAGGCGCCCGATCGCCTCGGCGCAATCCACCGGCTGGACAGGCTCCAGCAGCAGTTTGACGCCGTCATAGTTGCCGGCGGCCAGCAGGCCCTGCAGCTGGCGCGCCACCACATCGGCCACCAGCACACCGCCCGTGACGGAGGCGGCCCCGGGGGCGCTTGCGGTGGATCCGCTGATGGCCTCGCTCATCGCACCGGAGGATCGCGGCCCCCCGAGTGTATGGGCGCAGACCGGCGCCGCCGATGGCCGGGCCCTAGGGTCCAGCCGTGCGATTCCTGGATTCCATGGTGGTGACTGTGTCGGATGTGGTGGTGCGGGGGGCCAGCGGCGAGGAACGCCGTTTGGATGAGTACGCCGGCCAGGTGCTGCTGATCGTCAACGTGGCCAGCCGCTGCGGCTTCACCCGCCAGTACGCCGGCCTGCAGGCCCTGCAGGACGCCTACGGCTCCCGGGGTCTGCAGGTGCTCGGATTCCCCTGCAACGACTTCGGCGCTCAGGAACCGGGCACCCTGCAGGAGATCCAGCAGTTCTGCTCCACCACCTACGGCGCCAGCTTCACCCTGTTCGACAAGGTGCACGCCAAGGGCGACAAGACGGCCCCCTACGACCGGCTGACCGCTGTGGAGCCGGCCGGGGACGTGGAGTGGAATTTCGAGAAGTTCCTGGTCGGCAAGGACGGCACCGTGCAGGCCCGCTTCAAGAGTGCCGAGGAACCCGACGGCCCCACCATCAGGGCCGCGATCGAAGCGGCCTTGGAGGTCTGAGCCGCCGACCCAGCAGCCAGCCGAGGGTGGCGGCGCCGAGGCCCAGCCCCAGGGTCAGGCCGATCAGGCCGAGTGCGGCGGACCATTGGCCCGCGGCGATCAGGATCACGCAGGCCACCATCCAGCTGCTGAAGGTGGTGAGCGCTCCGCAAAAGCCGATGCCCACCAGCAGCTGACGGTGGGGATGGTGGGGAAGGCCCAGGAGCAGCCCCAGGATCGCCGCACCCGCCACATTCACCAGCAGGTCGTGGTCCTGGAGATGCAGGCCCACCTGCCAGCGGATCAGCGCCCCGGGGACGGCGCCCAACGCCACCAGCAGCAGCTCGACCAGCTCGGTGCGCAGGGTCAGGACAACGGGGGAAGGTTCGGACACGACGCGGGAAGGAGGTCAGGTCTGGCCCAGGGAGTAGCCGGCGCCGGCTGCCAGCAGCCCACCGAGCAGGGATCCCAGGGCCAGCACCGCGAATGACCCGAAGCGGCGCTCGCGCAGGGTGTTGAGCAATTCGACGGCAAAGGTGGAGAAGGTGCTGAGGCTGCCGAAAAAGCCCGTACCGACGAGCAGGAGCAAGGGGGCGCCCCCACGCCCGGGCGCACAGCGGTCCTGCATGGCGAGCACCAGCCCGAGGGAGAAGGCGGCGATCAGATTCACGCTGAACGTGCCCCAGTGCTTGTGGGGAACCATCGGCTCCAGATGGTTCACCACCCGCAGCCGCAGCCAGGCTCCGGGAATGGCGCCGATGCCCACCATCAGGGCCTCAACCATGAATCCAGCCGCGGCGGGCGGCCGGCGCGTCGTCACAGCCATCGCCACTGCAGACCCACACCTGCAGCCAGCCGATCCCGGCACCGCAGCGCCATCGGCGCAACGGCTGCAGGGGGGTGCCAGCGGGGAGGGTGCGCAGGGCAGGAGCGACGGCGCAGGGGCTGGCACGCAGCACGTCACCGAATCCGCTCAGAAGTGGATCTGCCCCGGCCCGGCGACGGATCTGGGGCTGACGCCGCTCGGCACCACCGGCAGGCAGACCGGCCGGGACCAGCAGGGCCACTCCCAGAAGCCAGCCCCAACGCAGCAGGGAACCCGTCGCCGGACCCCTCATCAGATGTCGAGCTGCGCGAAATCCAGTTCAGCGCTGTGGGTTTCGATGAACTCGCGGCGGGGCGCCACCTTGTCACCCATCAGGATGGTGAAGATGCGATCGGCTTCTGCCGCATCTTCGATCTCCACCCGCTTCATCATTCGGGTGGCGGGATCCATCGTGGTTTCCCAGAGCTGCTTTGGCATCATCTCGCCGAGGCCCTTGAAACGCTGAATCGTGTAGTTAGCCTTTTCTCCAAAGCCTTCGAGGGTCTTTTTGAGATCCTGTTCATTATAGCAATAAGTGTGATTCTTGCCCCGCTCGACCTTGTACAGAGGCGGGCAAGCAATATAAATATAGCCACCTTCCAGCAGCGTCTTCTGATAGCGATAGAAGAAAGTGAGCAACAGAGTGCGGATGTGAGCACCATCAACATCCGCATCAGTCATGATCACAATCCGATGGTAACGCAGGGCCGATTCGTTGAAATCCTCCCCCTTGATGCCAAGGCCAAGCCCGGTGATGAGTGCCTGGATCTCCGTATTCTTATAGATTTTGGCGTCGTCCGTTTTCTCAATGTTGAGGATCTTTCCGCGCAAAGGGAGGATGGCCTGGAAGCGTCGGTCGCGGCCTTGCTTGGCGGAGCCCCCGGCTGAATCGCCCTCCACAATGTAGATCTCCGACTCGGAAGGGTCACGGGAACTGCAATCCGCCAGCTTGCCTGGCAGGGTGGAACTCTCCAGCACCGACTTGCGTCGGACCAGCTCCCTGGCCCGGCGGGCCGCTTCGGCGGCATTGAAGGCCTGAATCGCCTTCTCCAGAATCAGATCGATAACCTGGGGGTGGAACTCTAGGAATTCGCCCAGGGCTTCGCCTACCACCGTATCAACGATGCCGCGAACTTCGGTGTTGCCGAGTTTCGTCTTGGTCTGACCTTCGAACTCGGGCTCGGGCACTTTGACCGAGAGCACGGCGGTGAGACCTTCGCGGATGTTCTCCCCGGCCAGGTTGGAATCGGCATCCTTGCGCTTGCCGCGCTTGCGGGCGAAGGTGTTAAGGGTGCGGGTGAGCACCGTCTTGAGACCCTCAATGTGAGTGCCTCCATCGACGGTTCGGATGTTGTTGGCGAAGCCGAGGATACTGTCGGAATAGGCATCCACACACCACTGCAGGGCGGCCTCCACATGGACGCCATCCTTTTCGGCATTGACGTGGATGATGTCCGGATGCAGGGGCTCCTTGCCGGCGTTCATGTACGCCACATATTCCCGGATCCCGCCTTCATAGTGGTAGATCTCCTGATGGGGCTGGCCATCGGAGCCGAGGGAACCGGGCCGCTCATCGCTGAACATGATCTGAACGCCACCGTTGAGGTAGGCCAGTTCGCGCAGGCGGCCGGAGAGGGTGGCGTAATCGAACTCAATGCCGCCGGTGAAGATCTCCAGATCCGGCTTGAACCGCACCGCCGTGCCGGTGTCGCCGCCGGGGTCGGGCTCGGAGCGCAGCGTGCCAATCGGGGCACCCCGCTCAAACCGCTGGCGGTGGGCCTGACCCTGGCGCCGCACGGTGACCTCCACCCATTCGCTGAGCGCATTCACCACCGAGACGCCCACCCCGTGGAGGCCGCCGGAGACCTTGTAACCGCCACTGCCGAACTTGCCGCCGGCATGCAGGACGGTGAGCACCGTTTCCAGGGCCGACTTGCCGGTGCGGGGGTGGATGTCGGTGGGAATGCCCCGGCCGTTGTCGATGATTTCGGCGGAACCGTCCTCACAGAGCCGGACACTGATCGCATTGCAGTGGCCGGCCAGGGCCTCGTCCACCGAGTTGTCGACCACCTCATAGACGAGGTGATGGAGGCCACGGGGACCGGTGGTCCCGATGTACATGCCGGGCCGCTTGCGGACCGGCTCCAGGCCCTCGAGAACCTGAATCTGCTCGGCCCCGTAGGCGTGCTGAACCTTGGAGCTGGAAGCGTCGCTCATTCCGGAGGTCACACCTGGCGGACGGCGAAGTCCATGGGTTGAGAAGGATGGATGGGGCTGGATCCTGGGAAAGCGACCGGCCGGGGCTCAGGCCCCACACGTGGCGGCATGCGCGCCGAAACCCCTTTCCAGTAGACGAATCTACCACCGAAGGCTCACAGCCGCCGCCAGGGGCCTCTGGTGGCCTGCTCGAATAAGGGGTCCAACCCTGGACACCTGATGGAGCCCTTGCCCCTGGTGATCGCGCTGCTGGGGCCCACCGCCGCCGGCAAGACCGAACTGGCCATCCGGCTGGCCGAACGGCTGGGGCTGGCCGTGCTGTCGGTGGATTCACGGCAGCTCTACATCGGGATGGACCTCGGCACGGCCAAACCCACGGCGCAGCAGCGGGCCCGGGTGCGTCATGAGCTGCTGGATCTGCGCCCCCCCGATCGACCGCTCAACCTGGAGGACTTCCGCCGGAGCGCCCTGGAGGTGATCGCGGCGGAACACCGGCGTTGCGGGATCGCCCTGCTGGCTGGAGGCAGCGGCCTCTACCTGCGCTCCCTGTTGCAGGGGCAGCGGCCGCCGGCGGTGCCGCCCCAGCCAGCCCTCCGGCTCCAGCTCGCCGCCCTCGGCCAGGGGACCTGCCACCAGCTCCTGGGCCGGGGCGATCCGATCGCCGCCGGCCGGATCGCCCCGGCGGACGCCGTACGCACCCAGCGGGCCCTGGAGGTGCTCTATGCCACCGGGCGGCCGATCTCGAGCCAGCTGCGGGCCGAAGCGCCCCCCTGGCGGGTGCTGGAGCTCGGGCTCGATCCACCCGACCTGCAGGAACGGATCGCCCGGCGCACACGGGACCTCTACGCCCGCGGGCTGGTGCGGGAGACCGCGGAACTGATCCGGCGCCATGGGGCCGATCTGCCCCTGCTGAGCACCATCGGCTACGGCGAGGCCCGGAGCCTGCTGGCTGGAGAGATCGAGGAAGCGGACGCCATCGTCCTGACCACCCGCCGCACCCGGCAGTACGCCAAACGGCAGCGCACCTGGTTCCGCCGGCAGCACAATCCGCTCTGGCTGGATGGACCCGACGGCCCGTCGGATCCATTGCTGATGGCGTTGCCTGCGGTCCAGCACGTCCTAGGGTGAAAGGCCGGCACCGTCGCTGATCGTGCTGTCGGCCCCGCCGGTTCGTCCGCCTCCGGTCCCCTCGCCACTCTGAATGCCTCCTCGTCCCCGTTTCGATCGCCGTGCTCCCGTCCGGGAGCTGCCCAACATCAACGAACGGATCAGCTACCCCCAGCTCAGGGTGGTGGATGCCGATGGAAGCCAGCTTGGGGTGATCACCAGGGAAGAGGCTCTCGAGGTCGCCAAGGACCGGGACCTGGATCTGGTGCTGGTGAGCGAGAAGGCTGATCCGCCGGTCTGCCGGATCATGGACTACGGCAAGTTCAAGTTTGAGCAGGAGAAGAAAGCCAAGGAAGCGAAGAAGAAATCGCACCAGACGGAGGTCAAGGAAGTGAAGATGCGCTACAAGATCGATTCGCACGACTATCAGGTCCGAATCGGTCAGGCCGTTCGCTTCCTCAAGGACGGTGACAAGGTGAAGTGCACGGTGATCTTCCGGGGCCGGGAGATTCAGCACACGGCCCTGGCCGAGCAGCTGCTCTACCGCATGGCCAAGGACCTCGAGGAGAGCGCCGAGATCCAGCAGGAGCCCAAGCGGGAGGGTCGCAACATGATCATGTTCCTCACCCCCCGCAAGACACCGCTCACCAAGGAGAAGGATGCGGCGGCCCTGGCCGCCAAGGCGGTGCGCACCATCCCCTCCCCCGTGCGTCAGGCGGCCGGCAGCTCCGAAGCGGCCGCGGCCGAAGCCTGAACGGGCCCGTTGCTCAGAGCGTCTCCTCGAAGAACTCCAGCAGCAGTTTCCACCCCGCCGCGGCCGCTTCGGGGGCATGGTCGCTCCGCTCATCGCACATGAAGCCGTGGCCGCCCTCCAGCTCCACCAGGCGCAGGCGACGGCCGCCGGGGTCGACCTCAGCCAGGGCGGCTGCGATCATGGCCACCTCCGCGGCGGGGAGGAGCGGATCCCAGCTCCCGCAGACACACAGCAACCGCCCGCCGATCTCCGGCAACACGGCCAGGGACGGGGCCCCCCCGCCCGGCCGGCCCGCCACGACGCCGGCGCCGTAGAAATCGCAGCTGGCGGTCACCGCCGGCAGGCTCGCGGCCAGCAGCGCGGCATGGCCACCGAAACAGAAGCCGACGCAGCCCAGATCGCCCGTCACCTGCCCCCGCAGCCAGGCGGCGGCGGCGGCCAGATCGGCGAGCAACTGGGAAGTGGTGACCTGATCCTTGTGGCGTCGCCCCTCGGCCAGATCCCCGGCCCCATAGCCCAGTTCGAGGCCGGGGGCCGTGCGGGCGAACAGGGGCACCGCCAGGGCCCCGAAGCCTTGGCCCGCCAGCCGATCGGCCGTGCGGCGCACCCAGCCGTTGAGGCCGAACACCTCCGGGAGGACCAGCACACCGGCCTTCGCTGGCCCCACAGGCCTGGACCACCAGCAGCGGAGCTCGGCCGGGTCCACCAGGGTGCCGGCGGCGACGGGAATCGTGATCCAGCTCCCCATGTCCCTCCAGGATCAGGCAGTCCCACTCTGGCCCGCCCCCCTGTGACGGTGCGAACCGGCACAGGGGGCTATGCCACAGGGGGAATTGTCACCGGCGCCGAAGCTCCGTAGGGTGGCTCCACCTAACCCGTGTCCGTTCCGGCGTGCGATTCCACATCCAGCAGGAAAGCGACATCCCGGCGTCGACCCAGCTCTACAACCAGATCTGCTTCGCCATCGCGGCACGGCATTACCCGCCGGGGCACCGGCTGCCCAGCACCCGCCAGCTGGCCATGCAGACAGGGCTGCATCGCAACACGATCAGCAAGGTCTACCGCCAGCTGGAGAACGACGGCGTGGTGGAGGCCATGGCCGGCTCCGGGATCTACGTCCGCGATCAGCAGAAGCCCCGGGAGCTCAAGCCGCCCCCGGGGCTGCGCAACCGGCTGCGACCGGACATCGACCGGGAGGTGCGCCAGTGCGTCGATGGGCTCCTCAACGCCGGCTGCACGCTGCAGCAGGCCCGGGAGCTGCTGACCCGCGAGATCGACTGGCGCCTGCGCTGCGGCGCCCGCGTGCTCGTGTCCACCCCCCGGGAGGACATCGGCGCCTCGATGCTGATCGCCGAGGAGCTGGAGCCGGTGCTGGATGTGCCGGTGGAGGTGGTGCCGATGGAGGAGCTCGAGGCCGTGCTGGAGAGTTCCAGTAACGGCACCGTGGTGACCAGCCGCTACTTCCTGCAACCGGTTGAGGAGCTCGCCCAGCGCTACGGGGTGCGGGCCGTGGCGGTGGACCTCAACGATTTCCGCCATGAGCTCGATCTGCTCAAGGAGTTGCGTGCCGGCAGCTGCGTGGGACTGGTCAGCATCAGTCCGGGCATCCTGCGGGCCGCCGAGGTCATCCTGCACAGCATGCGTGGCAACGAGCTGCTGGTGATGACCGCCAACCCGGATGTGGGCAGCCGGTTGCTGGCGTTGCTGCGGGCCGCCAGCCATGTGCTCTGTGATCGCCCCAGCCTGCCCCTGGTGGAGCAGACCCTCCGACAGAACCGGGCCCAGCTGATGCGCCTGCCCCAGGTGCACTGCGCCCAGAGCTACCTCGGCGCCGCCACGATCGATCTGCTCCGCAAGGAGATCGGCCTGATTGGCCCCCGCGACGGCTACGTCGACAGCGAGGCCGCTCAGGCAGGATGAAGGCTGTCCCGGCCTGAGCAACGCCCCTGGCGGGCCGGGCGCGGGCCATCCCATCCTTCCGCTCCTGTGCCTTGGGTTCACCGATCCGGCGATTGCTGAGCCCTCTGCTGGCGGATCTGCGGATCATCAAGGAACGGGATCCGGCGGCCCGGAGCACCGTCGAGATCCTGCTCTGCTACCCCGGCTTCCAGGCCCTGGTGCTGCACCGCTGCAGCCACCGGCTCTGGATCATGGGCCTGCCGCTGCTGCCACGGCTGCTCTCCCAGCTCGGCCGCAGCCTCACCGGCGTGGAGATCCACCCGGGGGCCCGGATCGGCCACGGCGTGTTCATCGACCACGGCATGGGGGTGGTGATCGGCGAAACGGCGGAGATCGGCAACCGCTGCCTGCTCTTCCAGGGGGTCACCCTGGGCGGCACCGGCAAGGAGCACGGCAAACGGCACCCGACCCTCGGGGAGAACGTGGTGGTCGGCGCCGGCGCCAAGGTGCTGGGGGCGATCACGGTGGGGGCCAACACCCGGATCGGTGCCGGATCGGTGCTGCTGCGCGATGTGGAGGCCGACAGCACCGTGGTCGGGGTGCCGGGCCGGGTCGTGCACCAGTCCGGAGTGCGGATCGACCCGCTGGCCCACTCCCAGTTGCCCGACGCGGAGGCCCGGGTGATCCGCAACCTGATGGAGCGGATCGATACGCTCGAGAACGAGCTCAGCCGTCTGCAGAGCTGCCTGCGGGAAGTGGCGGCAGGCCGGCCCCTGCAGGAAAGCTGCGCGGGCAATGCCCAGAACCTGAAGGACCGGGAGATCCTCGAGTTCCTCGGTGAGCGCCCGGCCCCCCAGCAGAGCTGAGCCTCAGCCGGTGGCGACGGCCTCGGCGCTCTCCACCCGGGGCTGGAACATGAACATCGAATAGATCACATTGCGACGCATGCCGGTCATCATGTCGAGGAACATGTCATAGCCCTCATTCTTGTATTCGATCAGCGGATCCTTCTGGCCGTAGCCCCGCAGACCCACGGACTCACGTAGGGCATCCATGGCCTGGAGATGCTCTCTCCAGAGGGTGTCGATCTGCTGCAGGATGAAGAAACGCTCCGCTTCCCGCATCAGCCCCGGACGGGCCTGCTCGATCTGGCTTTCCTTGAGGTCGTAGGCGTTGCGCAGCTGCTCGCGCAGGAAGGCCTTCAGCTCATCGGTGGAGAGGCCCTTGAGCTGATCAGGGGTGAGATCAGCCAGCAAATACACGAACTCCTGCACCTTGGCCACCAGCTGACCGAGATCCCACTCCTCTGGAGGTAGATCTGGATTGACATAGGCCTCCACGATGTCATCCATCGTGCGTTCGCCATAGCCGATCACCTGCAGCTTCAGTTCTCTCCCTTCGAGCACGCGGCGGCGCTCGGCATAGACGGCCTTGCGCTGGTTATTCATCACCTCATCATACTCAAAAACCTGCTTTCGGATATCATAATAATAGGTTTCAACTTTTTTCTGTGCCCCCTCCAGGGAGCGGGTGAGCATGCCGGATTCAATCGGCATGTCCTCCTCGACGCGGAAGGCATTCATCAGCCCCGCCACCCGGTCGCCCCCGAAGATGCGCAGCAGGTTGTCCTCCAGCGAGAGGAAGAAGCGGGTGCTGCCGGGGTCGCCCTGACGGCCGGCCCGCCCCCTGAGCTGATTGTCCACCCGCCGGGACTCATGGCGTTCGGTGCCGATCACATGCAGACCTCCGGCCTGACGCACCCCCTCCTCCTCCAGCTGCACCACCCGCTCGTACTCGGAGCGCACCCTGGCGATCAGCCGGCGCAACTCCTGGATCAAGGGGTCGTCGGTGGGAGCCTTCTCCGCAGCCTGGGCGATGCGATCCTCCAGCTCGAGCACGGTGAGGCTGCGGTCCCCCCAGGCCTTCACCAACTGACGGGCCAGCTCCGCCAGGGCCTGATCCGTCTCCTCGCTGAGGGCGCAGGGGTAGAGCGCCCCAATCGCCCGGGCCTCGCTGGGCGCGCGCGCGGGGCCGGCCGCGGCGGTGGAGGTGGCGGCGAATCCGCCGCTGCCCTGCTCCCGCTGCAGGGGAATCGGCGGCTTGTGGCCCTCCTCCGGGCGCACCAGCCGGGGCAGCAGCACCTCCCGGAGCTTGAGGCGGGCCATGTAATCGGAGTTGCCTCCGAGGATGATGTCAGTGCCACGGCCGGCCATGTTGGTGGCGATCGTCACGGCGCCCGCCCGCCCGGCCTGGGCGATGATCTCGGCCTCCCGCTCCACGTTCTCGGGCTTGGCGTTGAGCAGGTTGTGGGGAATCCCCTGCTCGGCCAGCAGCGTGGAAAGCAGCTCCGACTTCTCGACGCTGGTGGTGCCCACCAGCACGGGCCGTCCGGCATGGTGCACCTCGGCGGATTCAGCGGCCACCGCCCGCCATTTCGCGGCTTCGTTCTTGTAGACCTGATCGACCAGATCCTGGCGGGAGCGGGGCCGGTTGGTGGGAACGACAGTGACTTCCAACTTGTAGGTCTTCTCGAATTCCACCTCCTCGGTCTTGGCCGTGCCGGTCATGCCGGCCAGACGTGGGTAGAGCAGAAAGAAGTTCTGATAGGTGATGCTGGCCAGCGTCTGGGTTTCAGGTTGGATCGGCAGCATTTCCTTGGCTTCGATCGCCTGATGCTGCCCGTCGCTCCAGCGCCGGCCAGGCATCACCCGGCCGGTGAATTCATCAACAATGACAGCATCATCCGCCCGCACGATGTAGTTGACATCCTTGACGAACAGCTCCTTGGCCTTGAGCGCATTGGTGATGTAATGAGCCCATGGATCGGCCGGGTCAAAGAGATCCTGCACGCCGAGCAGATCCTCCGCCTTGGCATAACCTTCATCGGTGAGAGTCACATTGCGCTGCTTTTCATCGACCTCATAGTCGCCCTCGGGATCGATGCCATCCTTGGCCGTTCCCTCGGCCCGTGTGAGGCTGCTGGCAATTTCAGCCGCCCTCATGTATTTCTCCTGGGGGCGCTCCACCTGCCCGGAAATGATCAGCGGAGTCCGGGCTTCGTCAACCAGGATCGAATCCACCTCGTCGATGATGCAGTAGTGAAAGTTCCTTTGCACCACCTCCTCGATGTCATTGGCCATGTTGTCACGCAGGTAATCAAACCCGAGCTCACTGTTGGTCGCATAGGTGATATCGCAGGCGTAATTGCGCCGCCGTTCGTTCGGAGCCATGTCCTGCTGGATCAGCCCCACCGACAATCCGAGGAAGCGGTGGACCTGTCCCATCCACTCGGCGTCACGGCGGGCCAGATAATCGTTCACCGTCACCACGTGCACCCCCGCTCCGGTGAGGGCGTTGAGATAGGCGGGCAGAGTGGCCACCAGGGTCTTGCCCTCGCCGGTCTTCATTTCGGCGATCTGGCCCTCGTGAAGCACCATGCCTCCGATCAGCTGCACATCGAAGTGGCGCATGCCCAGCACCCGCTGCCCCGCTTCCCGCACCACCGCAAACGCCTCAGGTAGCAGCTCATCGAGCAACTGGCGCTGGTGAACGGGGCCGGAGGCCTGCTCCAGCCGCTGGCGGAATTCGGCGGTCTTGCCCCGCAGCTCCAGGTCAGAGAGGGGAGCGATCTCCTCCTCCAGCAGGTTGATGTCCGAAACGATCGGCTGGTAGCGCTTCAGCTTGCGGGCATTGGGATCCCCCAGCAACAGCTTGAGCATGGGATCAACATCGACCGGATAGATGGGCACCCTACCACCGCTTCCCGGCTGAGTGGTGGAGAAAAGCCAGTGAGCGCAAGGGTTTTGACCGCCTTCCCCCGTCCAGCGCCCCCGGGGACCTGTACGGTTTGGAGCCAGCCCGCCTCGATCGCTGGTGAGCGAGCAGCGCCACCCTGTCCATGTGGTTCGACACGGTCCACTCAGGCTGCGGCTGCGGCGGAACCTCGATCAGCTCCAGGCCTTGTTCGATGGCCACAGCTTCTGGGCCTGCGGCCGCAGCCACGCCGAGCTGCACCGGATGCTCTCGGGCAGCAGCGTGGTGGTGAGCGCCTGGGTGGGCAGCCGGCTGGTGGGGTTCGGGCGCGCCACCACTGACGGGGTGTTTCGAGCCGTGCTCTGGGACGTGGTGGTCGACCAAGCGCACCAGGGACGTGGCCTGGGACGGAGGGTTGTGGAGACCCTGCTGGGGTCAGCGACGGTGGCCGCAGCCCAGCGGGTGTACCTGATGACCTCCAGAAGCGCACCGTTCTATGGGGCGCTGGGGTTCGACCCGGTGGGGGATCAGCAGCTGATGCGCCGCTCGAGCCCGGAGAGAGGCTCCGGACGAGCCTTGGGGTGATGGGCAGAAGGAAGCCGGTGACGCCACCTTCGGAACAAGCGGGTGACGCGATTCGAACGCGCGACATTCACCTTGGCAAGGTGACGCTCTACCACTGAGCTACACCCGCAGCCGGCTGGCTGCCGATCTGTTCAGCATGCACCATCGAGGGGGGGTTGGTCAATCGGACCGATCCCGGCAGCCGGCGGCGGCGGCGGCCCTCCGCGACAGGCCGTCCGGCTCCGGCAGGACGCCCTCAGGGCCACCGGAACGGCCCGGCAGGTCGGCCCACGGCCATGGGAGAATCTGCGAGAGATGGAGACCCCGAGCGTGGCCTGGTCGATCCCCCGATCAGTCCGTTCCACGGCTCACTCTGCTCCACCGATCCGTCCATCTGGATGCGCGAACGCCTGCTGGAATTGATCCTGGTGGCCTACCACCCCAGCGAGCCGGAGATCACCCAATTGATGGCCTGCCTGGCCGCCCTGTCCCCCGGCATCGGCTATGCCGTCGTCGTCAACGACCACACCCCAGGGGAGCCGGTCGAGCGGCTGCGCGAGGGCGCCGATCTCTTCCTGGCACTGCCGGAGAATCCCGGCTACGGGCGGGCCGTGAATCGCGGCGTGGCGGCCCTGGCTGAGCTGGCCCCCCTGCCCACGCTGCTGGGGGCCCTGAACACCGATCTCAGCTGGAGCCCGGGAAGTTTCGAAGCCCTCTCAACCTGGCTGGGAGATCATCCCGAAATCGCGATCGCCACACCCAGGATTCTTTCGCCACACGGGGAAACCCAGCACCTCTGCAAACGGAATCCCACCCTGCTGGGTCTGCTCAGCCGCCGCTTTCTTCCCCCGGCCCTGAAGCCGGCATGGCTGAAGCGGTATGACAACTGGTACGCAATGAAGCAGAAAAATTACGACGAGATCTTCGACGTTCCTTACCTGAGCGGCTGCTGCATGCTGATGCGCAGCGCCGCATTCCAACAATCAGGTGGTTTCGATGAGGCCTTTTTCCTCTATCTTGAAGATGCGGATCTGACCCGGGCAATGCGGCGTCAGGGCCGGGCGATCCATCTGCCGATCGCCTCGGTTCGTCATCACTGGGGTCGGGGAAATTACCACAGCTTGAAGTTGATGCTCGTCAACTTTCACAGCGCCTGGATCTATTTTCGCAAGTGGGGGCTTGCCCTGTGGTGAGCGAGGGGGTGGTGGCGTCCGTCGATCGCCCCACCCTTCAGGAGGGCAGCACCGCCATCAGGCTGCCCATCTCCAGTGCCTGAAGGGCGTACCCCCAGCCCAGGTTGCTCTTGATGCCGGCCCGTTCCAGGGCCTGCTGCATGGTGTCGGTGGTGAGCACCCCGAAGATCACCGGCACGCCGGTGTCGCGGGCGACGGAGGCCACCCCCTTGCTGACCTCGGCGCAGACGTAGTCGAAGTGAGGGGTATCTCCGCGGATCACCGCCCCGAGGGTGATCAGGGCGTGATAGCGACCCGAGGCCGCCAGACGCTGCGCCACAAGCGGGATCTCGAAGCTCCCTGGCACCCAGGCCACATCCAGCTGGGGGCTGTCGGGCCCGATGTCGATGCCGTGGCGGGACAGGCAGTCCAGGCAGGCACTGAGAAGCTTCGCCGTGACCAGGTCATTGAACCGACCGACGACGACGGCGATGCGGAGGCCGCCGGCCTCGGTGAAACGTCCCTCGAAAACCGTCAACGCAGGTCAGACCACGAAATAGCTCATGCCCCAGTTGAGCAGGACCAGAGCCACCCAGGCCGCCCCTCCCAGCAGGATCAGGCGGTTGGAGCGACCACTGTCCTCACTGCTGGCATAGAGCACGGGAACCGCCACCACAAGGGCAAATGACATCACCACCAGGGCCAGAACGGTGAGGGTGTTGAGGATCTGCATGGTTGGAATGGGGTGGTGCGCAGGTCCGGACGCACGGTCCAGAGCGGGCAGTGGGCGGATTCTCCCACGGGGCCTCCCGGGAAGCTCCGCCCGCCCCGCCGATCCGTCACAAGTTGTGGGGGGGACCGGGGAAACGGGCCCTACGATCGCGCCAGGGTGCGGAAGGGGCGTGGCCAGGCAGGCCGATCGACAGCTCTCGCTGGTGGCCGCTCCCGAGCAGCAGGGGTCGCTGTTCCCTGATCCAGCCACCAGCGGGGAAGCCGCCGGCGCTGGGACCACAGTCGCGCCCCGGCCCGCGGCCGCTGAGCCGCCGACTGGTGATCCCACGGCCGTCGACCCGACGAGCGACGATGCGCTCGAAAGCTTCGGCGCCTCCCGACCGCGCCGGCGCGGCCCAGCCCAATCCGGCGCGGCTGGGGAGCCCATCGCAGCGGTGGAGGGCTCCGAGGAGGGTCCCCGCTGGCACCACCACAGCCTGGTGGATCCCGAGCTGCTGCCGCCGATGCTGCGCCATTACGTGGAGCTGAAGGCCGCCCATCCCGAGCGGGTGCTGCTCTATCGACTCGGCGATTTCTTCGAATGCTTCTTCGAGGACGCCATCCGGGTCTCGCAGCTGCTCGAACTCACGCTCACCGGCAAGGAGGCCGGCAAGGCGCTGGGGCGGGTGCCGATGGCCGGCATCCCCCACCACGCCGCCGAACGCCATTGCGGCGAACTGCTGCGGCGGGGCCTGCCGGTGGCCCTGTGCGACCAGCTGGAAAGCACCCCGTCCAAAGGGGCCCTGCTGAAGCGGGGCATCACCAGGATCCTCACCCCCGGCACCGTGCTCGAGGAGGGGATGCTGGCGGCGCGGCGCAACAACTGGCTGGCGGCGGCGGTGCTCGAGGAGGGCCGATGGGGGCTGGCCGTGGCCGATGTCAGCACCGGCGAGTTCCGGCTGATGGAACGGGAGGGCAGCGACCGGCTGCATCAGGACCTGCTGCAGCTCGAGCCCGCCGAGCTGCTCTGGCCCTCCAGCGAAGCCCCGGCCCCGGCCTGGATTCCCGAGGGGCTGCACCGGACCCGCCTGCCGCTCACGCCCTTTGCCCTGGCGGAAGCGCGGCGCTCCCTGCTGGAGCGCTTCGATCTGGGCAGCCTGGACGGGCTGGGCCTGGCCGTGGCCCCCCTGGCCCTGCGGGCCGCCGGGGGCCTGCTCCACTACCTCGACGATACCCAGCCCGGCGAGGGCGACCGGCCCATCCGCGTCCCGCTCGATCTGCCCACCCTGCGCGGCGCCGGCGACCAGTTGGTGCTGGACGCCCAGACCCGCCGCAACCTGGAGCTCACCCAGACCCAGCGGGACGGCCAGTTCCAGGGATCCCTGCTCTGGGCCCTCGATCGGACGATGACGGCCATGGGCGCCCGGGCACTGCGGCGCTGGATCGAGGCGCCGCAGATCGATCCGGTCACGATCGGGGAGCGTCAGGACGGGGTGGGACTACTCGTGGGGCGGCGGGAGCTGCGGCTGGCCCTGCGGCGGCTGCTGCGCTCCATGGGGGATCTGGAGCGGCTGGCCGGACGGGCCGGAGCCGGCACCGCCTCCGCCCGCGACCTCGTCGCCCTGGCCGACGGCCTCGAGCGATTGCCCCGGCTGGCTGCCCTGCTGGCCGACGGCGACGCCGCCGTCTTCCGCTCCCTGGGTCAGCCCGAGAGCGCCCTGAGCGAGCTGGCGGGGCTGGTGCGCCACAACCTGGTGGAGGCCCCGCCACTCAGCCTCAGCGAAGGTGGCCTGATCCATGACGGAGTCGATGGCCGGCTGGACGGCCTGCGCAACCGACTCGACGACCAGGACGCCTGGCTGAAGGCCCAGGAGGAGGAGGAACGGCGCCAAAGCGGCATCCCCACGCTGCGGCTGCAGGTCCATCGCACCTTCGGTTATTTCCTCTCGGTGAGCCGGTCGCGGTCCGGCCAGGTGCCGGACCACTGGATCCGTCGCCAGACCCTGGCCAACGAGGAACGCTTTGTCACCCCGGAGATCAAGGCCCGGGAAGGGCGGATCCTGCAGCTGCGGGCCCGCGCCGCCCAGCGGGAATTCGAGCTGTTCGCGGCCCTGCGCCAGCAGGTGGGGGAGCGGGCCGCCCCGATCCGCGCCGCCGCCCGGCAGGTCGCCGCCCTTGACGCGATCGCGTCCCTGGCCGAGGTGGCGGCCACCAGCGGCTACTGCCGACCCCGGATCACCGACGACCGCCAGCTGCGCATCGAGGCCGGGCGCCATCCGGTGGTGGAGCAGCTGCTGGTGGAGGAGCGCTTCACCGCCAATGACATCGGCCTGGGCTCTACGGGCGACCCCGACCTGGTGGTGCTCACCGGCCCGAACGCCAGCGGCAAGAGCTGTTATCTCCGCCAGACGGGTCTGCTGCAGCTGATGGCCCAGATCGGGAGCTGGATCCCGGCCCGCTCGGCCAGCCTCGGCATCGCCGATCGCATCTTCACCCGGGTGGGGGCCGTCGACGATCTGGCCAGCGGCCAGTCCACCTTCATGGTGGAGATGGCCGAAACCGCCAACATCCTGCACCACGCCACCGACCGATCCCTCGTGTTGCTCGACGAGATCGGCCGGGGAACCGCCACGTTCGATGGCCTTTCGATCGCCTGGGCGGTGGCCGAGCATCTGGCCGAAGGAGTGCGGGCCCGTGCCGTGTTCGCCACGCACTATCACGAGCTCAACGAGCTGGCCTCGCTGCTCCCCAACGTGGCCAATTTCCAGGTGATGGTGGAGGAGACCGGCGATCGCCTCCTGTTTCTTCACCAGGTGCGCCCCGGCGGGGCCAGCCGCAGCTATGGCATCGAGGCGGCCCGGCTGGCCGGTGTGCCCCCCCAGGTGGTCCGCCGCGCCCGGCAGGTTCTGGGCCGCATCGAAGCCAACAGCCACGTGGCCGTCGGCCTTCAGAACGTCGCGTAGGACTTCTCCTCGATCAGGGCCGAACCGCTGGCGGCATTGAGCCGGCGCTTGATCGCCGCTCGCTCGTCGTTGAGCCGATAGACCGAACGCGCCAGTTCCACAAAGCCGGCGCCGAAGTCCCCGTCCCTCTCATGGCGCCTCAGGGCCTCCTCCACGTCCCAGAGTCGCCGGTTCACATCCCCCAGCGCCTGGGCCAGCGGAGCGAGCGGTCCAACGGGGTCGGCGATGCCGGCCCGCCGGGCCTCCTGGAGGAGGCCGTCGCGCTCTCGCCGCACATTGGCGCTCCGGGTCGGATCGGTGATCCGTTCGTGCTTGATCGTGAGGATGGTGAGCTTGTCGATCAGCTCCCCCACTGACACGGGAGCACGCAGCCGCAGCGCCGGGGCGCCGTCGGGTCCGGCAGGAGGCTCGGGCTGGGGTCGGGGCTGGGAATGATCCAGCCAGGCCCGGCGCAGCAGGGCGTTGCAGGCTGCCCCCGCCAGACCCGCCCCCCCCTTGCTCCCATCCAGCCGGATCTGGGTCAGGCCACTGGCGGCCAGCCGTTGCTTGCTCTCGGCCACCCCCACGAACCCCACCGGCATGCCGATCACCAGGGCGGGCCGCCCGGGCAGCTCCAGCAGCCGCAGCAGGGCGGTGGGGGCGCTACCGATCAGCACCACAGCCCCGGGGCAATCCGCCAGGGCCCCATCCATCCCCGCCGCGGTGCGGGTGCCCCCCCGGGGGGGCACGTCCGGGGCCCACTCGAGCACGCTGCGGACCGGATTGCCGAAGGTGCGACGGGCCATCGGAGACACCGCGGCCGCCGCCATCGCCGTGTCAGTGAGGATCACCGCACCGCCGGCCAGCGCCGCCATCCCCAGCCGGCAGGCCTCGGGGCTGACGTGCAGATCCGGGGCGATGCTGAGGTCACCGCTGCTGTGCACCAGCCGCTCCAGCACCTCCTGCTCGAGCGGATCCCGGCCGGTGGGACCGAGCCCCTGACGGATGCGCCGCACGCTTTCGGTGAAGATCGGATGATCCACGGCCTGCCCCGATGCCGATCCATCTCTACTGGGGGGAGGACGAGGCCGCCCGCAGCCGGGCGGTGGAGGAGCTGATCGCCCGGGTGGTGGATCCGGCCTGGCACAGCATCAACCTCAGCCGACTCGACGGCAGCGACCCGGTCCAAGCCTCCGGGGCCCTCTCGGAGGCCCGCACCCCGCCGCTCGGAGGCGGCGAACGGGTCGTGGTGCTGCAGCGCAGCCCCTTCGGCGGCTCCTGTCCGGCCGAGCTGGCCGGACAGCTGGAGAAGAGCGTGGACCTGATCCCGGAGCAGAGTCATCTGGTGCTGGTGAGTGCGGGGAAACCGGACGCCAGGCTGCGGACGACGAAAACCCTGCGGCAACGGGCCGAGGAGCGCTGTTTCGCACTGCCCGCCGTCTGGGATGGTGCCGGGCAGGTGGAGCTGGTGACCCGCACCGCCCATGCCCTGGGGGTGACACTGGAGTCCGCCGCCGCAACCGCCCTCGCCGAAGCGATCGGCAGTGACAGCACCCGACTGGCCAGTGAGCTGGAGAAGCTCGCCCTCTACCGGGGCGACCGGCCGATCGACGCCACCGCCGTGGCCAGCCTGGTGGGAGGCCACAGCACCACCAGCCTGGCGGTGGGGGATGCGCTGCTGGAGGGACGCCCGGAGCAGGCGATCGCCCTGGTGGATGAGCTGCTGCAGGCGGGAGAGCCCGCCCTGCGGCTGGTGGCGACCCTGGCGGGCCAGGTCAGGGGCTGGCTCTGGGTGAGCCTGCTGGAGGCCTCAGGAGAACAGGACGTGGCCGTGATCGCGCGCGCGGCCGGCATCGGCAATCCGAAGCGGATCTACGTGATGCGCCGCCAGATCCGCGGCCGCCCGCCCCGGCGCCTGCTGCAGCTGCTGGGCCAGGTGCTGGAGGTCGAAGCCGCCCTGAAACGGGGGAGCGAGGCTGGTGCGGCCTTCCGTGATGGGCTGCTGCTGGCCACCGGCCGATAATCGGCGCAGCACACCGCGCACACGCGCCGACCGGGATGGCCCTGCTGGTTCAGAAGTTCGGGGGCTCCTCCGTCGGCAGCGTCGCGCGCATCCAGGCCGTGGCCCGGCGAATCGCCGCCAGCCGGGAGGAGGGTCACGACCTGGTGGTGGTGGTGTCGGCGATGGGGCACTCCACCGATGAACTCACGGCCCTGGCCCGGGCCGTCTGCGGCGCCCCCCCCCAGCGGGAGATGGACATGCTGCTGGCGACCGGCGAGCAGGTGTCGATCGCCCTGCTGGCGATGGCCCTGCACGGGATCGGGGTGCCGGCCGTCTCGATGACCGGGGCCCAGGTCGGCATCGTCACCGAATCGGCCCATGGCCGGGCCCGCATCCTGGAGGTGCGCACTGACCGGCTCCTGAACCTGCTCAACGACGGACAGGTGGTGGTGGTGGCCGGATTCCAGGGCACCAGCAGCGGTAGCGGCGGCACTCCCGAGATCACCACCCTGGGGCGCGGCGGCTCCGACACGTCGGCGGTGGCCCTGGCGGCGGCCGTGGGGGCGGACGCCTGCGAGATTTACACCGATGTCCCCGGCGTGCTGAGCACCGATCCGCGGCTGGTGGCCGATGCCCAGCTGATGGTGGAGGTGAGCTGCAACGAGATGCTGGAGCTGGCCAGCCTGGGCGCCGCGGTGCTGCATCCCAGGGCAGTGGAGATCGCCCGCAACTACGGGGTGCCGCTGGTGGTGCGCTCCAGCTGGAGCGATGCGCCCGGCACCTGCCTGACCAGCGGCAGCCAGCGCCGCATCGGCAGCGGCGGGCTGGAGCTGGGCAAACCGGTGGACGGGGCGGAGCTGGAGGAGCGGCAGGCGGTGCTGGCCTTCACGCGGGTGCCCGATCGACCCGGGATCGCCGCCCTGCTGTTTGAGGCTCTCTCCGGGGCCGACCTGAACGTGGACCTGATCGTGCAGTCCACCCACGAGGGCACCAGCAACGACATCGCCTTCACCCTGGCCGAGGCGGAACTGCCGGCGGCCCGCCAGGTCTGCCTCGGACTGCTGCGGGATCTGGAGGTGGAGGGCAACGCCCTGGCCTCCGAGGCCGGGCTGGCCAAGCTGAGCATCTCCGGGGCCGGGATCATGGGCCGCCCCGGCATCGCCGCCCGGCTGTTCGACACCCTGGCCCGGTCGGGCATCAATCTGCGCATGATCGCCACCAGCGAGGTGAAAGTGAGCTGCCTGGTGGAAGGCGGCCAGGGCGCCCGGGCCCTGCGGGCCGCCGCCGAGGTGTTCGAACTACAGGACCACCAGCTCCGCCAGAACCCGCTGCCCTGCAGCCAGGACGATCCCGCCGTCCGAGGGGTCGCCCTGGACCGTCACCAGGCCCAGGTGGCGGTGCGGCAGGTGCCCGACCGGCCAGGCACGGCGGCGGCCGTCTGCCGGGCCCTGGCCGACGCCGGCATCAGCCTGGACACGATCGTGCAGTCGGAGCGAACCGGCAGCACCAGCAGCGGCCGGAGTCGGGACATGAGCTTCACCCTGGGGCGCGAGGACCTGGACCGGGCCCGGGCCGCCCTCCAACCCCTGCTCCTCGCCTGGCCCGAGGCTCGCTTCGAGCAGGGCAGTCCCATCGCCCGGGTCAGCGCCGTGGGGGCGGGGATGCCCTGCACCCCCGGAACGGCGGCACGAATGTTCCGGGCTCTGGCCGAAGCGGAGGTGAACATCGAGATGATCGCCACCAGTGAGATCCGCACCAGCTGTGTGGTGGCGGAGGCCGACGGGGTCCGCGCGCTACGGGCGGTGCATGCCTGCTTCGGCCTGGGCGGGCCGGCCCTGCATCGGGTCCACGGGGACAGCCCCGCGGAGGCCCTCTCCTAGGTGCCCTGGCTGCGTCACCGACGCTGGTTGGTGCTGGCGGCGGGTCTGGATGCCCTGGGGGTGTGCCTGCTGGCCATCGGGATCGATGGCAGCCGCTCGGCCCTGATCGGCCGACAGATCGGGCTGCTGCTGGTGCTGGTGGCGGCCTATCTGAGTCTGGGCTGGCTGTTCGGCTCCTACACTCTGCTCAAGGCCTCGCGGCTTCGCTGGGTGCAGCTGGTGACGCGGTTGGGGATCACCAGCCTGGCCTCGGTCACCGCCGGGGCGCTGCTCGGCTGGCTGCTGCGGGCCTCCCCCGAGCTCACCCTGCTGCACCGGGGCAGCCTGCTGCCGCTGTTCTCCCTGGCGGCGCTCTGGAGCGGGGGTGTCCGTTTGCTCCTCTGGCCCCTGGCAAGGGCCCAGCAGCAGGATATCTGGCAGATCGTGGCGCTACCCGACGAACGCGAGGAGGTCCGACGGGAATGGGAGAGGCTCGGGGGTCCAAGCGCCCCGACCATCAACGGCTTCAGCCTGCAGGGGCCCTATGGCGACCAGCAGAGCGCTGAAGGTGCCCCGATGTCGATCAGCGGGATTGCCCTCAGCCACGGGGTGCTCAGCCAGCCGGATGTGCTGCGCTACTGCGCCACGGTGGTGGCCGAAGGCCTGCCGATCACCTCGCTGGTCCAGGTCGCCGAACAGGAACTGCAGCGCATCCCGCCCCGCTGGGTGGGGGATCAATGGCTGCTGTTCTCCGATCGGATCGAGGGCCGGCCCGCCGGCTTCGAACGGCAGCTCAAGCGCTATGCCGATGTGATGAGCAGCCTGCTGCTGCTGCTGCTCAGCAGCCCGGTGCTGCTGCTGGCGGCCCTGATGATCCGCCTCCAGGACGGGGGTGCGATCCTCTACCGCCAGCGCCGCACGGGGCTGCTGGGCCATGGCTTCGAGGTGATCAAACTGCGCACGATGGTGCCCCAGGCGGAGGCGGGCGAGGCGATCTGGTCGGATCCGCACGATCCGCGCATCACGTCCGTGGGGCGCTGGCTGCGGCGCACCCGGATCGATGAGCTACCCCAGCTGCTGAACGTGCTGCGGGGCGAGATGAGCCTGATTGGCCCGCGGCCGGAGCGGCCGGAACTGGAGGAGGAACTCGAGCGGGCGATCCCCAACTACCGCTTGCGGCACTGGATCCGGCCCGGTCTGAGTGGCTGGGCCCAGGTCAACATGCCCTACAGCTCCACCGTGGAAGATGCCGAGCTGAAGCTGAGCTACGACCTCTTCTATCTGCGCAACAGCAGCATCTGGCTGGATCTGCTGATCCTGGTCAAAACGATCAAGATCGTGCTGAAGGCCACCGGGCGCTAGCGGTCGGGGAAATGGGACTAGGTGCTGCGCACCAGTTTCTGGCGCAGCCGCTTGATGCGGTCGCGCAGATTGGCGGCCTCCTCGAAGTCCAGATCGCTGGCGGCCCGCTTCATCCGATCCTCCAGCTGATTGATCAGTTCGGGCAGCGATTCCAGGGGCACGTCGTTATGCTGAGCCTGCTCCAGGGCCGATTCCAGCTGATCATCGCTGAGGCGACGGGACACCTCCAGAAAGGCGAGAATGGCATTGCCGGCCCGTTTGCCGGCCGGTGTGGGCGTGATGCCGTGGCGCAGGTTGTAGGCGTGTTGGATCCCTCGCCGTCGCTCGGTTTCGGAGATGGCCCTCGCCATGGAATCGGTGAGGTTATCGGCATAGAGAAGCGCCACGCCGCTGATGTGACGGGCGGCCCGGCCGATCGTCTGGACCAGGGAGCGTTCCGCCCGCAGGAATCCCTCCTTGTCGGCATCGAGAATCGCCACCAGGGACACTTCGGGCAGATCCAGGCCTTCCCGCAGCAGGTTGACGCCCACCAGGGCGTCGAAGGCGCCGTTGCGCAGATCCTGGATGATCTCGATCCGCTCGATCGAATGGATCTCGGAGTGGAGGTAGCGCACCCGCACCCCATTCTCGGCCAGGTAGTCGGTGAGATCCTCCGCCATCCGCTTGGTCAAGGTGGTGATCAGACAGCGCTCCTGGCGCTCGGCCCGCAAACGGATTTCACCGAGCAGATCGTCCACCTGGCCTTCGCTGGGTCGCACCTCCACCACCGGATCGAGCACACCGGTGGGGCGGATCACCTGCTCGGCCACCTGGCCCCGGCTCTGGTCCAGTTCCCAGGCCCCCGGAGTGGCCGAGACGAAGATGGTCTGGCGGGCCTTCTCCCAGAACTCCTCGGCCTTGAGCGGACGGTTGTCGGCGGCGCTGGGCAGCCGGAAGCCATGCTCGATGAGCACCTGCTTGCGGGACTGGTCGCCGTTGTACATGGCATGGAGCTGGGAGCAGGTGACATGGCTCTCGTCCACCACGAGCAGCCAGTCGTCGGGGAAGTAATCGATCAGGCATTCCGGCGGAGTGCCGGCCGGCCGGCCGGCCAGATGCCGGGCGTAGTTCTCGACGCCATTGCAGTACCCGACCTCCCGCAGCATCTCGAGGTCGTAGGTGGTGCGCTGCTCGAGCCGTTGGGCCTCCAGCAGACGGCCCTGGCCGTTCAGCACCTCCAGCCGGTCGCTGAGCTCGGTGCGGATGGCGGCAATGGCCGTTTCGAGCCGGTCCTTGGGGGTGACGAAGTGCTTGGCCGGATAGATGTTGATCGTCTCGAGGCTCTGCAGGATCTCGCCGGTGGTGGGGTCCACATAGCGGATCGCCTCCACGTCATCGCCAAACAGCTCGATGCGCACCAGCCGATCCTCGTAGGCGGGTCCGATCTCCAGCACATCGCCCTTGACGCGGAAGCGACCGCGGCTCACCTCCATGTCGTTGCGGGAGTACTGGTTGTTGACCAGTTCGCGCAGGGAACCGCGCAGATCGAGCCGCTGCCCCACCGTGAAGGGAACCGCCGCCTTGAGATATTCCGATGGAATCCCCAGACCGTAGATGCAACTGATCGAGGCCACCACGATCACATCGCGCCGCTCGAACAGGGAGCGCGTAGCGGAATGGCGCAGCATGTCGATCTCTTCGTTGATCGACGCGGTCTTGGCGATGTAAGTGTCCGAAACCGGAACGTAGGCCTCGGGCTGGTAATAGTCGTAATAGGAGATGAAGTATTCAACGGCGTTATGCGGGAAGAACTCCCGCAGTTCGTTGCAGAGCTGGGCCGCCAGGGTCTTGTTGTGGGCGAGCACGAGGGCCGGTCGGCCGGTGCGGGCGATCACATTGGCGATCGAGAAGGTTTTGCCGGTGCCCGTGGCCCCGAGCAGGGTCTGGTAGCGATCCCCTGCCTCCACGCCACGCACCAGGGACTCGATCGCCGTGGGTTGATCCCCCTTCGGTTCGTAGGGAGCCTCAAGCTGAAAACGGGGCATGCCCGGCATCACCAGGCGCTGCCTGGCGGATCGTCGACCTTGATCCTAAGGAGCCCCCTTGGGCCACGAGGGCTCAGGAGAGTCCGGCCGCTGCGGGAAGGGCGGCGCGGGTGAAGCCCAGATCCAGGCCCAGCCAGCCGAGGATCAGGGTGCTGATCACGCTGTACACGACGGCCCCCAGGATGGCGCTGATCAACCCGTTCTTCAGCCGGAACCCGGGGATCAGCCAGGCCGCCAGGGCGAAGAGCACAATCGTGATCACCCAGTTGTAGAGGCCGCTGATCGGCGTGACAAGGCCGCCGAGGCTGGTGATCGCCCAGGGCAGGGCCAGCAGGGCCTTCAGGGGAAGGATCAGCAGCGTGCCCAGCAGGCCGATCACCACGGCGGAGAGGAGGGCTGTGCCGAAGTTCTCCAGTTCCACACCCAGTGGAAGGGCCGCCACGATCAGGAGGACGAGGGCCCGGATTGGCCACTGCAACAGCCAGACGAACGGTCCCATGGAGCGGATGCGTATCGGAGACACCCTAAGCAGGGTCTCCGGTTCAGCCAAGCGCGTCCTTCCGGACTGTCACAGCGCCAGAGCCGGGGGAGGGCGAGGTGGTGTTGCCGAGGGCGGCGCGCAGGCCACGGACCACTGCCACCATCGCCAGGGGGTCCTTGAGGCGATTCACCGCCGAACCCACACCGACACCCCGGGCTCCGGCTGCGATGGCCAGGGGCAGGGTGACGGAGGACAGGCCCGAGGCGCACAGCACCGGCACCGGCACAGCCCGGCTGATGGCATGGGCCGCCGCCAGCGTCGGCGCGGCTTTTTCGATCAGGCCCAACACCCCCGGGCTGGTGGGCCGGGAGCTGGTGCCGCCCTCGGTCTGGATGAGATCAGCGCCGGCGGCCACCAGGTCGATGGCCAGCTGCTCCTGCTGATCCAGCGGGAGCACATGGGGCACCGTGACCGAGAGGGCCAGTTCGGGAAGGAGCTGGCGGGTGCGCCGGGTGAGCGCCAGGACCTCCTCGGCACCGAAGCGGCGCCCGAGCGGATAGAAGGCGTCGAAATTGCCGATCTCCACCATGGTGGCCCCGGCCGCCACCGCCGCGGGGAACAGGTCCGGATCCACGGCCGAGACACAGATCGGCAGGGCGGAGGCGGCGACGGCCAACCGCACCAGGGAGGGATCACAGGCCACGTCGATCAGGTCGGCTCCGCCGGCGGCCGCGGCCCGGCTGATCCGCTCCACCGAGGACGCCTCGTGGTTGGTGAGACCGGCGATCACCTTCAGCAGCCGCCGCGAGCGCAACGCCTCACGCAGGGGAACGGGCAGGCTGGTGAGGCGCGACATCGGCGAAGCGGGCGGATGAAGGCGATTCTCCCATGGGGTCCCCTGCAGGACCGGCTGCATCGGGAGCTGCTGGCCGAACCCGAACTGCTGCCCCGGGACTCCCGTCTGCTGCTGGCGGTGTCGGGCGGCCAGGATTCGATGGCGCTCACCGGATTGCTGCTCGATCTGCGGCGCCTGCATGGCTGGGATCTACAGCTCTGGCACGGCGACCACCGCTGGCGGCCGGAGGCCGCGGCCCAGGCTAGGGATCTGGTCCACTGGGCCGAGGGTCAGGGGCTGCCGATCCGGGTGGAGACCGCCTCCCCGACACCAGAATCCGAGGCCGCGGCCCGGCGCTGGCGCTACGAGGGCCTGGGCCGCTGGGCGCTCCGCCTCGACTGCCGGCATGTGCTCACCGGACACACCGGCAGCGATCGGGCCGAAACCCTGCTGCTGAATCTGGCCCGCGGCACCCATCTGGCCGGCCTCGCCAGCCTGCGCCGCCGTCGCCGGCTGGAGCCCCCCCGGGGGGAGCCCGGCCATGGGAGCCTCCACCTCATCCGTCCCCTGCTCGGGCTGACCCGCCAGGACACGGGCCGGTTCTGCGCGGAGCGCGGCCTGCCCGTCTGGCGGGATCCCTCCAACGAAGATCGTCGCTTCAGCCGCAACCGGCTCCGCCGGGAGGTGCTGCCCGTCCTCGAGGCCTTGCATCCGGGAGCCGCCCTGCGGATCAGCGCCCTGGCCGGACGCCTGGAGCGCGAGCAGGATCTGCGGGCAGAGCTGCTGGCCCTGGCCGTGGCCCGGCTGCGGGATCCGGATCTCCCCTGCGCGCTGCGGCGGCCTGACCTGCAGGCCCTCTCCGCCCGCCTCCAGGAGAGCGCCCTGAGACACTGGCTGCAGGAGGCCACCGGGTCAGGACCGGCCGCCGCACAGCTGAGCGGGCTGCGCCATCGCTTGCGTGCCGGCCAGGGCCCTGGCAGCCTGGATCTCGCCGATGGATGGCGTCTCAGCTGGGACCGGACGACGCTGCGGCTTGTGCCCCTAGGCGCCGCGGCCAGCCCTCGAGACACCGGCCCGGACGCCGCCGCCATGCCCCCACCACCGCCGGGACAGTCCACGCCATGACCAGTGCCTTCAGCGCCTTCGACCAGGCCTACCGCGAGGTGGAACTGGCCTACGGCCAGAGCCGGTTCGTCGAGACCCTCGAGCGGGCGGAAGCGTTGCTGGGGGACGGAGGGCTGCGGCCGGACGACCCCAGGACGCTGCGCCTGAAGCTGGTGATGGCCCACAGCCTGTTCCACGGCCTGCAACAGCCGGCCAAGGCCGCTCCCCTCTACAGCCAGGTGCTGGAAAGCACGAGTGAACCCACCTACCGGGATCTGGCGGCTGAAGGCCTCTCCCTGTGTCGTCAGGCCCTGGAGCCCGCCTCCCCTGCGGAGGCGACCCCGGCCATGCCATGGATCTCCGGCTCCGCCGACGGTTCGCCTCAGCCGGGTTCGGAGGATGTGACGCCGGTGCGGGTCGAGGTGATCCCGAACGCGACCGCCACACCGGCTCCGGAGCCCATCCCATCGCCCGGCACCCACGAGGATGCGCAGCTGGCCAAGGGCCTGCTGCGGGTGGTGCTCGGCTGAACCGGCACCACCCGCAGCAGCATGGCGGCGGGGGGCGGTGGGGGGCTCAGCCGGCGGCCGTGGAGCGACGGCGACGGGTGCGGTTGGCCGGCATCTCGGGCTCGTCCCGCCGGGCCGGTGTGGACCCGCTGGCCGCCACGGCCTGGACGGGCGTCTCCGCCGCCGCGGCCGGTGCCGCCACCTTCACGGCGGTGGCCAGGGTCCGCTGGGGCGTGGCGGCCTTGGCGGGGTGGGAGCGGCCCACGTCGCGCACCACGGCCTCGCGGCCACCATGCCGACCTCCGCGGGAGGCGGGCCGGCTGTCGGGCTCGGCATCGGCCCGGCCCTTGTAGGCCGGGGTGCCGGCCGGCGCCGGCTGGACCAGACAGATGATCAGGGGCTCCACCTGGAGTTCCCGGCGCAGCCGGCGCTGCAGACCGACCTCGATCTCCCGCTGCACTCCCACCCAGTCCACCTCGGGGGCGGTGCCACCGGTGTTGCGGCTGAGCTGGTTCCAGCGGTTCTCGAGCACCCAGCCGATCTCCCGTTCGGCCCAGATCGAGAGCTTGCGGGCATCGGCGGTGGTGACCACACCCCGCAGGTTCACCCGTGGCGGCGCGGCCATCACCCCATCGGTGCTGATCACGGTGAGGAGGGTGATGACCCCGTCCTCGGCCAGCTGCTGGCGCTCCTTGAGCACCCGGTTGTCGACGATGCCATTGCGGGAGGCGTCGAGCAGCTCGATACCGGCCTTGACCGGATCACCCTTACGGATCGAATTGGGGGTGAGCTCCACCACGTCACCGTTGTCGATGATCAGCATGTGATCGGCGGGCACACCCATCGACTGGGCGGTCTTGGAGTGGGCCACCAGCATGCGGTGCTCCCCGTGGACCGGCACGAAGTACTTGGGCCGGGTGAGCGCCAGCATCAGTTTGTGGTCTTCCTGGGAGCCGTGGCCGGACACATGGATGCCCTCCCCCTTGCCGTAGACGACCTTGGCGCCCAGCATCATCAGCCGGTCGATCGTGTTCACCACGGAAATCGTGTTGCCCGGAATCGGGCTGGCCGAGAAAATGATCGTGTCACTGGACTTGACCTGCACCTGGGGGTGCTCGCCGCGGGAGATGCGGCTCAGCGCCGCCAGCTCCTCACCCTGGCTGCCGGTCATCAGCAGCAGGGTTTCCCGATCGGGCAGGTCCCGGATCTGCTTGATCGGCACGAACAGTTCATCGGGGCAGCGGATGTAGCCCAGTTCCCGTGCCTTGGCGATCACGTTGAGCATGGAGCGACCGAGCAGGCCGACCTTGCGGCCGTGCTTCATCGCCAGCTCGAGAATCATCGAAACCCGGTGCACCGAGCTGGCGAAGGTGGTGACGATCACCCGGCCCTCGGCCTTGGCGAAGTTGCGGTCGAGGTTGGGGAACACGGCACGCTCCGGGAGCGTGGAGCCGGGCAGTTCGGCGTTGGTGGAATCGCTGAACAGGCAGAGCACACCCTGCTCGCCGTATTGGGCCATCCGCTGGATGTCGAAGTATTCACCATCCACCGGGGTGTGATCGAACTTGAAGTCCCCGGTGAAGACAATCACGCCCACCGGCGTGGTGATCGCCAAGCTGAAGCTGTCGGCAATCGAGTGGGTGTTGCGGATGAACTCCACCTGGAAGTGCTGACCCACTTTCACCACGTCCCGCGGGCTCACGGTCTGGATGATGGTGCGATCGGTGACCGCCGCTTCCTCCATTTTCCCCTGGAGCATCGACATGGCCAGTCGCGGGCCATAGATCACCGGAATCGTGAAATTCTTGAGATGGTGAGGGATGCCACCGATGTGATCCTCGTGGCCGTGGGTCACGATCATGCCGCGGATGCGCTTCTGGTTCTCGCGCAGGTAGCTGGTGTCGGGCAGCACCACATTGACGCCGTGCATGCCGTCGCTGGGGAAGGCCAGGCCGGCGTCCACGAGCATCAGCTCGTCGCCGTACTCGAATACGCAGGTGTTCTTGCCGATTTCATGGAGCCCGCCGAGGGGGATGACCCGCAGGGCGGGTTGCTGGCCGTTGGCGGAGGCTGATCCGTTGGTGCTTGTTGTCATGGTGGTGGTGGGGACAGGGCCGGATGGGGCGGAGTCGGGCCTTGGCGTCAAGTGGGACGCAGGGCAGCCAGGGCGGAGGTCAGACGGGCACGGACATCGCTGTCGGCGGAGACCAGCGGCAGTCGTGGGACCCCCACGGGCCAGCCTTTGAGTTCAAGGGCGGCCTTGACGGGGATCGGATTGGTGCTGGCGAACAGGGCCCGGCAGAGGGGAAGCAAACGCTCATGCAGCTCCAGGGCCGTGGCGTGGTCGCCGGAGAGGAAGGCCTGAATCATCCGGTGGATCTGGCGCCCGGCCAGATGGCTGGCCACACTCACCACCCCGACGGCCCCGGCGGCCAGCATCGGCAGGGTGAGCATGTCGTCGCCGCTGTAGATCGCCAGCCGGGACCCGCAGCGGAGCCGCAACCGGCTCACCTCCTCGGTGGTGCCGCTGGCCGCCTTGAAGCTGACCAGGTTCGGCAGATCCATCAGCCGGGCCGTGGTGTCCGCCTCCAGGCTGCAGCCGGTGCGGCCAGGGATGTTGTACAGCATGATCGCCAACCCGGGGGCCGCCGCCGCGATCGCCCGGAAATGGGCTTCCAGCCCCTCCTGGGGGGGACGGTTGTAGTAGGGCACCACCACCAGGGCGCCATCGGCCCCCTGAGCGGCCGCGTGGCTGATCGCCTCCACGGCCTCGGCGGTGCAGTTGCTGCCGGTGCCGGCCAGCACGCGGGCCCGGTCGCCCACGGCCCCCTTGACCGCCGCGAACAGCTCGTGCTGCTCCTGCCAGCTGAGCGTGGGCGACTCACCGGTGGTCCCGCAGACCACCAGGCCGTCGGAGCCCTGGGCAACCAGATGGACCGCCAGTCGGGCCGCCAGTTCCAGGTCCACGGAGCCGTCGGCCGCGAAGGGGGTCACCATGGCGGTGAGCAGACGGCCGAAGGGGGCAGGGCTGGGACCGATGGCACTCAAGCGGGAACTCCTGGCCGGGTCCGGCACGCAGGGGAGGAAGGGGCCCGGTCCGGGGCGGAGGGATCGAGCAGCAATTCGGCGATCTGGATGGCGTTGAGGGCGGCACCTTTGCGGATCTGATCCCCGCAGAGCCAGAGTTCCAGGGCGCAGGGATCGCTCAGGTCCTGGCGGATCCGCCCCACCGCCACGGGATCACGGCCCGTGACGTCCGTGGGCATCGGGAAGCGGTTGGTCTCAAAATCCTCGATCAGCTCCACCCCGGCGGCCGCCCCCAGCAGGGCACGGGCCTCCTCGACCGGAAAGGGTTCAGCGAAGGCGATGTTGACCGCCTCGGAGTGGGCCCGCAGCACCGGCACCCTCACGCAGGTGGCGCTGAGGCGCAGCTCCGGCAGACCCATGATCTTGCGTGTTTCGTGGAGCATCTTCAGTTCCTCCTCGCAGTAGCCGCTGGGCTGCAGGGGTGAGTTGTGCAGGAAGAGGTTGAACGCCAGCGAATGGGGCAGCACGGCACTCACCGGTTCGCCGCCGTCGAGCACGGTCTGGCTGAGGGAGCGCAGCTCCTCCATGGCCCGGGCGCCGGCGCCGCTGGCCGACTGATAGGTGCTCACCACCACCCGCTGGATCGGGCGGCGGGCCTGGAGCGGAGCCAGCGCGAGGGTGAGCAGGATCGTGGTGCAGTTGGGGTTGGCGATCACACCCTGATGGGTGAAAGCCGCCTCCGGGTTCACTTCCGGAACCACCAGGGGAACGGCGGGATCCAGCCGGAAGGCGCTGGAGTTGTCGATCACCACGGCCCCTGCCGCCACGGCCACTGGCGCCCACTGCCTCGAGGCGGATCCGCCGGCGGAGGCCAGCACCAGGTCCACCCCTTCGAACGATGCCTCGTCCACCACCTGGATGGCCTTCGGCTGGCCCCGCCACTGGAGCCTCTGGCCGGCGGAGCGGGGGGAGGCCAGCAGACGCAGCTCCCCGACTGGAACGGATCGCTCGGCCAGCAGCCCCAGCAGCTCCTGACCCACGGCACCGGAGGCGCCGAGCACGGCCACGGTCAGGGGACGATCAGGCAGGGAGGAGAGGGGAAGGGCGGTGGACAACGGCAGAACGTGGGGAAGGCGGGACGGGGCTGCGGCGGTTCAGGTCCGGGGGGGCGCCGAGGGGAGGGGGATGGGGCGACCGGGACAGCGACGGACGGACGGATTCAGAGACCTGGTCGGATCGGGCCGCGTTCAATCCGGCGATGGGCGTTGGAACGGTTCGGTCCGGCCTGGGAGGGATCGGCCCCCCGGCCCGGACGGAATCCGTGGGCCCGGAGGTGGAGGGGGAAGGCTGGAGTTCAGGCCGTGGGAGTGGGGCGGTGGGGCAGACGTGAGGAAGAGAGAAGGATCGGATCGGAAGGCGGAAAGCCGGCTGTCCCGCCGCCACGGCCGACCGAAGGACGCCTGGTGGGGGGCGGGGCGGGGACCTGGGGCTCGGGGGAGCGGGATGGCCCGGAACGGATATGAACGGCTTGCTGCTCGTCAATGGAACAATACGCTGCCCCGGCCCAGGGCGCGAGCCGGAAAGCCTCCGGAGGACGGGTTCTTAGGATGGCGGGCTGCCCTGCGTCGCCTCCGCGGCCGTATCCCATGAGTTCCGCCCTGAAGGTCAAGACCAGCCCCCGTCCCGGCAGCCGTCTGGCGCTGGAGGTGGCGATCCCGGGCGGTCGCTCCCAGGCCAGTTACGAGGCGGCGGTCACCCGGCTCAGCCGCACGGTGCGATTGCCAGGCTTCCGCCAGGGCAAGGTGCCACGGCCGGTGCTGCTGCAGCAGATCGGCCCGCTGCGGATCCGCGCCACTGCCCTCGAGGATCTGGTGGAGGCGATCTGGCGGGACGCCCTGGAGCAGGAGCAGATCGAGGCGCTCAGCAGCCCCGAACTGAGTGAGGGGTTCGAGGCCCTGCTGGCCCGCTTCTCTCCGGGCGAGGAGCTCACCGTCACCCTCGAACTGGACATCAAGCCCACCCCCGTTCTGCGGGAGCGGCAGGGGCTGGCGGTGGAGGCCGAAACGGTCGGCTTCGACCCGAACCGGGTGGATGAGCTGATCGAGGAGTCCCGCCGGCAGATGGCCACCCTGGTGCCGATCGAGACGCGGTCGGCCGCCAGCGGGGATGTGGCGGTGGTGAGCTTCAGCGGCACCTACGTCGACACGGGTGAGGCGATCGAAGGGGGCCGCTCCGACGCCCTCGAGGTGGAACTCGAGGAGGGCCGCATGATCCCCGGCTTCGTCGAGGGGATCGAGGGCCTGGCCGTCGGGGAGAGCCGCACGATCACCTGCCGCTTCCCCGATGACTATCCCCAGGAGGCCTCGCGCGGCCGGGAGGCCAGCTTCGCGATCACCCTCAACGAACTCAAGGCCCGTGAACTGCCTCCCCTTGATGATGCCTTCGCCCGGGAGGCGAGCGACAAGGAGACCCTGGCCGAGCTGCGGGCCGATCTCGAATCCCGCCTGCGGGAGGACGCCGAACGCCGCAGCCGCAGCAACCGCCACGAGGCCCTGCTGAGCGAACTTGTGAACCAGCTCGAGGTGGAGTTACCCGAAACCCTCGTGCAGCGGGAAATCCGGTCCCTGATCGAGCAGACCGCCGGTCAGATCGCCCAGCAGGGGATGGACGTCAAGAGCCTGTTCACCCCGGACCTGGTCCGCAGCCTGATGGAGTCCTCCCGCCCCGAGGCCGAGCAGCGCCTGAAGCGCAGCTTCGCCCTGCAGGCCCTCGCCGCGGCCGAGGACATTCACATCGCGGCGGCGGAGATCGACGCCAAGGTGAAGCAGGTGAGCCGCGGCCTCAGCGATGGCGCCTCGGTCGACCCGGCCCGGCTGCGGGAGGCCGTGGCGGAGGATCTGCTGCGGGATGCCCTGATGACGTGGCTCGAGGCCCACTCCACCGTCACCGAGACCGTGGCCGTCCCCGGAGCCGCGACCGAGGCCGAGAGCCCGGACCCCTCCACCCCGCCCGAGCCTGGGGCCGCCATAGATTGAGGACTGTCCCCCTTCTCCCCTCGTCCGGCCGCGTGATCGAAGCCCGTCGCTCCCATCCCATCGTGAACCGCTGGCAGGCCTCCCCGGGGGTGCTGCCCACCGTGGTGGAGCAGTCGGGCCGGGGGGAGCGGGCCTTCGACATCTACTCCCGTCTGCTCAGGGAGCGAATCATCTTCCTGGGCAGCGGCATCGACGATCCCGTGGCCGATTCCCTGGTGGCCCAGCTCCTGTTCCTGGAGGCCGAGGATCCCGAAAAAGACATTCAGATCTACATCAATTCCCCGGGAGGCTCAGTCACCGCCGGCCTGGCCATCTACGACACCATGCAGCAGGTCGCCCCCGATGTGGTGACCATCTGCTATGGCCTGGCGGCCAGCATGGGAGCCTTCCTGCTCTCGGGCGGAACCAAGGGCAAGCGCATGGCCCTGCCGAGCGCCCGGATCATGATCCATCAGCCCCTGGGTGGCGCCCAGGGACAGGCCGTGGACATCGAGATTCAGGCCAAGGAGATCCTTTATCTCAAGGACACCCTCAACGGGCTGATGGCCGAGCACACCGGCCAGCCCCTGGCGAAAATTGCCGAAGACACTGACCGCGACTACTTTTTGTCTCCACCCGATGCCGTGGCCTACGGCCTGATCGATCGTGTCGTCGATGACGCCACGCCACTCTGATCCGTAGGGTCTCCCCCGTGACCCCCGGCCCCAGGCCAAGCCGACACGCCGGCCGGCCAGCCCTTTCCCTGATCCGGACCCCCGCTCGATGGCCAAGTTCGATGCCCATCTCAAGTGCTCGTTCTGTGGCAAGTCTCAGGAGCAGGTCCGCAAGCTGATCGCCGGACCGGGGGTCTACATCTGTGACGAATGCATCGACCTCTGCAACGAGATCCTCGATGAGGAACTGGTGGAGACCCACGGCAGCCCCCGGGGCCATGCCGACCCCTCCCGCAAGCCCGCCGGCAAGAAGGTGTCAAAGCCGGCTCCCACCCTGGCCACCATCCCCAGGCCCCTGGAGATCAAGACCTTCCTCGATCAGCAGGTCGTGGGGCAGGACGAAGCCAAGAAGGTCCTCTCCGTCGCGGTCTACAACCACTACAAACGCCTCGCCTGGCAGGGCGACGGCAAGGGGGAGGCCGACCGCAGCGCCACCCGGCTCCACAAGTCCAACATCCTGTTGATCGGTCCCACCGGCTGCGGCAAGACCCTCCTGGCCCAGACCCTGGCCGAGCTGCTCGACGTGCCCTTCGCCGTGGCCGACGCCACCACCCTCACCGAAGCCGGCTACGTGGGTGAGGACGTGGAGAACATCCTGCTGCGGCTGCTGCAGAAGGCCGATCTGGATGTGGAGCAGGCCCAGCGGGGCATCATCTACATCGACGAGATCGACAAGATCGCCCGCAAGAGCGAGAACCCCTCGATCACCCGCGATGTCTCGGGAGAGGGTGTCCAGCAGGCTCTCCTCAAGATGCTGGAGGGCACCGTGGCCAACGTGCCGCCCCAGGGGGGCCGCAAGCACCCGTATCAGGACTGCATTCAGGTCGACACGAGCCAGATCCTGTTCATCTGCGGCGGAGCCTTCGTGGGCCTGGAGGACGTGGTGCAGCGGCGGCTGGGCCGCAACTCGATCGGCTTTCTCCCCTCCGACGGCCGCAGCCGGGGCCATCGCGAGGTGCAGGCCAGTCACGTGCTGCGCCACCTCGAACCCGATGATCTGGTGCGCTATGGCCTGATCCCGGAGTTCATCGGTCGGCTGCCGGTGAGCGCCGTGCTCGAGCCCCTCGACACCCACGCGCTCGAGGCCATCCTCACCGAACCACGTGATGCCCTGGTCAAGCAGTTTCAGACACTGCTCAGCATGGACAGCGTGGAGCTGGACTTCGAGACCGGCGCCGTCGAAGCGATCGCCAAGGAGGCCCACCGGCGCCGCACCGGTGCCCGGGCCCTGCGCGGCATCGTGGAGGAGCTGATGCTGGATGTGATGTACGACCTGCCCTCCACCACCGAAGTGACCCGCTTCACGATCACCCGCGAGATGGTTGAGCAGCGCAGCCAGGCCAAGGTGCTTCCCTACCCCGGCGTGATCGACCAGCAGGCCACCGCCTGAACCGAGCGACCATTCCTCCCCCTCCCCATCCCATGGCAGCCGCCGACCACCTGCAGGTCCCCCGGCAGCACGGTCTCTTCAACCACCACGGCATCGATCTGGGGGACGGCAGCGTGGCCCACTACCTGGAGGGGAGGGAAATTCTGCGCAGCCCGCTGACGGAGTTCAGCCGCGGCGAGTTGATCAGCGTGGTGCCCTACGAGCCCGGAACCGCTTCCCCGGTGGGGGTCACCCTGCGCCGGGCCATGGGGCGGCTGGGGGAGCAGCGCTACAACATGCTGTTCAACAACTGCGAGCATTTCGCCCACTGGTGCAAGACCGGCCGCCACCGCAGCACCCAGGTGGAGAGCTGGCTCCACACCGGCAGCCTGGGAGCCCTGGCGATCGGGCAATTCGTGCCGGCGGCCCTGATCGCCGGCGTGCGCCTGCTCCTCCGGCAGGGGCTCGGCCTCGACGCCGGCCAGCTGGAGAAAGGTCGTGAGCTGGCCCGGCAGAGCCTGGAGCAGCTCGACGGGCTGCGACTGAAGCTCCAGGAGACCCTGGAGGCGGAGCTCGCCAAGGCGGAAGCCCGCTGGGGCGAGGGCTTCGACGGGGATCAGCTGGCCCGGGCGCGACTGGCGGCCCAGAACCTGGCCGATCAGCTCAGCGAAGTGGAGGAGATCGAGGGCCGGCTGGAGCGCCTGCTCGGTCCGGGCGTGCCCCTGGAGCCCCGGTCCCCGGGGCCATCCGGGGACCCGACGCCATGACCGGGGCCAGCGCCTACCAGCCGCTCCACCACAAATACCGGCCCCAGCGTTTCGACCAGCTGGTGGGGCAGGAGGCGATCAGCACGACCCTGGGCAACGCCCTCATCCAGAACCGGATCGCCCCCGCCTACCTGTTCAGCGGGCCGCGCGGCACCGGGAAAACCTCGAGCGCCCGGATCCTGGCCCGCTCGCTCAACTGCCTCGCCACCAGCGCCCCCACCACCGAACCCTGCGGCCTCTGCGAGCTCTGTCGAGCGATCACCGCGGGACAGGCCCTCGACGTGATCGAGATCGATGCGGCCTCGAACACCGGGGTCGACAACATCCGCGACCTGATCGAGCGTTCCCGCTTCGCGCCCGTGCAGGCCCGCTGGAAGGTCTACGTGATCGACGAGTGCCACATGCTCTCGACTGCGGCCTTCAACGCCCTGCTCAAGACCCTGGAGGAACCGCCGCCCCGGGTGGTCTTCGTGCTCGCCACCACCGACCCGCAGCGGGTGCTGCCCACAATCCTCTCGCGGTGCCAGCGGTTCGACTTTCGCCGGATCCCCCTGGAGGCCCTGGAGCAGCACCTGCGCTTCATCGCCGCCGAGGAGACGATCGGCGTCACTGCGGAGGCCCTGCACGTGGTGGCCCTGCGGGCCCAGGGAGGGCTGAGGGATGCGGAGAGCCTGCTGGATCAACTCAGCCTTCTTCCTCCCCCCGTGGAGGCCTCGGCGGTCTGGGAGCTGCTGGGGGCCGTGCCGGAAGCGGACCTGCTGGAGCTCGTGGGCGCCATGGCGACCGGGGATCCGCTCGGGATCCTGGAGGCCTGCCGCCGGCTGCTGGACCGGGGTCGGGAGCCCGGGGCCGTCCTGCAGGGGCTGGCCAGCCTGCTGCGGGATCTGGTGCTGGCCGGCGTCGCCCCGGATCGACTGGACCTGAGCCAGGTCTCCGCGACCTTCCAGCCCCAGCTCCCCGACCTGGCCCGCCGCATCGGCGGCGCCCGCCTGCTGCACTGGCAAGCCCAGCTCAAAGGAAGCGAGCAGCAGCTGCGCCAGAGCGTCCAGCCCAGGCTGTGGCTGGAGGTGCTGCTGCTGGGACTCCTGGCCGATTCCACCCCCGGGGCGGAGCCGGTTGGCCAGCCCGGAACTCCCCGGGCCCAGACCCTGCCACCGACTCCGGCAGCTCCGCCTCCACCGGCCCCTGGGGCTCGGTCTTCCCAGCCCAGCCCTGCCCCCGAGTTGGCCGTCCCGGCCGTGGGCGCTCGACACGGGGACCCTCCGGGTCCCGGCGCAGCCCCGGATCTCGCCGAACTCTGGCAGCAGATCCTGGCGGCCCTGGAGCTTCCCTCCACCCGGATGCTGCTCTCGCAACAGGCCTCCCTGGTGCGCCTCGATGATCGGCGGGCGGTGATCCGCGTCAGCGCCAACTGGATCGCCATGGTGCAGAGCCGGTTGCCCCTGCTGGAGGCGGCCGTGGGCCGGGCCCTGGGCAGCCCGCGCCAACTGGTGCTGGACGGTGGCGCTGGGGCCGGAGAGCCGCAGGGGTCCGGCCCGCAGAACGCCGTGGCGAGGGCGGGAACACCGGCGGCAGGTCCAGCGCCCCCATCAACACCGTTGACGCCGCCACCGACGACGACGACACCGCCACAGCCGGTTCCACGCCCGCCGTCACCGCCCGCAGCGCCGTCGCCCTCGACCCGGCAGCAGCCCCTGGATGAGCAGGCTCAGCGGCTGGCGGAGTTCTTCAACGGCGAAGTGATCCGGCTCGACGGGACCGACGGCGATCCCGGCGCCGCCGGCTGAGCGGTCAGGAGACCTGGGTGGAGAGATCCACATCACCGGCCCCATCGAGGCCGCCCGGATGGCCGTCTTCGAGCAGGGATGTCCCCTCGGAATGGGGCGTCTGGCCATCTCCACCGAGGTGCATGGTCTTGGCCCAGATCAGCCGCTTGGGCAGGAGCGCCATGCGCAGCGCCACCCAGGGGATGACGACGAACCAGTGCACCAGGTAGGCGACCCCCAGGCCGACGGCCAGGGGATGCATGGCGGGCAGGGGCGGCCCCTCACTGGGCCGTCGGCAGCCGGCCAGGATTGCCGAGCCGGAGAGACCCAGGGTCACGATGGACAGCGGCCAGACCGTGGGCGGAGTGCGGCTCAGCAGCGCAGCCAGCAGGTCAGCGACGGAGACCACCGGCAGCACGTACTGCAGCAGAAAGAAACAGCCCAGATCTAGCCGCTGGGCACGGGAGAGGCGGGGGGACATCAGGCCGGGCCCGTAGTCGAAGAAGCGCTGCAGCCCCCCCTCGGCCCAACGCTGCCGCTGCCGCCAGAGGGCCGGCACGGTCAGCACCGCCTCCTCCTCCACCGGCGGATCCCAGAGCAGGCCCACGGGCTCGCCGGCCAGCAGCAGGCGGAAACTGAGATCGAGGTCGTCGGTGACGGTGGCCTCGTTGAAGCCACCGCAGGCCAGCACGGCCTCGCGGCGCAAGAGCTGACCGTTGCCGCGCAGTTCGGCGATACCGGCGGCCTGCAGGCGGCCCTCCTGAATGGCGGCATCGAAGGCCATCTCCATCGCCTGGGCCCGGGTCAGGAGGTTGCGCGCCATGTTGACCACGGCCTTGCGGAGCTGGACGGCCGACCATCCGCCGTTCTCGGCATGGGGAATGAGCCGCTCCAGCAGGTCCTCCTGCAGGCCGGCGTCAGCGTCGAGTACCAGCATCCAACGGCCCTCGAGATGCTCGAGCACGGCGTTGAGCGCCCCCGATTTGCCCCCACCGGCATCCCGGGGCCGCCTCAGCACCCGCAACTGGGGGCAGCGCGCCTGCAAGCGGGCCAGGATCTCCGGAGTGCGGTCCTCGCTGCCGTCATCCACCACCCAGAGCAGCAGGTCCGCCTTCGGGTAGCGCAACCGCTCGATCCGCTCCACCAGGCGGCCGATCACCGCCTGCTCATCCCGGGCCGCCACCACCACATCCACCGCCGGCCAGGGGCCGGCGATGGGTCCGCCGGCCGTGGATCCGGGGCCCGGCGGCCGCCTCCAGATCCTCACCAGCACCGTGCGGACCACATACAACCCCAGCAGCAGGGTCAGACCCGCGGCGGGCAGCAGATTGCGGGGAGGCTCCAGCCAGTGGGGGGCCACCCCGGCCCAGCCGCAGAGCACCACGAACAGGGCGGCCTTGCCGCGACGGCCCTCGGCACCGGGTCCGGCGGCTGTCATGGACGTCTCGTCATGGCAACCCTGCCGACATGGACAGTCCCGTGCATTGGGCTGAACTCTAAAGGGCCTGGCCGAGAGCCTCCACCGGTCCCAGCTGGGTGCCCGGGTAGTAATGGGCCAGGATCTTCGCCAGGCTCCAGCCGCGGCCCCCCAGATCGATGGCCCCGGCCTGGGACAGGCCGGCCCCGTGGCCAAAGCCGCCGCCACGGAACCGCCACACCCCCGGCCCCTCGGCCTGGATCGTGAACAGCGTGCTGGGCAGCTGCCGGAAGGTGCGGCGGATCGCGTCGAGTCGCAACACCCGCTGCCCGGTGCTGCCCTCCACCGCCAGCGCCAGCACCCGCCCGCTCGGCCCCCGTTCGAGCACGGCCAGCCGCTGCGGCTGGCCCACGCCGCCGGGCCCCCGTTCCAGGGCCTGGCGGATCCCGGCGGCATCCAGCCGTCGGGACCAGCGGAAGACCGGATGGCCGGCTCCATAGGCGCCGCCCCCCTGACCCAGCAGGTCGGGCAGGAGCGCCGGCGGCAGGGGGACGGCGAAGCGCTCGGAGAAGGGGGGCGACCCGTCCGGCCGGGCCTTCAGGTAGGGCAGCGACGGCCCGCTCCAGGCCTCCTCAAACCCGGCGGAGATGCCGCCGTTGCTGGCGTGATAGACGGCGTGGATGGGTTGTCCCTGCCAGCTCAGCACCTGCCCCCGCGTCGCCGCAATGGCCCGCCGCACCGCCCCACCGGCCTGACGGGGATCCGCATAGACCTGGCATTGGGTGTCGGCGCAGAGGTGGTAGCCGTCCACGCCATAGCGATGGCTGTTGCGCAGGGCCCAGGTCCTGGCCAGCACAGCCTGGGCGGCCAGGGCGGGGGCGGGGGAGCCGGCGCCGATCTCATGGGGCACGACCCCGAGCAGGTAGCGCTCCAGCGGCACCTGCTCCACCAGGCTCCAGCCGCCATGGGCGTTGGTCTGCAGGCGGAAGGGTCCCTGGAAGACCCCCTTGTCCCAGCTCAGCCCCCCCGGGGCCGACAGCCGCATCGGCCCCTGGAGCGGCACGGCGGCGCCGGTGGCATCGCTGGCCTCCAGCACCAGGCGGCTGACCTCCACCCGCCGCTCCTGGCGAGCCTGGAACCCCTCCGGCGGCGCGGTGTCGGCGGCCGCCCACACCTCCCACTCGCCCGGGTGGGCGATGCGGGCTGTCTGCCCCTGCTGCCGCCAGGCCATGGCCGCCTGTTCGGCGGTCTCGAAGCTGGGGAAGGGACCCAGCACGCTGCGCGCAACACTCAGCGGCTCCGGCAGCGTCTGGCGCCTCCAGCGCAACCGCAGCGTGGGGGCCTCCAGCCGGCGTCCCGCCGCGTCCACGAGCTCGAGGCGGCCGCTGGCGGCACGTAACACCAGAGGGGGCGCTTCCTCCACGCTCTGGCCACGCCCCGGACCGAGGCGAGCACCCAGGGCCACCCAGAGCACGGGCGCGGCGGACTGGATGGCGGGAGCCGGCTCCGTGGGCCAGTGGAGCGGGGCGGCCACGGGCATGGCCCGGCAGCCGGGGGCCACCAGGACTCCGGAACCCATCAGCAGGGCCAGGGACAGCCGGCCCAGGGGCGGACGGAGGCAGGGCAGAACGGACATGGTGAGGGTGACGACGGTCGGGGAGAGGGGGGAGGAGAACTGGGGGCTGGAACGGGGAGTTGGCGGAAGGCCCTTCCGCGTCGTACTTTGGTTGTTTGCGCACGACCGGACGCGATGCCGAAGCTCAAGAGCCGAAAAGCCGCCGCCAAGCGGTTCAAGGTCACCGGCAGCGGCAAATTCATGCGCCGCCGCGCCTTTCACAACCATCTGCTCGATCACAAGAGCCCGAAGCGCAAGCGTTACCTCGGCACCATGGCGATGGTCGATGAGCGCGACGCGGACAACGTGAGCCGCATGCTCCCCTACGCCGGCTGAGGCCGGGCCCCCGGGCCCGCCGCACCAGTTCACCCGAAGTTCACCCGAGAGTTTTCCATGGCCCGCGTCAAGAGGGGCAATGTCGCCCGCAAGCGCCGCAACAAGATCCTTCGCCTGGCGCGGGGCTTCCAGGGCAGCAACGGCAGCCTGTTCCGCACCGCCAACCAGCGGGTGATGAAGGCCCTCTGCAACGCCTACCGCGACCGCCGCCGCCGCAAGCGCGACTTCCGCCGCCTCTGGATCGCCCGCATCAATGCGGCCGCCCGGATCAACGGTCTGAGCTACAGCCGCCTGATCGGCGGGCTCAAGAAGGCCGATGTGCAGCTGAACCGCAAGATGCTTGCCCAGCTGGCCCTGGCCGACCCCGCCAGCTTCTCGGCCGTGGTGGGCGCCGCCCGCACCTGACTCCCGCAGGCCGACCTGCGCTGATCCCCTCCTGCGGCCAGGTCCGATGAGCAGTTTCCTTCCCCAGGCCTATCTGATCGGGCTGATCGTGCTGCTGGGCGGCGCCTCCGTGGTGATCGCCCTGCAGGTCTTTCGTGTGCGCCGCGATGAAGTGGCCCTGGCCCGGCTGGAGGGCAGCCGAAACACGCCACAGGGCCAGGATCCGGCCACCCTCTACGAGCTGGCCTCGGTGCAGCTGCGCAAGCGGCTCTATGGCGAGGCCGTGGATTCCCTGAAGCTGGCCCTGAAGCGCTCGGAAGGGGAACCGGGAGAGGCCCGCGCCCTAATCGAGAACGCCCTCGGCTTCGCCCTGGCGGCCCAGACCAACTACCCCCGGGCCATCCGCCATTACCGGGCGGCGTTGCAGGCCAAGGCCGATTACCCGGTGGCCCTCAACAACCTGGGCTATGCCCTTGAACGGCAGGGCAAGCCGGAGGAGGCACGGCGCTCCTATGAACGGGCCCTGGAACTCGATCCCGCCAACGCCACCAGCCGGAAACGCCTCAAGCTGCTGGATCGCCGCCATCCCGGCGGAGCGGACGACAGCCCGGTGGAGAGCCCAGGGCTGGGACCCTCCAAGGACCAAGGTTCGGGCCCGGCCTGATCAACCCCCGGCCGTCCTTACGGGCTCACCAGAGGCCGCGCACCGGCCCCGCCGGTGGGGCCGCTCCGGAGCCAGCGGACACGCTCACCGGCAGCAGATCCAGACGACCGCCGGGATTGGTGAGCCGCGGCGCCACCCAGCCCGAGAGACTGAGGCCCTGAACGCCCGAGAATTCGCCCCCGGCCTCCATGCCGGCCACAACACAGTCGCAGAGGAGCAGCAGATCCAGCTGATCCGACTTGGCGTTGATCGTGCCCTGGACCGGCACCACCTGACCCGCCACGCTGAGTGAGCCATTCAGCACGACCATCTGTCCCATCGGGGCGGGGTCCTCCAAGCGCAGCTCCACCTCCACGGGAACCGCATCGGTGAAGGAGCGGTAGATGCCCGTCCAGACCCTGGGCAGGTCCCGGGCGATGTCGATGGCCCGACCGGAGGGGTCAAAAGTCTCCACGGGGCCGAGGTCGGAGTCGAACGAATCGATTGACGAGGGCTCCGGCATCGTGAAGGGCACCACACTGCCCAGGGGCAGGGGGCTGGCGGCCAGAGCCGGTTGTTGGGCGGCCAGCAGCGGCAGGGCCGCCAGTGCGGCCAGCGTCGCCAACCCTCCGGACGGTTGCGACCGTGGCGGGGTGCTGGTGGGGAGCGGCGGCATCACGGCGATCCTGGAGAGGGACTCAGGCTAGGGGGAGCGGGCCCGGGCGAGCGCTCCGCCTTTCACGGTAGTTTCGCTCCATGGACCCGTCTGCCCGCGACCATCCCCAGCCCGAACTCCCGCGGCGGGACGAGGCCCTGGTGATCGGGGGTCGGCGCTTCGGCAGCCGGCTGATGACCGGCACCGGCAAGTACCCCAGCCTTCAGGTCATGCAGGCCAGCCTGACGGCGAGCGGCTGCGAGATCGTCACCGTGGCGGTGCGGCGCGTCCAGGCGGCGGACCCCGGCCATGGAGGCCTGATCGAGGCGATCGACTGGAGCCGCATCTGGATGTTGCCCAATACCGCGGGCTGCGCCACCGCCGAGGAGGCGGTGCGGGTGGCGCGGCTGGGGCGGGAGCTGGCCCGGTTGGTCGGCCAGGAGGACAACCGGTTCGTGAAGCTGGAAGTGATCCCCGAGGGTCCCTACCTGCTGCCGGATCCGTTCGGGACCCTGGAGGCGGCCGAGCAGCTGGTCAAGGAGGGGTTCACGGTGCTCCCTTACATCAACGCCGATCCGCTGCTGGCCCGCCGGCTCCAGGAGGCCGGTTGCGCCACCGTGATGCCGCTGGGTTCGCCGATCGGCTCCGGGCAGGGAATCCGCAACGCCGCCAACATCGCCCTGATCATTGAGTCGGCCACCGTGCCGGTGGTGGTGGATGCGGGCCTCGGCGTGCCGAGCGAGGCCGCCCAGGCCATGGAGATGGGGGCCGACGCCCTGCTGATCAACAGCGCCATCGCCCTGGCGGGGGATCCGCCGGCGATGGCGCAGGCCATGGCCCAGGCCACGGCGGCCGGACGCACCGCCTACCTCGCCGGCAGACTGCCGCGGCGGCAGGAGGCGAGCCCCAGTTCGCCTCTCCAGGGCCGGGTGGGCACGGCCGCTCCTCCCCTGGCGGCGCCGGGCATCGGAGCCGGACCGGAGCGGACGCGACGCAACGGCCCGTGACGTTCCCGGCCGCTCCGGTGGCATCCCCCCGACCACTGGGTAGTTTTGCGACTTCCCCGGGGGCACTCCCATGTCGGTCACCAAGGAAGATGGCGGCAGGCTCAACGCCTTCGCCAAGGAACCCCGCATGGAAGTGGTCGAGAACGGCGAGGGCCTCAGCCGCTCCGCCACGATGCTGCTGATGGGCGGTGCGGTGCTGGTGCTGCTGATGGTCGCCGTGGCCGTCCAGATCAGCTGAGGGCTCCGGCGCCGGGACTCGGCCCGGGGGGGGCCGAACGCCTGTAGTAGCTTGCCCAAAGGAGCATCGGCTCGTTCAGCAGGAGTTCAGACGTGAAGGTTCTCGTTCTCGGCGGCGACGGCTTCTGCGGGTGGCCCTGCGCCGTGAACCTGGCGGATGCCGGGCATGACGTGGTCATCGTTGACAACCTCAGCCGCCGCAAGATCGACGTGGACTTGGGCGTGGAATCCCTCACTCCGATCGCCACGGTTCACGACCGCCTGCGGGCCTGGGAGGAGACCGGCGGGGCCGCCATCCGCTTCGTCCATCTCGACATCGCCCAGCACTACGCCCAGCTGCTGGAGTTGCTGCGCAGCGAGCAACCCGGCGCAGTCGTGCATTTCGCCGAGCAGCGGGCCGCCCCCTACTCGATGAAGTCGAGCGCCACCAAGCGCTACACGGTCGACAACAACGTCAACGGCACCCACAACCTGCTCTGCGCCATCGTGGAAAGCGGTCTCGACGTGCACATCGTGCACCTGGGCACGATGGGGGTCTACGGCTACGGCTCCCATCGCGGGGCCACTATCCCCGAGGGCTACCTCACCGTGGAAGTGCCCCAGGCCGACGGCAGCCGCTTCCGGGAGAAGATCCTGCACCCCACCGATCCCGGAAGCGTCTATCACATGACCAAGACACTGGATCAGCTTCTCTTCTACTACTACAACAAGAACGACGGGATTCGCGTCACCGATCTGCACCAGGGCATCGTCTGGGGCACCAACACCGAGCTGACCGACCGCGATCCCCGTCTGGTGAACCGGTTCGACTACGACGGCGACTACGGAACCGTGCTCAACCGTTTCCTGATGCAGGCCGCGATCGGCTATCCCCTCACCGTGCATGGCACGGGCGGCCAGACCCGGGCCTTCATCCACATCCGCGATTCGGTGAAATGCGTGGAGCTGGCGGTCGACCATCCCCCCGTGAGTGGTGAGAAGGTGCGCATCTATAACCAGATGACCGAGAGCCACAAGGTCAAGGACCTGGCCGAAAAGGTGGCCGCCGTCACCGGCGCCCGGGTCAACCACCTGCCCAATCCCCGCAAGGAAGCGATCGAGAACGATCTGATCGTCGACAACCGCTGCCTGATCGAGCTCGGCCTCAAACCCACCACTCTCGACGACGGCCTGCTCGGCGAAGTGGTGGATGTGGCGCGGCGCTGGGCCGATCGCTGTGATCGCTCCCGGATTCCCTGCAGCTCCACCTGGACCACCACCCAGGCGGCGACCCTCAAGGCCGGGGTCTGACCCAGGGACATCCGGACATGCGCCCACTGTGAAGATCGCCCTGTTCACCGAAACCTTCCTGCCCAAGGTCGACGGGATCGTCACGCGTCTGACCAAGACGGTGGAGCACCTGGTGGGCGGTGGTGACGAGGTGCTGCTGTTCTGCCCGGAGGGCGCACCGGAGGTCTACATGGGGGCGCGGGTGATCGGGGTGCCCGCCATGCCCCTGCCGCTCTACCCCGAACTCAAGCTGGCCCTGCCCCGGCCCTCGGTGGCCGAAGCCCTTGAGGCCTTCGGGCCCGAGGTGGTGCATGTGGTGAATCCGGCCGTGCTCGGCCTCGGTGGCATCTGGATGGCACGCACGCGCCAGATCCCCCTGGTCGCCAGCTACCACACCCATCTGCCCAAGTATCTGGAGCACTACGGCATGGGCGTCTTCGAGCCCGTGCTCTGGGAACTGCTCAAGGCCGCCCACAACCAGGCCGATCTGAACCTGTGCACCTCCTCGGCCATGGTCGAGGAACTCAGCGAGCGGGGCATCCAGCACACCGCCCTTTGGCAACGCGGTGTCGACACCGAGCTGTTCCGCCCCGAGCTGCGCAGCGACGCCATGCGCCGCACCCTGCTGGGGCACCATTCCGCCAGCGACAGCCTGCTGCTCTACGTGGGCCGGCTCTCGGCCGAGAAGCAGATCGAGCGGATCCGTCCGGTGCTCGAGGCCCTGCCCGAGGCCCGTCTCGCCCTGGTCGGCGATGGCCCCCACCGCCAGCAGCTGGAGCGGGTCTTCGGGGGAACGGCCACCACATTCGTGGGCTACCTGGGCGGTGAAGCCCTGGCCAGCGCCTACGCCAGTGCGGACGCCTTCCTGTTCCCCTCCAGCACCGAAACGCTCGGACTCGTGCTGCTGGAAGCGATGGCGGCGGGCTGCCCGGTGGTGGGCGCCCAGCGCGGCGGCATCCCCGACATCGTCACCGACGGGGTGAACGGCTGCCTGTATGACCCCGACGAGCCGACCAGCCTCACCGCCGCCACCTCCCGCCTGCTGGCCAGTCCGGAGCGCCGAGAGGAGCTGCGCGGGGCCGCCCGCCGCGAAGCCGAACGCTGGGGCTGGGCCGGCGCCACCGACCAGCTGCGCGGGTTCTACCGGCAGGTGGCGGGAGTCCCACTGCAGCTGGCGGCCTGAGTGCCCTGGAACCAGGTGGCGAGCAGCGCCTTCACCATCGGAACTGCCACGGTGCCGCCGTATCCCCCGCTGTTCTCACCGAAGGCAATGATGACCAGCTCGGGCTTGTCAGCCGGGGCGTAGCCACCAAACCAGGCATGGTCGGGCCGGGGCGGATCCTCGGCGGTTCCCGTCTTGCCCGCCACCGGGGGAAGGCTGGGGTCGTTGAGGCTCGTGGCGGTGCCGATCGTCACGACCTCCCGCAGGCCCTGACGCAACACCGCCAGGGTGGTGGGTTTGAGCCCGATCCAGCGGCGCGGCAGATCCCGTTCCACCAGATGGGGGGTGACCAGCCAGCCGCCGTTGGCGACGGCCGCATAGAGGCGGGCCATCTGCAGGGGCGTCACCGACACGGCCCCCTGACCGATCGAGGAGGTGATGGTGTCCACCGAGGTCCAGGACTCGCCGAGGGTGTCCAGCTTCCAGGCCTGATCGCCCAGCAGGCCGGGGCTGTCCTCGGCGCTGAGTTCGATCCCGGTCGGGCTGCCGTAACCCATCCGCCGGGCGGCCTTGAACAGTTCGTCTGGTCCCACCCGGAGGGCGAGCCGGTAGAAGAAGCTGTTGCTGCTCACCGCCAGGGCCAGGGGGAAGCCGATGCTTCCGAAACTGCCGTGATCGGCGTAGCACTGGCCGTCGTAGCAGAAGGAATTGGAGGTGGGAATCGTGGAGGTCGGTCCATAGAGCCCGGATTCCAGGCCGGCGATGGCGCTGATCAGCTTGAAGGTGCTGGCCGGGGGGAAGGCCCGCATGGCGCGATTGAGCATCGGCGCCTCCGGTCGGTTCAGCTCGTTCCACTGGGCGGTGGTGGGACCGTCGGAAAAAAGGTTGGGGTCGTACCCGGGGCGGCTGGCCATCGCCCGGATGGCCCCGGTGCGAGGGTCCATCGCCACGATCGCCCCCTTGCCGACCTTGTCGAGCGCTCGCTCGGCGGTGCGCTGGAGGTTCAGGTCGAGGGTGAGCTGCAGATCCTTGCCGGCCCGGGCCTGCTTGGCGCCCAGGACCCGCTGGACCTGTCCGGCCGCATCCACCTCCAGTTGCTGTCCCCCCCACTCACCCCGCAGATGGGACTCATGGACCCGCTCCAGCCCCGTGCGGCCGATCCGATCCTGGAGGCGATAGCCGGACTCCTCGAGACGGGCGTACTCCTCCTCGGTGATGCCACTGGTGTAGCCCAGCACATGGGCCGCCAGGGAGCCATTGGGATAGGAGCGGAGCACATCCACATCCACCTCGGCGCCATCGAGGCCGGGGGCCTGCTCTCGGAAGCGGAGCACCTGCTGGACGCTGAGCGGACCGGCCAGCTCGACGCGGAAGCCATCCTGCCGGCGGCCCTGCCGGTACTGGCGCTCGAGCCGGTCGGCGGGAAGGGAGAGCACCGTCGCCAGCCGGTCGCGCAACCGGGGCCAGCGCTCCTCACGGACCAGCCGGGGCTGGACGTAGAGCTTGTAGGTGAGCCGGTTGGTGGCGAGCACCTCACCGTTGCGATCGAGCAGCCGCCCGCGCATGGGATGGCGGGGAACCAGCCGGATGCGATTCTGATCGGCCCTCAGGCGGTTCTCGGGACCCTCCACCAGCTGCAGCCAGGCCAGTCGCATCCCCATGGCGGTGGCGGCCAGCAGGATCAAGCCCAGCAGCCAGGCGGGCTGATGGCGCATGCCGGCGTGGCGCGGCTGACCGGGAACAAAGCCGGTTCCCATCGGATCAGGCCCCGAGCCGCCCTTCGAGCTGCGTCAGCCGCTCGGAGATCCGCGTCAGGGCGAACTGAAGGGCCTGGCGCTCCGCCTGGGGATCGCCCCGTTCCAGCGACGCCCCCACCCCGGACTCCGGGAGCTCGCCGATCTCCCGGCTGGGATCACCGGGATCCACCGGGCTGGCGGGCACGTCGTGGACCTCCACCTTGAGCACCGGGTTGCCGAGGCCGGGCTGGAGTTGATCGAGACTCTCCCGCACCGCCCGGGCAGCGGCGTCCCCCTCCTCTCGCAGCTGGGCCAGGGGATCGGGGGACGCGGTGAAGGCCTCCACCACCTGACGGGGCCCACCGCGCCGGGCTCGCTCCACCACCGCCATGCCCACGGGTAGCACCTCCTGCATCAGGGCGAGCCGCAGGGAATCAAGGGGATCAGCTGCCATGGAACGGGGGGACCGGACGGCCCGCGACGGTGGCGATCACCGGGCGGAACGTCCAGTCTGCCGCGCCCACCGGCCGGGGGCTGGTGCGGGTCAGGGGGTGCGCTGAATCCCCGGCTCCAGGATCACCTGGCGGCAGAACTCCTGGGAGCCCACCCACCAGCCTCCGAACACGCCCAGGGCCACCAGGGCCGTGATCGGCAGCAGGGCCTGACGGGTGACATCGAGGGTGAGCCACTCACCCCAGCCCCGCAGGGTGCGCTCCCGGTCGAAGCGGGCCCGTTCGCGGCGCTCCAGCTTCTGGCGACGCTGCAGGGATTTCTCCACCCAGCGCTCGAAGGAGCGTTTCTTGGTGACGGCCATCTTGCGCTCCACCTCCAGCAGATGGCCCGCGCTGAGATCGGGATGGAACGTGCTGATCAACTCCAGGCTCTTGAGGAACATCTCGACGGCCGCATCCTTGACCTGGCGCTCAGCCTCGGGGAGTTCATCCCACAGCACCTCGGGGTAGAAACGGCCCCGGTTGGCCAGGATCTGCTCCTCCTGCATCTGACCGGGCTCGCGCAGCCAGCGGTCAGTGTTGGCATCGAAGCGGCGCCAGTAAAGAAAGGGGTTGAGATAGATCGTCTTGCCGGCCAGCTGGATGCTGTCCTGTTGGAGACGACGCTGCAGCTGGGGATCCTGCTGGATGGCGACGGTCACGGCATCAAGGCTGGGAGCCGATGGTATCGAACGCGAGGCGCCGGGGCCAGCACCGGCCGGGCCCCTTCCTCCGACCTACTCCCACTCGATCGTGCCGGGGGGTTTGCTGGTGATGTCGAGCACCACGCGGTTCACGCCCTTCACCTCATTGACGATCCGATTCGAAATCCGCTCGAGCAGGTCGTAGGGAAGGCGGGACCAGTCGGCGGTCATGCCGTCCTCGGAGGAGACACAGCGCAGCACCACCGGATAGGCATAGGTGCGCTTGTCCCCCATCACCCCGACGCTGCGCACCGGCAGCAGCACGGCGAAGGCCTGCCAGATCTCGTGATACAGGCCCGCCCGCAGGACCTCCTCCCGCACGATCAGATCGGCGTCCCGGAGAATGTTGAGCTTCTCGGCGCTCACCTCCCCGAGGATGCGGATGGCCAGACCCGGCCCGGGGAAGGGGTGGCGACGCACGATCTCCTCGGGCAACCCCAGGCTTCGCCCCACCTTGCGCACCTCGTCCTTGAACAGCCGGCGCAGGGGTTCCACCAGCTTGAACTGCAGATCCTTCGGCAGACCCCCCACGTTGTGGTGGCTCTTGATCTTCACCGCGACGCGCTCTCCGGTCTTGGGGTCCACATTCGTGCCGGCCGATTCGATCACGTCGGGGTAGAGCGTGCCCTGGGCAAGGTAATCGAAGGGTCCCAGCCGCTTGCTCTCCTCCTCAAACACACGGATGAATTCAGCGCCGATGATCTTGCGCTTGAGTTCGGGATCAGAGACGCCATCGAGCCGGGCCAGAAATCGCTCTCGGGCATTGATGTATTCGACACGGATATGAAACTGGCGATTGAAGAACTCGGTCAGAAACTCCGGCTCCCCCTTCCGCATGAATCCCTGATCGATGAACATGCAGGTGAGCTGGTCGCCGATCGCCCTGTGGAGCAGGAAGGCCAGGGTGGAGGAATCCACGCCACCGGAGAGGGCCAGCAGCACCCGTTTCGTGCCGACCCGCTCCCGCACATCCGCCACCGCCTCATCGATGAAGGCGGCCGTGGTCCAATCAGGATCGCAACCACAGATGTGATACACGAAGTTGCGGATCATCACCATGCCGCCGCTCGAATGCACCACCTCCGGATGAAACTGCACTCCATAGAGCCGGCGCCGGTGATTCGCCACCGCGGCCTCGGGGGTGTTGGCGGTGTGGGCCAGGCGGACGAAACCCTCCGGCAGGGCCTGCACCGAATCGCCGTGGCTCATCCACATCGTGGAGCCATGCTCCACATTGGTGAGCAGATCAATCGGGTCATCGACATACAGCGGCGCCTTGCCGTATTCCCCCCGGCCGGCAGCCTCCACCTGCCCGCCGAGCTGCTGCACCATCAGCTGCATGCCGTAGCAGACCCCCAGCACGGGAATGTCGAGGTTCCAGAGGGCGGGATCGCACAACGGCGCCCCCTCCTCGTAAACGGAACTGGGGCCCCCGCTGAGGATGATCCCCCGGGGTGCGATGCGCCGCAATTCCTCAGCGGTGGTGGCGTAGCCCAGCACCAGGGAATAGACCTCGGTCTCGCGGATGCGGCGCGCGATCAGCTCCGAGTACTGGGAGCCGAAATCAAGGATGACGATGGCGGGATGACGGGAACCGTCCGGCTGGGCCGTCGACGGTGCGGGGTGGGACATAGCGACCGGAGGGCTTCCTGCGTGGCGCCGTACCGGGGCCGTCGTCCCTGGGCAGGCCATTGGGCTCACCCTAGAGGGTGCCCGAAAGCCTCCAGCAGCTCCGCGCCGCAGGGGCCGACGCCACTCAGCCGTCTCTGGCGATCGAACAGGGCGGCCCCGATCCGCAGCGGAACCTGGCCGTAGCGGAGCAGGTAGGCCTGGCTGCGCCGCTCGACCTCCAGAGCCAGCCGCCGCACCAGGCGGCCAGCCCGTTCCGGGTCGGTGGCGGCCAGCTGCGTCAGGGCGTCCTCCACCGTGGGGGCCCCATGCAGACGGGCGAGCCCGGCTCCGGCCACACCCTCCAGAGCCGCCAGGGCGGTGAGCACTTCGGCGCGACCGTCCGCCAGGTGGTGATGGGTGTGAAAGATCCCGCCGGCCAGCTTGATCAGCTTGCCGTGGTAGCCGAAGAGCAGCAGCCTGGCCACGCCCGCCTGTCCGGCCGCCACGATCACCGGACCGAGCCAGTTGCCCGCCTTGAGCAGCAGCTCCGGCGGGATCCCGAGACGGGGGGCCAGATCGAGCCCGTTCTCACCGATCACCAGCACCAGATCCCCGCCGAAACGGGGATTCGCCGCCCGGGCCCTCAACTCAGCCAGGCACTCCTGCAGCTGGTCGGGAGCGGCGCTGCGCTGCACCTCCGCCTGGGTCCCGATCAGGGCGAGGCCATCCACCACCCCGAAGGCGGCATTGCTGGTGCGTGCGGCCAGGGACCGTCCCGCCGGCAGCACGATGCGCAGGCGCAGCCCCCGTCCGGGCGGCAGCAGGGGCTCCAGGTTGGCCTCCAGCAGCCGGCGTGCATAGGCCGAAAGACAGAGTTCCCGGCTGGTTCCATGGATCCCCACCCCTTCCCCCGCCTCCAGGAGCAGCCACGTTCCCCCTTCGGCCGGCGGCACCCACCAGCCCGCCACCACCCACACCTGCAGCCCCCGGGTGAGATCCAGGCCCTCGCCGGGATCGCAGCGGCTGATGCCGAGGGTCTGGCCATCCCCGAGGGGAGCGGCGGCCTCCACGGGCACGGCACGACGCCCGGGGGGCTCCAGCAGCTCTAAGGACTGTTCCAGGACCCCATCCCCAGCCCCGACGGGGCTGGGGTCCAGCAGCACCTGCAGGGCCGCCCGGGCCGCGGCAGCCGCCCAGACGGGCAGGGTGTAGCCCGGGAATGTGCTCATGCCCCGCCGGGGCCGCAGGGGGCAAGATGACCATTTTTTAAGCTGATCGATCGCGCCGCCGCGCACTCCACCGTTGTGTCCCCCCCATGCAGGACAAGCTGACCCTGATGATTCCCGGCCCCACTCCGGTGCCGGAGTCCGTCCTGCTGGCGATGAGCCGCCATCCGATCGGCCATCGCAGTGGGGAGTTCCAGGCGATCGTCAAACGCACCACCGCCCAGTTGCAGTGGCTCCATCAGACCAGCGGGGACGTGCTGGCCCTCACCGGCAGCGGCACCGCCGCCATGGAAGCCGGCATCATCAATGTGCTCAGCCGCGGCGATCAGGTGCTCTGCGGCGACAACGGCAAGTTCGGGGAGCGCTGGGTGAAGGTGGCCCGTGCCTACGGCCTCGACGTGACGGTGATCTCGGCGCCGTGGGGTCAGCCCCTCGACCCCGAGGCCTTCCGAGCCGCCCTCGAGGCCGACACCGACAAGCGCATCCGGGCGGTGATTCTCACCCACTCGGAAACCTCCACCGGCGTGATCAACGACCTGGAGACCATCGCCCGCCATGTCCATGCCCACGGCCAGGCCCTGATCGTGGCCGACTGCGTCACGAGCCTGGGGGCCTGCACCGTGCCGGTGGACGCCTGGGGCCTCGATGTGGTGGGCTCGGGCTCCCAGAAGGGATACATGATGCCGCCGGGCCTGGGGTTCGTGGCCATGAGCGCGCGTGCCTGGCAGGCCCATGAACGCTCCGATCTGCCGAAGTTCTACCTGAATCTGGGCGCCTACCGGAAAGCGGCCCTCAAGGACAGCAATCCCTTCACCCCCCCGGTCAACCTCTACTTCGCCCTGGAGGAGGCGCTCCAGATGATGCAGGCGGAAGGTCTGGAGGCGATCTTCGCCCGCCATGCCCGGCTGCAGCGCGCCACCCAGGCCGCGATGCGGGCGATCGGGCTGCCGCTCTACGCCGCCGAGGGTCACGGCAGCCCGGCGATCACCGCTGTGGCCCCGGACGGTCTCGACGCCGAAGTGCTGCGCAAGACCGTGAAGGAGCGCTACGACATTCTGCTGGCGGGCGGCCAGGACGATCTCAAGGGCAAGGTGTTCCGCATCGGCCATCTGGGCTTCGTCTGCGACCGCGATGTCCTCACGGCGGTGGCCGCCATCGAGGCCAGCCTGCAGGAACTGGGGGTGTCCACGGCGGGGGCGGTGGGGGCCGGGGTGGCGGCAGCGGCGGCCGAACTGGCCCGCTGACTCCATGGGGGCTCCCGGATGGTAGCCCCCGTCCGCTTTGCTAGCGTGTCACAATGCGGGTGTAATTCAGTGGTAGAATGTCAGCTTCCCAAGCTGAACGTCGCCGGTTCGAATCCGGTCACCCGCTTTTAGTCCAGGACTGACAAATCCCACGAAAAGCCAGTCTGGCACTGGCTTTAGGGATTCCAGCGGCTGACTGCTTCTGACGGGCCGTGCCAGGCTGTAGGGCCGACCTTCTCACATGGCTGAGGCAGCCCCCTGGGAGATCGCCATCCGCGTTGAGACGGCTCATGCCTTGTCCCGCAAGGGATGTCCGAGGGGCTGGGCGCTGACGGAGCACCGAGGACTCGCCAGATTGAACATCACCGCCAAAGCAGGCGGCGGCAAACGGCGCCAGATACAACTTACGATTCCCTGGCACTTCGACAACGCCAAGAAGATTGGCGAAGCTGTTTGCAAGATCTACGACGATTTCAGCAGCGGGATAGAGCCAGATCTGGCAGCGAAGAAGATCACCTTCTCTTCTCCAGGGGAAGAAGATCGCGGTTCCGATACCAACAGCAAGGGAGATCCTTCGCCGCAAACAGACTGGAACGAGTTGATCGAGCACTACCGCGAGCACAAGATCCGCAGTGGTGAAATCAAGGCCTCGACCTGGACACGGGTGCACCGCCACCACATGAAGCTTGTGTCGGAAGCGGTCACCTCCCGCCAGCCTCCCCGCAGCGCGGTCCAGCTGCTCGATCGCCTGACCTTCCACTGGGCAGACAAGCCAGGGGGGCGAACCCGTCAGATCCAGATGCAGGCAACCTCAGCCCTGCTCCGCTGGGCGGTCGCTCAGGGCCAACTCTCGGCAGCCAGCTGGGAGCCACCAACCGACCTGAGCCCTTTCGTGGGGCGCTCCCGAACAGCGAAGGCCGTCACTACCCCCCTGGAGGTGGAGCACATCCTGGCCTTGGTCCGCGCCCTGCCCGATCAACGCTGGCGGCTCGGCTTCAAGCTGATGGCCGCCTATGGCCTCCGCCCTGAGGAGCTGCAGCACCTTCAGCTTCGTGATGGGCGCCTGTGGTGCACCTATGAAAAGGTGGCTTCCCGGGGCAAGACCAAGCCCCGTGCACTGCGTCTGCTGCCCTGCGATGGCTGGGCAGCCGACTGGAAGCTGACCGAGCGGTTCTCCCCGGACGACCTGCCTCCGATGAGGGCGGGCTTCGGGGGGAACGATTTCGGACAGTACCTGCGCCGGCACTCCCTCTGGGAGAAACTCCGCCAGGAGTACGAGGCCAAGGGCGAGAAGCTCGTGCCCTACTCCTGCCGGCACGGCTACGCCCACCGGGCCCACGTGATCTGCGACCTGCCGCCCAAGGTGGTGGCCGCGGCGATGGGGCACAGCGTGCAGACCCACCTCGCGGCCTACAGCCGCTGGTGCGGGGACGAGGTGGTCGATGACGCCTTCGAGAAAGCGGCTGTTCGCATCAGCAGCTCGAGGAAGTGAACTGAACCAGACCTTGCTTTAGTCACACCATCCAACTCCCCATGAGCGGGACGGCTCAAGTTCAGACGTGCAAACCTTCGGGCGTACCTGACCATCCCTGAAGCGATAGAACATGTTCTGCCAGCCGGTTTGCCACATGCCAAAGCCAACAATCGCAACATCAGGGCAAGCTGCCATGATAAGCTTGGCCCAGGCAAGATTGAGCTTTGGGCTGTTCAGAATATCCTGAAAAGTCTTTGCTGCTTTTTGCGGATTTACAGAAGGTTCGCCTGACCCCTCTAGCGCCACGATCATATGCTTACTGGAGGGAAAAGGATTGCCTTCATAGGAGCCAGCATCTCTGCGATCGACTCGTGCGATAATTGCACCACGGCTGCTAATTCCTTGAAGTACGTCGCTAAGTACCGCGTCGCAATCTCCCGCTTTCGCTGGCTCGAATGAGATCAACACACTGCTCAATACAGCTGTGCCAGCACACAAGAGCCTCGAAACCCTCATAACCTCCACGGGCAACGACCGACGTTCGACTTTTCTCTAGCCAAAACACTCATCATTGTCAACCAGGACTTGCAGTCTTGACGACCCGTCCTCTCAACCTGAATTTCAGCGGAAGACTTATCGCCTGTGGGCCTCAAGACCTACGATATCTCGCCTACTGCTCACCGGTTGACTTGATATAGCCAGTGTCCACGAGAAAAGCGCGCAAGGCCTCTGGGAAAGAACTGTAGACGATTTCCCGGACAAGGCACTTCCCGTTGTCATCCATTTCGCCCTTGCACTCCCTCAGGCCCCAGTCAGACGAGGCGTCATAGCGCTGGGTCATTCGATCCCAACCGTCGTACAGCTCACCCACCAAAACCTTGTTGGCCACATACCCAGCCAGGAAGCCATTGGGGGATTCGGGGTTCTTCTGCTGGAACCACTCAGCCATCCGCTGCAGATTGCGCTGGTGCAACGGCTTGAACTCAAGGCGTCGGGAGACATCCACAAATTCCTCCCCCTCCAGCTGCCAGATGCGTGCTGGCGCCGTGCTGCAGGCGTAGCAGGCGAAGCGATATAGGAACCGATTGTCCACATCAACAATCAGGTAGCGCCCATTGCGCAACGGGTCCTCTGCTGGTGATGCAGCGCCATCAAATGGCCCCAGCGTGACCTCCCGCCATTGCTGACCACTGCGATCGCTTGTCAGCACCTGGATCTGATTGCAGCAGTGGGCTCCCCCTGTGAAGGATGAGAGCAGCACCTCGGGGTAGGGGTTGCTCGGGTCCATCTCAGCGATCTGGACGACAGCATCTGGGCTGCCCCATTTCTCAGCCCCGACGAGGCGACCGACTTCACGACCATCGACCCGGACCACCACAAGGGGCTGGAGCACATTGCTGCCGCCCTCGTTGATCCGCCGCTGTTGCTGTGTGCTGACCTCGACGGAACCAGTGCGCAATGAACCACTCATGCGGTTGTTCTCGTAGTCCATCTTCAATACCTGCCCTATAGCCGGGCTGCCGCAGACGGCTCCAAGGGCGATCAAGGAAGCGATCAGATGAGCTCGCGGGGTCATTGAGCGGGAGGATGGAAACTCTCTCCAGCACCGTAGGTAGAGAGAAACGACCCTCCGGAAAACCTCTCATCTTGTGAGGTGGCGCCTGCTCCAACCGGTGATGGTCGCCTCAACATTCTCGAGGTGCCACTGCAGCGGACCCCGGCCCTGGGTGCAGCCCCAGCGGCGGTAGTGCTTGCCGGGTTGCAGAACCCCCCGCAGCCGCAGCTGGCGAAGGGTTTCACGGCTCATGCCCAGGACTGCGCAGGCTTCTGCGGTCGTTACCCAGACCCGTTGGCGGGTTGCCGTTGTTGGGGTTTCCATCAGCCTCCTGCCAGCTGGGCGCGGAAGCGCTTGAGGGTGTCGATCAGCCAGGAGCGGCGGTAGCTCTTGACCTGGCGGGGCGCGCCATCCACAAACTGCTGGCGCAGCGGGGGCTCCTGGCCGAAGTCTTCGCGATAGGCCCCGGCCACCACCATTCCCGCTGAGCGGTACTTGGAGCGCGGCAGCACCTCCTCAAACACCTCCAGCCAGGCATTGCTGAGCGTCAACTCGTCGTCAGCGGGGGTGCCAGGCAGCAACCCAACGCTGGCGGTGAGCACGTTGCTGCGCACGATGTCCTTGAACAGGAGCTGGTCGCGCTGATCCAGGCCGCCGAGCCGCTCGAACAGGCCGATGCTCCGCTCCACCAGGGCGATCACCATGACTTCCCTGAGCCTGGGCAGGGCCGTTTCTACCGGCGCCGGCGAGACCTGCTGAACGCTCTCCAGGAACCACCGGTCCATCCACACCGCAAACGGAGCGCTGATCCAGCGGGCCAGGTCGACCGCGACCTGGGGATGAACCCAGGTGCCGCCGCCACCGGTACCGCCTGAGCGGGACTCAACGAGGGCGTGGACGGAAATTCCGGCCACGCTCTCCAAAGCATCTCAGGGCCCATTAGAAGTGTGTCCTAGTAGCGGTGGCGCATCGCTGCCAGGCCCGGTTTGGTGCCCAAGAACCGCTTCTCTCCGTTGGCCTCGCCGCTCCAGAACCTCGCTGCCGCAACTGATCTGATCAGTTTTGTCAGGCGACAGCGAAAACTGGCCCAGATGCGACACGAAATCTGGCCCCCCTCT
>NZ_JBSJOZ010000014.1:0-55707 GCF_056633155.1 Cryptocyanus atlanticus LEGE 06306
CTATTGCATCCTTAACAGGCTGCCAGGGCGCGACGAAGATTTTTCGAGGTGCCCTCTACTTGATCGTCTACCAGGCATCGATTTAAAGCACCCGTTTTCAACCCGCTATTTGAAGATCTATACTTGTTAATATTGTCTCATGGCCCTCGAATTCTCAGACTTCAGGAGTGCCTAAAATGGGTGTAGATCGCTGAATTACTTGGTTAAAAATAGACCTAAGGCTCGTGGCTGAGCCGCCGCCAGTGGTCCGCTTGCCTCCGGCCCTGCGCACTCCAGGGGGCTCCGGGCAGGTCCAGGCCGAACAGCTGGTGCAGCTGATCCCCCAGCCCCAGGCAGCTCACCCCGAACCGGCGATGCAATTCGGCGCACAGGGGCAGCCGGTACGCCCCTGGCCCCACCAGCGCCAGGCTGAACGGCGTCTGCCCCTGCAACCGCTCCACCCCCTCCAGGCAGTGCTCCAGGCTCTGCTCGAACCCCTGGTGGGGTCGCCGCGGTGGCCTGGATTCCGGCGGTGCCAGGCAGCGCAGGCCGTAGGTCCCGATCTCCAGATCCTGATAGAGCCGCAGGCTGCGGCCGGATCGGTGCTGCTCCTCCACCGCTTCCGGCAACGGTCCGAGATACAGAATCTCTTCTCCCGCCATTCGTGCATGGAGCTTCTCCAGCGCCGGTGCGCGATGTACCCAGTGCAGCCGGCCGCTGCCTGCGGCGATCGCCTGGGCCAGGGGCAGATAGAGCCAGGGGGTGGTGTGGTTGTTTGCCCACACGGCCCCCTCCCCCCAGAGCGCCACGCGGGTGAGGCAGGCCAGCGCCCCCCGGCTCCAGCACTCCAGGCTCTCCAGGGGGGCGGAGCGGTTGGCGTAGAAGCCGCCCTCCAGCTGAAAGTGCCGCAGCGCCTGCTCCGTGTCGATCGCACCCAGGCCCATCGCCTGGTTGGCTTCGCTCCAGCCTGGCGGTCTGGCCTCGTCCTGCGCCAGACGATCGAGGGCCAGCCCCAGGGTTTCCGGTGCCAGCAGGACCCGCTGCAGCACGGCCAGCTCGATGGCGTCGAGCTCCAGGGCCAGCGGCTGGGGATCCAGGGGCAGGGGTGCGGGCGTAGGGCTCACGGGCGTTGCGTCCAGCCCGGCTGGCCCCACCAGACGCGTCCATTCCGTGGCTGCTGTTCCAACCTGTTCGAATTGCTCGAGGCTGAGCGCCTCGCCCAGGCGCCAGAGCAGATTCACCCCACGCATCAGGCTGGTGGTGGCCTCCTCCGCCTTCAGCTCGCCAGTGGGCTCGGTGGCGGACACCTCGCTGACGTAGCGATCCAGCAGTTGCTTCAGGGGGGCCGTGTCACCGCTTTTCAGCTGCTGGAGGTGGGGGGCAAGATTGCAGGCGAGGCGATCGGCGCTGTGCAGCACGGCCGCGGCCCCGGGCTGGATCACCAGAGCCAACCGCACCGGTGGAGCGCTCGTCTCATTCGTGACCGGCAGCTCGCGCAAGGCGTCCACGGCCAGCCGCACCCAGCGCGGGCAGGGCTGCAGGAGCTCGGTCAGCCGCTCGAACAGGTCGAGGGCCCGTTCGCTCGCGCCGGCCTCCCGGCCGATCAGCTCCCGCCAGTAGAGCGCGCCATCTTTGACGAACTGACCCTCCAGCACGGCCAACCAGCCCGGCGGCTCCACCGGCAGGCTGTGGTGCTCGCGCAGCAGCCGGTGCAGCTGCCAGCACAACTCGGCTCGCCGCAGCGGCGGCGGAGGATCGGTGCTGATGCGGGTGATCAGCGGGTGGATCCGGTGGACCAGCCGGTTCACCAGGGTTCCGTACTGCTCCCATCGCTTTGCCGTGAGCTCCGCCGAGCCGTCCGCCATGAGCTCGGGAATCCGGGTGCGCAGCTCCTCAAGCTGGGCCAGGGCCTCCTCCCAGCGTTGCTCCTCCACCGCCGTGCAGCAGCTCCGCTGAGCCTGCTGCAGCCACACCTCACGCTGCTGGAGCCCCTGCTCCCCTTCCATTCAGGCCGCGATCGGCAGGCAGACCCACTCTGTCTGGGGCTTGAGCTGCACGTGAACGCGGCTGGGGCTGGTGGCCAGGGCCTGGCGCCGCCGCTGGAACTCAGCCAGACGCCGCTCCAGGTCCGGAACGGCCGAGAGACGCTCGTTGAGACACAGCTCCGCCCGGCGGTAGAGGCTGAGATCCAGCTCGGTCACGAACAACCCGTGGGGGTTCTCCCCCGGCAGGCCGCCGCGGCCGTTCTGGCTGTTGGGGCGGGTGGTGTTCTTCGGTTCGGGGTAAGCCAGGTCCAGGGGCGTGCCCATCTGCTCCAGCAGGTGCTCGAGCGCCACGATCGATTCGTCGTACCGCTCCACCAGCCCCACGAACAGATCCTCCCGGCCCAGATCGATCAGCTCGGGGCGGGCGGCCCAGCCCTGGCGCAGCCGCCAGTCGGCCGGTTCCTGGGGCGACAGGTGCCGGGTCTGGAAATTGGCGAGCGTGGAGCGCACCATCCCGTCGATGTACTGGGCGAAGGGCATCGGCTTCACCGATTCCTGCACCGTGGTCTGGAAGCGGTAGGCGGAGGCGATCCGGGCCATCGGCTCCCGCAGGAAGGCCACCTTGAGGCGGGCCACGGCGCCGGGGGGCGGCATCGTGATCAGGTGCGAGGTGACCGCCAGAGGAGGACCATCTGGACCCGCCTGGGGGCCCAGGGCCTGGTCATTGATGTAATCCCGGGCCAGGCGCCAGTCGAGGCGATCACCCGAGGCCGGGGATTCCAGATAGAGCACGTTCCCCGCGGTGGCCCGCTCCAGCGACCAGATGAAGGTGGTGCCCGCGCACTTGAACCCGTGGAGGTGGAGGAGGTTTGCGAGCACCCGAGCCAACCCTGAAGATGGTGGATCTTAAACTGCAAGGAGTCCGGGGAATTGGTTCCTCCAACAGTAATTCTGAGAATTGGATGAAAGGGGATGTTTCGGCGTGTTCGATCCCGCTGGCTTTACGGCCTCGGCCTGAGTTTCACAGGGTTCATTCCACGCCGGCACCGTGGGAATGATTGGTGCATCAGGCAGCGTCGCTGTGGTGGTTCCGCCCCGAGCGTGGATCACCCCGTCAGGCTCCTTCGTCGTTCGGAAAAGGGCGGAACCAGTTGAAGCCTTCATCCGTCAGCGAAAGGATCTCTTCGGGCCGGGTTTCCGCCAGCCTGAGCAACGGTGCGAATCGCTCCAGGTCCGCCTCCAGTTTGCCGCCATCCGGGCAGGGATCCAGCGTGGCGAAGGTCTTCATCTGGAAGGGGCCAAACAGGTGCTCCAGCGTTCTGTTCCAGCTGGAGTCGGTTCTGAGGCGATGGGTATCAGCCACGCTGATGGGGAATGGGCGGCTGTCGACGGGGTCGAGCGCGGCCTGGAGCCCCATCTGGGTATACAGGCCTGGGTGGTAGCGCCCCAACCGGTTGAGGGCGCATTTGAGGAAGAGCAGATTGCCGCCGATCGAGGGGTTATGCTCGTACCGCACTGAACCATGGTGCAGATCGATCCCAGCATGGAGGCAAAAGTCGGCGATCACGTCCCCGTCGATCAGGGCGTCTCGGCTGAAACGACGGCACATGAGCGTGCCGATGGTGCCCCAGATGTTCACCCAGTTTGCCAATGAGTAGTGAGTGTTGCGAAGGGGTGCATATTCGGATAAGGCAAACAGATCATTGCAGTTCTGGACGCGTTGGCGAAATCCGGAACTGATGAAGTCAACATATTCGCGGACATAGGCGAACACGGTGATCTGATCAGGCTTGAGTAGATGAAGAAATGACTGGAGCGCCTGAATCTGTTCAGGTTGAATCAGATTGCCGAACGACTCGGACGAGAAGATCACGCGACCGTGCCTGGGCAGCTCAGCCCGGAGATCGTTCAACACCTGTTGCTGGAGTGCTCGATCTGCAATGGGATCGTTGCCGAGGAAGCTTTGCGCTAGGGGATGATGGGCGATCTGCTTCGTAAGCCGGCCGTTGCGGTGGAGGGTTCTTCCGGCATGGGGGTAGAAGACTCCCTGGGTTTGGTAGTGCTCCTCCTGACGATTGAGATAGGCCTGCAATGAAGACGTTCCACTCTTGTGGCGGCCGATATGCAGGATGATCTCCAGCCCCATCAGGGTTCTCCGGGTTGACCTCAGGCCGTGACCGGCTTGTGTTGGGCCACCTGATCAGCGGCCGTTCGATAGTCGGCGGGAAAAACCTTGCGCGCCACCAGATGCCGCTGCTGATGCAGCAGATCCGGCAGTTCGGCCAGATCGAAGCGCTTGGCCCCGCCTTGGCGATAGCGAAGATTGTCGCTGCACATCACATCGAGGAAGGGGTTCTCTTGGCTGAATAGACACATCGGCAGGATGATTTCGTCGGCGGAGAAGCAACCCTTCAGAACGGCTTTCAGCCGTGTCAGCAGGCTGGAGCTGACCAGCCACTCCACGATCGAGCGATGCAGAATCACCCAGCTGCGCCCGTAGTAAAACGGATGAATGGCCAGAAATTTCGCGCGCGTGCAGAGTTCCAAGGGGCTGAGTGGCCGGACCCAGTATCTGTTCTTGCTGGTTTCCGTGTAGCTCAGGCCGATGCGCTGGCCGATGTTCCGGGAGGGTTGCAGGGTGTGGGTCTCCACCAGCTCCCCCAGGGATGGGTCCACCAGGAGCTGGGCGCGGCCCTGGGCATAGGGGAGGCATTCCGGGAGTGGAGCGGCCGGCGCCTGGCTGGAGATCCAGTGCACGGGCCTGGCCAATCGGTAGCCCGTGCAGAAGCCCAGGCGCCCGTTGCGGGCCTCGTTGGCCAGCCGCTTGTGCATGGCTTGAGGAGGCATCAACGGGAGACAACTGCCGCTCAGATTCATGTAGTAGCTCCAGTCCGGGTGGTGCAGCGCCAGGGCCATGGATTCCAGGATCACCAACGCGCTCTCGAAGGAGCTCCAGGACAGCGGCGCGGAGCGACGGATTGAGAGGGCCTCCCCGGCACCGCCCAGGGTCTGGCGAATCTGCTCGAGGGTCTCCTCGGGGCCGTCAAAGGACAGATCGATCGAATCCCCCTCCGCCGCCAGCAACTCAACCAGGGCTGGCAGGGATTGACCGGAGCCGTGGTCCTGAATGGCGAAGTGGATCATGGGGCCACGGAGAGCCAGTTCTCGGAGATCCGTGTCTCCCCGCGCCACTCATCCTGGCCCGCCTGCTCCACGCCGAAGTAGCGATGCATCGTTTCGCCGCTGCAGAGGCACGTCACACCGTAGAGGCGTTGGACGGCTTCACACAGGGGAAGTCCGTAGCAGCCGCAGGCCGCCACGAAGACCTGGAAGGGCCGCTCCCGATGCAACCCCTCGATGCGCTCCAGGCACGCCTCCAGGCTGGCCACGAAGTCGCCCGCCGGCCGCTCCGGGTAGCGCGAGAGCGGGGCCTGCACGCAGCGCAGGCCGTAGGGCGCGATCGGCAGGTCGGAAAACAGCCGGAAGGCCCGTCCGCTGCGGTGCTGCTCCTCCACCTGGGCCGCCAGCGTGGTGGCGGCCACCACTTCCTTGCCGGCCAGAAACCGGTAGATCGCCGGGTCCGGGGGCCACTGCAGCAGCTCGGGCACCCGGCCGGTGCTCCCGTAGAGCTTCTGGGCCACCGGGTAGAACCCCGTGCTGGCGGCGGATCCGGCCACCTGGCCCCCCAGCAGCGCCTGGAGCACCCGCTGGCTCCAGTGCTGCAGGGTCTCAAGGGGGGCGTGGCCGCTGGCGTAGAAGCCCGCCTCCGTATGCAGCCGGCGCAGGGTCTCCTCCACAGCGCCGCCGCTGCCGGATCCCGGCTCGCCGCGGCGTCCCATCCAGTCCGGGTCGAGGTGATGGCGGCGGATGGCGGCCATCACCTCCTCGAGCGATCCGGCCTCGAACAGCACCGCCTGGAGCGCCGCCAGCTCCAGGGCCTGGGGGGCCAGCACACTGCGGCCCTCCCGCAGCTCCGCCACCGCTGAGCTGGAGGCCAGCGGGCGGGACCCCAGTGCCCCCGGGCCGCCGCAGCGGTTCCAGGTGGCCGTGGCCTCCACCATCCGCCGGAAGGTCTCCCGGCTGAGTGTGTCTCCCTGGCGCCAGAGCAGGCCCAGGGCCTCGTAGAGGCTGCTGGTGGGCTCCCGCAGGGTGAAGCCGGATCCCCGCTGCTGCTCGCGGATGGGCTCGAAGAAGGCCCCCACCAGCCGATCCCGCTGGATCTGGTCCTCCAGGCTGAGCAGGGGCGCCAGGTTGAGATCCAGCCGCTGGCCGTCGTGGGGCACCACACGGGCCCCGGGCACGCAGACCAGCCGCAGTTCCGCCGGCACCCGGCCGGGCGGATTCTCGTCCAGCCAGTGCGCCACGCTCTGGCGGATCCGTGCTTCCAGCTCGTCCGGGTCGGGGGGCTCGCCCTCGCCGCCCCCCGGCGGCAGCGCCTGGGTGTCCGCCCCAACGGCCGCCGCCGGCTCGAGAAGGGCGGCGAGTCGCCCGCTGAGGCCGTGCTCCAGCGGCTCCACCTGCGCCATCTGGGCGGCCCACTGGTGCAGCTGGTCGCGGCTGTCCTCCTCGAGCGGGCCCGCCGCCGCCGCGCTCTCCCCCGCGGCCACGGCCTCCAGCAGCAGCTCCCGGGCAAAGCGCACCATCCAGGGCTTGGGCGGCTGATGCAGCGCGCAGAGCCGCAGCAGCAGGGTGAGCGCCCGGGGGCGGGCCTCGGCGCAGCCGGGATCCGCCCGATGGCGATCCACCCAGAGCTGGGAGCCGATCTGGGTGAGCTTGGCTTCCAGGGGCGCCACCCAGTGGGGGAGCGTGCTGCCGCGGGAGCGCAGCCGCTCCATCAGCACGGGCACCTGCCAGCAGAGCTCGGCCCGCTCCGCGGCGGGGGCGGCCCCGTCACCGGCCAGCCGCACCCGTCTGCCGATCGCTGCCAGCACCTGGGCCAGCATCTCCCCCTCCTCGGCCTCCAGGGCGCGCCGCGCGTCGGCCAGGGCCACCCACAGCCAGCCGTAGGAGCGCAGCAGATCCGGGATCAGGTCCAGCGCCCGGCTGTCCTCGCCCCGGTCCAGGGCGTCGATCGTGTCGATCGCCAGCTGGCGCGAGCGGCTGAACAGCTCCTCCAGCGCCAGGGTCGGGTCCGTGGTCTCCAGTGGGGTCACTCCGGCATCACCTGATCCGGCCCGCATTCTCCGCTCTCCATCGCTGCGGTGGTGTCGCTGCGGTGTCAGCACCGCCGTTCAGCCAACGCCGGACGGCTTAGTTTCTGTGCGACCCGCCGTACCGACTCCGTGCCGATCAACCTGCCGACGGCCTTGCAGGGCCTGGCCCGCGGGTCGGTGGTCGGCGGCTTCGAGGGGTTCGCCGGCGGCGGTGCCCTGGAGGGCTGGGCCTGTCCCCTGGAGGGGGCCGAGGCCGCCGCGGGCCCGCTCACGATCCTGTTGCAGGTGGAGGATCTCCTCAACCCCGGCCCGGTGTGGAGCCTGGGGGAGGTGGAGGCCTCGCTGCCCCGCCCCGATCTCGATCAGCAGGGGCTCTCCCAGCCCTGTGGTTTCGCCTTCCAGGGGCGCAGCGGCATGGAGATCCCGCCCCGCTCCACCGGCCTGGTGGTGCGCGCCCTCGTGCAGGGCGATCCCGCCGTGGAACTGGCCGGCAGCCCCCTGCGCCTCGACGACGACCGCTACCGGGCCCTGGAGCAGCTCGGCCGCCGCGCCACCGGATCCTCCGTGCGTCTTGAGGCCCTGAACGGCCCGATCGTGGTGGGGTGGGCACCCCCGGGTCAGGAGCTGGAGTTTCGTGTGGATGGGGTGCCGGCCGGCCGGGTCGGCGCCGGGCCCGACGGGCAGCTCCATCTCTCCCTGCCCCCCGCCTGCTGCGATGGGCGGCCCCACCACCTCGCCCTCCACGACGGCGAGGGGGTCCTGCGGGCCGAGAGCCTGGAGATCACCCCCTTCCAGCTCACCCCCTGGGCCGCCCTCCAGGACCATGGCCGCGCCCCCTTCCCCGACCAGCTCAACCCCCTGGCCCGGGAGCACCTCCGCAGCCTCACCACCTGGCTCCACTGGGCCGACCACGACGGCACCCCCCTGCCCGCCGACCTGCCCCTGCTGCAGCGGCTGCTGAGCGGGCCGATCGAGCCGCCCACCAATGCCGCCCCCGGCCAGGAGGCCGGGCCCCACGGCGAGCCGGTGGCCCGCCAGCCGATTCACCTGCCGCTCAGCCCCGACCCCCGGGTGTCGGTGGTGGTGCCCGCCCACAACCAGTACGCCGTGACGCGCCGCTGCCTGGCCGCCCTGGCCTACGCCCCCACCCGCGTGCCCTTCGAGCTGATCGTCGTCGACGACGGCTCCTCCGACGGCACCAGCGAAGCCCTGGCCCGGGAGGCGCCCGGCGTGCGGGTGATCCGCCACGACTACGCCCGCGGCTTCAACCAGGCCTGCCACAGCGGTGTGGCCGCCGCCCGGGGCCCCTTCATCGTGCTGCTCAACAACGACACCGAGCCCTGTGCCCTCTGGCTGGAGGAGCTGCTGGCCCCGTTCGAGCTCTGGCCCGACACCGGCCTGACCGGCTCCCAGCTGCTCTATCCCGACGGACGCCTCCAGGAGGCGGGCGGGATCGTGTGGGGCAACGGGGAACCCTGGAACTACGGGAAGGGCCTGAACCCCCATGCCCCGGGGGTGAGCTACACCCGCCAGGTCGACTACGTGAGCGGCGCCGCCCTGGCCCTGCCCCGGGAGCTCTGGGCCCGGCTGGGCGGCTTCAGCCCCGAGTTCTCCCCCGCCTACTACGAGGACACCGACCTGGCCTTCAAGGTGCGCCAGGCCGGCCTCACGGTGCGCTACGCCCCCCTCTCCCGCGTGATCCACCACGAGGGCCTCAGCTGCGGCACCGACACCAACCCGGAAACCAGCGAGGGTTTCAAGCGCTTCCAGACCCTGCACGGGCCCACCTTCCAGCGCAAGTGGCAGCACGCCTTCGAGGGGGAACGGGAGCCCTCCTTCGAGGCCGCCGAGCGGATCAAGGACCGGGGCATCCTCGGCCGGGCCCTCTTCATCGACCACGCCACCCCCCGCCCCGACCGGGATGCCGGCAGCCATGCCGCCCTGGCGGAGATGGACCTGGTCCAGGCCCTCGGCTACAAGATCACCTTCCTGCCGGCCAACCTGGCCTGGCTCGGGCCCTACACCGAGGAGCTGCAGCGGCGCGGCATCGAGGCGATCCATGCCCCCTTCGTGCTCTCCCTCGACCAGTTCCTCAGCGAGCGGGGCGGCGAGTTCGACTTCATCTATCTCACCCGCTACACCACCGTGCGCGATTGCCTGCCCCTGCTCCGGGAGCATGCCGCCCAGGCCCGGCTGATCTTCTGCAACGCCGATCTGCACTACCTGCGGGAGCTGCGCCAGGCCCAGAGCGCCAACCTGAGCGGCGAGCCGGCCGAGGCGGCCCTGGCCTCCGTGCGGGAAACCCGGCGCCAGGAGCTCGAGGCCATCGCCGGCGTGGATCTCACCCTCACCTACAGCGAGATCGAGCAGGCGGTGATCGCCGCCGAGAGCCTGGGCCAGGCCGCCACCGCCCTCTGCCCCTGGGTGGTGGACCCGGTGGAGCAGCCCTCCCCCCTGGCCAGCCGCGGCGGCATCACCTTCCTCGGTAGCTACCAGCACCCGCCCAACCAGGACGCCGTGGAAAGTTTCCTCGCCACGGTCTGGCCCCTGCTGAACGAGCGCCTGCCCGATCTCGAATTCCATCTCTACGGCAGCGGGCTGGGCCCGGAGCTTCAGGAGAGCTGGCAGGCCATCCAGGGGGTGCGCGTCCACGGCTGGGTCACCGATGCCAGCGTGGTGTACGAGCGGCACCGGGTGTTCATCGCCCCGCTGCGCTCCGGGGCCGGCATCAAGGGCAAGGTGATCGCCGCCCTGGCCCACGGCATTCCCCAGGTGCTCAGCCCGGTGGCCGCCGAAGCCACCGGGCTGCGCCACGGCGCCGAGGTGTTCATCGCCCGCGACCCCGAGGCCTGGTGCGGCGCCATCACCGCCCTGATCGCCGACGACGACCTCTGGAGCCGCACCAGCACATCCGCCCGCGCCCATGCCCGGGCCCATTTCTCGCGCGACCATGGGCTCGACCTGATGGCCGACGCCCTCGCACGCCTCTCCCTGCCCTGCCGGCGATGAGCACTCCCCCCCTCTCCGGCGTGACGCCACCGGCGCTGATCGCCATCTCCCCCCGCCGGCCCCTGCTCTCGGTCGACGAAACGAACCGGCTGCTCCGGCAGCAGGGCGTCTGCCTGGCCCTGGCCCAGGGGGTGGTGCTCGATCGGGTCGTGCAGAGCATCAGCCTGAGCGCCGATGAGGAGAACGCCCTGATGCGCGCCTACCTGGAGGGCGAAGGCGTCAAGGACGACCAGTCCCTGGCCGCCTGGCTGGCCCGTCGGGGCTGGTCGTCGGCCGATCTGCGCTACTTCGCCACCAAGGCCGAACGGCTGCGCCGCTACAGCCAGGCCCGCTACGGCAGCGAGGCGGAGATCCGCTTCCTGGATCGCAAGCTCGATCTCGACCAGGTCACCTATTCCCTGCTGCGGGTCTCCGACCGCGACGAAGCCGAGGAGCTCTACCTCCAGCTGCGGGAGGGCGAGGCCGACTTCGCCGCCCTGGTGGCGGCCCATTCCGAGGGCCGTGAGCGCGTCACCCGCGGCCTGATCGGCCCGATCGCCCTCTCCGCCGGCCATCCCAGCCTCAGCGAGCGGCTGCGGGTGGGCAGCCCCGGCCAGCTCTGGCCGCCCTTCGAAGTGGCCGGTTGGTGGCTGTTGGTGCGGCTGGAGGAGCGGTTTCCTGCTCAACTCGATGACGCCATGCGCGCCCGGATGGTGGATGAACTCTTTCAGGTCTGGTTCAAGGAGCAGGTGAGCCTGCTCATGGCCGGTGAGGAGCTGATGCCCTTGCCCCGCGACCCCGATTCCGCCCACCGATGAGCCCTGCCTGAGCCGCCCGTGAGCCCCTCCCCCACCAGCCTGTCCGAAGGCCGCCAGCAGGGTCTGCTGGCCGGCTTCCGCCCCTTCGACCGCCTCCCCGCCGAGGTGCTGGCCGGTCTCGACTCCCTGCTGGACACCCGCCGCTTCCGCCTCGGCCAGACCCTGCTGCGCCGCGAGCGCCAGCCCGAGGGCCTGCTGCTGCTGCGCTCCGGCAGCCTGCGGGTGCTGGCCACCGACCCCCTCAGCGGTGACCTGGTCACGATCGACCGGCTCCAGGCCGGCGCCTGTGTGGGCTGGTGTTCCCTGCTGATCGGCGAGCCCTGCGAGCAGATCCGGGTGTCGGCGGAGGCGGAGGTGCTGGTGGTGCCCGCCCCCCTCTTCCAGGATCTGCTCGCCGACCACGACGCCTTCCGGCTCTGGTTCCAGACCACCCTGCCGGCCGCCGAGCTGCACCGGCTCCTGGTCGACCTCCACACCCAGAACCCCGGCTGGGCCGACGCCCTGCGGGGCTGGCCCGCCATCCGCCAGGCGGCCCGGGTGCGCAGCCTGCCGCCCTCCGACCAGGCCGAGGGCCCGCTCGCCCTAAGCGCCGAGCTCACCTGGTTCCACAGCAGCGGCGGCCCCCTCGGGCAGCCCTGGCCGATCGGCAGCGAGGCCGAGCCGCCGCGCTCCGGCGGGGCCTGGCTTCGTCTGGTGGGGCTCCCGTCCCAGGCCAGCGCCCCGTCGCAGGCGAGCAGCGGTGATCCCCACGCCCCCGTGGCCCAGGAGCCGCCGTCCGCGCCCGCCCTGCAGGTCGGCAGCGGTTCCGAAGCAGCGGCCCCGGACGCGGCGGCCGCCATGCCCACCCCGCCCGCCGGAGCCCTGGCCCCCCCCCCGGCCCCTGGCAGCGGAGCCGGCACCTATGCCCTCTCCCCCCCCTCGCCCGCCCCCCGCACAGACGGCCACGGCGACGAGGCCGAGCTGCGCCTGCAGCGCGCCACCGGGCCCCGCGAGGCTCCGATCGCGATCTGCACCGCCATCGCCAACTACTTCGGCGTGCCGATCAACCGGGATGCCCTGCGCGACCAGGTGCAGGCGGTGCTGGCCCGCCAGGGCGGGCTCAACCTGATCAACCTCGGCCAGATCCTCGATGCTCTCGGGCTGCGGGTGGTGCTCACCAAACTGCCCGCCGACCGGCTGGTGCGGGCCACCACCCCCGCCGTGCTCCATGCCCAGGGGCACTTCGCCATCCTCGAGGGGGTGGACGATGACGGCCGCCTGCGCCTGCTCGAACCCGAACTGGGTCCCCTGCTGCTCCCGGTGGCCCAGCTCGCCGGCGCCGGGGAGGACGGGGTGGAGCTGCTGCTGCTGCAGCGCAAGAGCGATGCCAAGGAGCAGACCTTCAGCTGGGGCTGGTTCCTGCCCTTCCTGCGGGAGCACCGCCGCCAGCTGGTGGAGGTGGTGGCCCTCTCCTTCGTGATCAACCTGCTGGCCCTGGTTCAGCCCCTGGGCCTGCGGGTGCTGATCGACCAGGTGGTGCGCCAGCGCAACATCAACACCCTGCTCACCATCTGCTTCGTGATGCTGGTGGCGGCCGTGGTGGCGGCCGTGCTCAAGACCCTGCGGGGCTACATCTTCACCGACACGGCCAACCGGGTGGATCAGGCCACCAAGAGCACCATCCTCGATCACCTGGTGCGGCTGCCCCAGGGCTTCTTCGACAGCCGGCCGGTGGGCCAGGTGATGTTCTACTTCGGCCAGCTCGACAAGCTGCGCGATTTCCTGCTCGGCAACAGCCTCACCACGGTGGTGGATCTGGCCTTCAGTTTCCTCTACCTGTTCGTGCTGTTCGCCATCAGCGTGCCGCTCACCTTCGCCACCCTCTCCACCCTGCCGCTGATGCTGGCCCTCAGCCTCTTGAGCAACCCGCTGGTGCGCGCCCAGATCAAGCGCAGCATGGGGGCCTCGGTGAAAACCTATTCCTACCTGAACGAATCGATCACCGGCATCCAGACGATCAAATCCCAGAACGCCGAGCTCAAGACCCGCTGGGAGTTCCAGAACCGCTACGCCCGCTTCATCGGCGAAGACTTCAAGCTCAAGATCAGCAAGGAATCGATCAGCAACCTGGCCAGCTTCATCAACGATCTCAACGGTCTGATCACGATCGGCGTGGGCGTTTTTCTGCTGATCCAGAACGAGCTCACCTTCGGGGCCTTCCTCGCCTTCCGCATCCTCAGCGGCTACATCACCCGCCCCCTGGTGCAGCTCACCACCACCTGGCAGCAGTTCCAGCAGTGCACCGCCTCGATCCAGCTGGTGGCCGATGTGGTCGACCGCCCCACCGAGCAGAGCGACGCCGAGGCGCTCAACATCCCGATGCCGCCGCTCACCGGCCGGGTGGAGTTCCAGAACGTGAGCTTCCGCTTCGGCGACGACAGCCCCCTGGTGCTGCATGGGATCAACCTGGAGGTGCCGGCCGGCTCCTTCGTGGGCATGGTGGGCGGCTCCGGCAGCGGCAAGAGCACCCTGCTCAAGCAATTGCCGCGCTTCTACCGGCCCCTGGAGGGCAAGGTGCTGATCGATGGCCTCGACATCAACAAGGTGGAGCTCTATTCCCTGCGCCGCCAGATCGGCGTGGTGCCCCAGGACAGCGTGCTGTTCGACGGCACCGTGCGCGAGAACCTGCTGCTGGTGAAGCCCGATGCCACCGCCGACGAGATGATCCGGGCCGCCCGGATCGCCTGCGCCCACGACTTCATCATGGAGCTCCCCAAGGGCTACAACTCCGATGTGGGCGAGCGCGGAGCCGGCCTCTCCGGCGGCCAGCGCCAGCGCCTCGCCCTGGCCCGGGCCGTGTTGCAGAACCCCCGCATGCTGATCCTCGATGAAGCCACCAGCGCCCTCGATGCCCGCACCGAACGCCAGGTCTGCATCAACCTGTTCGAAGCCTTCCGCGGCCGCACGGTGTTCTTCATCACCCACCGCCTCAGCACCGTCCAGCCGGCCGACTGCATCGTGATGATGGACAAGGGCGCCATCATGGAAACGGGCAGCCACCGGGAGCTGATGCGGCGCCAGGGGTGGTACTACGCCCTCCATTCCAGCCAGGGTCAGGAGGGAGGTCTCTGATGGCGACCAGCAGCGACCCCTCCAATTCCCTGGTGGATCTCTACGAGCGTGCCCTCGGCTGGCTGCGCTCCCCCCGTCGCCCCCGCCCCCGCCCGGATGAGCGGGTGGTGCCGGTGCGGGTCGACCTGGTCGGGGAGAGCGATCCAGCCAGCGCCGGCCACGGCCCCACCGGCCCGGCCACCGCGGACGCTTCCGCCCATCCTTTTTTGCCCTCCACCGATCCGGCCACCCCTGGCTCCAGTGCCCTGGTGCCCGCCGCCGACTGGCAGTTCAACCAGCCGGTGCTGCTGCGCAAGAGTGGGCGGGCCTCCAGCCTGATCGTCTGGACCGTGCTCGGGGGGGTGGGTGCCATCGGCCTCTGGGCCGTGCTGGCCCCCCTGGGCGAAACCATTGCCGTGCAGGGCAAGCTCCAGCCCGGCAGCAAGGTGAAGGCGATCCAGGCGCCCGTGCCCGGGGTGATCGAAGCGGTGCTCGTGAAGGACGGCGAGACCGTCCGCCAGGGCCAGGAGGTGATCCGCTTCGATCTGCGCGAGGCCCGCAGCCGCCTCACCGCCGCCGAGGCGATCCGGGAGCGCCTCATCAACGAGAACCAGATCCTCTCCGCCTCCCTGGGCGACACCCGGGCCAGCGGCCTCTCCGCCAACCAGCAGCTCCAGCTCAGGAACCAGAGTGAGGATCTGCGCACCCAGCGCCTGGCGGCCGACGAGCAGCTGCGGGCCAGCGAGGCCCGGATCGCCGGCCTGCGCACCAGCCTGGCCACCGCCCGCAACATTGCCGCCCGCTTCGAGGCCCTGGCGCGCACCGGCGCGGTCAGCGAGGTGCAGGCCCTCGAGAGCCGCAACCGGGTCAATGAGCTGGAGGCCAACCTCGCCAGCGAGGAGCGCACCGCCGCCAGCCTCAGCGCCTCGGCCCTCAACGCCGGGGCCGCCCCCGGCGCCGACCTGCGCGGCCGCATCGAGGAGAACCTGCGCCAGATCTCCGACCTCGACGGCCAGATCCGCCTGGCCCGGGTGCAGCTCCAGTACAGCGTGCTCACCGCCCCCAGTGCCGGATCGATCTTCGACATCGATGTCTCCCCCGGCTCGGTGGTGGAATCGGCCAAGACGCTGCTGCGGGTGGTGCCCGGCGACGCGCTCGAAGCCAAGGTGTTCATCCCCAACGATGTGATCGGCTTCCTCTCCCCGGGCCAGAACGCCGAGATCTCGATCAACACCTTCCCCTCCTCCGAGTTCGGCAGCATTCCCGCCACGGTGGAGCGGATCGGCTCCGATGCCCTCACCACCCAGGAGATGGCCGAAACGCTCCAGACCGAGCAGCAGGGCCTCTTCTATCCCGCCGTGCTGCAGCTGCGCCGCCAGAGCCTGGAGGGCAGCACCCGCCCCATTCCGCTCAAACCGGGCATGGCCCTCTCCGCCGACATCCAGTTGCGGCAGCGCACCTTCATCAGCCTGTTCACCAGCTTCCTCGATGACCGGCGCAAAGACCTCGAGCGGCTGCGCTGATGGCCCGCCGCTCCGCTCCCGATCCGGTGGCCGACTGGTCGGCCTATGTGCCCCGCGGCCAGCGCCGCAGCCTGCTGCTGAAGCGGGCCTGGCAGCGGTTCCGCACCACGCTGGCCACCCAGCGGGTGCTGATCGCGCTGATGGTGCTCTCCTATCTGGCCATCTGCCTCGGGCTCATCCTCTGGGGCGGGCCCAGCCTCGGCGTGCTGGCCCTGCTGCCCCTCCTGCTCGGTCCCCCGGTGGGCTACCTGGCCTACTGGCTGGTCTGGCGGGAGTTCCACGAATGAACGGGGCATGAACCGCCGCCCAGCCCTCAAGTGGGCTGGGCGGCCCGGGCCCGCAGAGTGGTGAGTTCCTGCAGCAGCCAGTCGGGCAGGAGGCTGTCGGCGGCGCTCAGGTTCACCTTGCCGGCGGGGTAGTAGAGCAGCGCGGCCATCAGGGCGTTGAGGGAGCGGGGATGGCGCATCGCCCCCACGATCGTGCCCAGCCGCCGCCGGGCCGCGTCTTCCTCGGGGGGCATGGTTTCCCGGGAGAACCCGGAGCCGATCAGGTTCTGGGTGAGCTGGCCGAACGGCGCCCGGTAGAGCGTCTGCAGTTGGTCGGGATCCACATCCAGCCAGATCTGGGCCACTTGGCGCCGCAGCACGGCCAGTTCACGCTTGAGTTCGGCGTCGCTCGGATCGATCGCGTAGAGATTGATCAGACCGCTCATCCGGCCCAGAAATTCATTGTCCTGAATCAGGGGCAGGCAGGCCTCGCCCCGCTTTTCCGAGAAGAGGGGCAGGGGGCCGCCATCCGCTTCGGCTTCCGTGGAGGGGATCAGCGGGCGCTCGCCGCTGGACCCGGCCGGGGCCAGCAGGGCGGGGGCCCCGGTGTTCCCGGCGCCGTTCCCGCCGGGTTGGCGCCGGCGCAGTTTCTGCAGCAGCTGGGGGTCGCAGCGCTCGGCATAGTCGCCGAGCAGCCATTCCGGGATCTGCCGCAGCGGATCGGCCACCTTCATGGCGTTGAGGTCGTAATAGGGCATCACGGCCAGCAGCAGATTGGTGGTTTCGTGGTGCCCGAAGGCCGTGAGCAGCCGCTGGGTGAGGCCCGCTTTCCAGCGTTCATCCTTCTCCCGCAGGGGCAGGGCCGGCAGCACGCCCCGCAGCATCAGCTTGTAGGCCTGCCCGATCGGGCCGGCATAGAGCATCTCCAGATAATCGACCGGAGCCGAGAGCCAGAACCGGGTGAAACAGGAGCGGGCGGCCTGGGCATCCTGCACGGTCTGCTGGTTGGGGGTCTGGTCGAGCTGGGTGAAGATCGTCTGCAGCCGCCGCACCGACCAGGCGGTGATCTCCATCGGCAGCTCCACCTCTCCCTGCGGCAACGGACTCACCAACCGGTTCACCTCCCGGGCCGGAGGGGGGGCGGACACCAGAGCAGGATCGGGTCCTTGTGCCTGCCTGGTGTGACTCGAGCGACCGAACAGACTCCGCAGGGAAGGCATCGATACGGCGGCGATAGGGAAGCGATCGAACTGTACCGAGTTCCTTCAGGATTCCTTTGTCTCCATGGCAGCCGCGCCTGATGCAGTGTCTGCTCCTTCATCAGGCCTTTCCGGCCCAGTTCCGTCCCCTCGCACTCCAGCTCCTGGCCTGCGGCCATGAGGTGCACGCCATCAGCTCCGATCCGGACCCCGGCAGCCCCGAGGGCTGGACGCTGCACCCCTACGAGGCCCCTCCGATCGAATCCCTGCCCACCGGGCTGATCGATCCCGGCCTCGAACGTGCCCTGATCCGGGGTGAACGGGTGGCTGAGCTGGCCCGGACCCTGAAACGCGACGGCCTCGAGCCCCGGCTGATCCTGTTTCACAGCGCCTGGGGGGAGGGCCTCTATCTGCGGGATCTCTGGCCCGAGGCCGTGCTGATCGCCTACCCGGAACTCTTCGGTGCTCCCGCCCTGCTCGGCGGCGCTGATCCGGATGCTCCTCCGATCACTCCGGAGCGGCTCAGGCTGCTGGTGCGCAACAACCTGATGGCACTCTCGGCACTGGCGGCGGCCGACGCGGCGCTCACCCCCACCCCGTTCCAGCGCGACAGCTTCCCGGGCCCCTGGCGCGGCCGGATCCAGGTGATCCATGAAGGCATCGACACGGCTCAGCTGCGGCCGGCATCGCCGCGGGGCCTGCGCCTGACGGCCGATCTGGTGGTGGATCCTGGAGCGCCGGTGCTCACCTTCGTGAGCCGGAATCTGGAGCCCCTGCGGGGGTTCGGCCGCTTGATGCGGGCCCTGCCTCCCCTCCTGCGCCACCACCCCGACCTGCAGGTGGTGCTGGTGGGGGGCCACGGCCACACCTACAGCCCGCCCAGCCCCCACCCCGGCGGGTACCTCGGCGCCCTGCTCGAGCAGCTGGGCGAGCGCATCGACCGGCGGCGGTGTCATGCCGTGGGCCTGCTCCGGCGTGACCAGCTCACAGCCCTGCTGCAGCGCAGCACGGTGCACGCCTATCTCTCCTATCCCTATGTGCTCTCCTGGAGCCTGCTGGAGGCGATGGCCTGCGGGGCGGTGGTGGTGGCCTCCGACACGGCTCCGGTGCGGGATGTGATCCGCCACGGTCACAACGGCCTGCTGGTTCCCCTGGAGGACCCGGCGGCCATCGCCGCCCGCATCGACACCGTGCTGCGCGATCCAGCCTCCCACCGCCCCCTGGGCCAGCGGGCCCGCGCCACGGTGCTGGAGCGCTACCGGCGCGACCACTGCATGGCGGCCTTCAGTCACTGGATCGATGCGCTGCTGCTGCTGCGCTCCAGCCGGTGAACGCCCCGAGCAGCCCCTCGATCGCGCTGGCCCAGTCGCCCGTTGCGCTCTGACGGAACAGGCGCAGGGAGCCATACCACGGGCTGTCCTCCCGCTGCCGCAGCCAGCGGGGATCGGCGCTCCAGGGCAGCAGGATCCAGCCGGGGGCTCCCATGGCGCCCGCCAGATGGGCCAGGGCCGTGTCCACAGTGATCACCAGATCCAGCTGGGCCACCACCCGCGCCAGATGGGCGAAGTCGTTCAGATCCAGCCGCGGCGCGGGCAGCCGGAACCCGAGGGCGGCCGCCAGCTCCCCATCGTGGCCGTACTGCAGCGGGATCACCGCCGCGCCGGCCCCCTGCAGCCCAGCGATCAGCTGCCAGAGGGCCAGGGGGGTCAGGCTGCGTTTGACGTACTCCCGGTGGGTGAAGGGATCCTCCCGCTTGCGCCCCGACGCCCAGACCAGTCCGACCCTGGGGCCCTCCGGGAGGCCCTCCGGGAGCAGGGAGGGCCCCGCGGTGCTCCAGAGCGGCGAACGCAGGCAGAGGCCGCCCTCCGCAGGGGCGTGGTCGGGGCCGAGCCGGTGGGGCAGGCTCATCAGCGGTCCATGGGCGGCCAGGGGCTGGAAGGTCAGGGTGTCCTTGCTCACCACCCGGGGTGGTGCCGCCATCCAGGCCAGGCCCTCCTGCAGGAGTCGCACCAGGTTGGCCTCCACCACCAGATGGAGCGGGCCGGTTCGCCTGGCCAGGGCAGGAATCCAGCGCAGATACTGCAGGGTGTCGCCGAAGCCCTGCTCGCTCCAGATCCAGAGGGGCTGGTCGGCATCGAGCTCCCCCTCACCGCCCGCGCCCCAGAACGGGGCCGGGCGGAAGGGGCTCCAGCCCGGTAGCGCGCAACGGGCCTCCGCGGCAGCGAAGGCCTCGGCGTGGCGCTCCAGACCGATCAGCACCTGGCTCAGCCCCCAACGGGCCTCGGCATCACCGGCCGCTTCGTAGAGGGGCAGGGCCTCCTCGAACCGGTTGAGATCCCGCAACGCGTTGGCCAGGCCGCAGAGCGCCGCGGGAGCGGGGGCTGAGCAGGCCAGCGCCTGCCGGTAGGCGGTTTCGGCCGCCTGGGGGAGGTCGGCCAGCCACAGGGCATGGCCCAGGTTGCCCCAGAGCCGCCCATCCCCGGGCTCGAGCGCCAGGGCTTCCCCATAGGCGGCCGCCGCGGCGATCCAGGCGTGGCGGCGCTCGAAGGCGGCGGCCCTGCGGAGGCAGGCCAGCAGCGGCTCGGACTCGGCCATCGGCTCATCGTTCACCAGCACAGCCCGGGGCGCCCGCCGCGACCCAGCATGCCCGTGTCAGGGGAAGACGACCGAAGCACCCGGCCAGACAGGACAGCCCTTGGATAGGAAGTACTGATAAGCAGTGCTGATGTATGAATCTGGTTAACATCAAGCAATGTGTCGAGCGCTGCCGAATCTGAGAGAAATCGGTAAGCAGCAAGCCATTTCACGGGGAATTCTGAGGGATCGGACACACCGGATTCGCCGCGAGATCAGAAAGGCCCCCATCAATTTGTGGTTTCCGATACCGGTTGAAGTCCAATCTCGCGAGACTTCCGCTGAGAGGAAAAGACAAGCCCTGACAAGGCTGATAACGTTCGACCACATCGGAAATCCATCCCAAGGATCTCCACTTCGCCTGAGCCCCGGCTCACTCTGAAGCTATGCCTACAACCCTATCTGTCAGCGGCGGTTATACCCAGTTCCTGGAGCGCCTGGAAGATCGACTGGAGGATGCCCCGGCCTCCTTCAAGGAGCAACTCGGTCCTTTCGACGACAAACTCGATAACTCCATCGATTTCCTGCAGGCCCGGGTCGATGAGAATGATGATCTCGTCATCGGTGATGCCCTGGCCCAGGAGCTCCTCTCGGCGACCAACGAATTCTTCCCCAGTGGGGATGCCTCCATTGCCCTAGGGGTCGATTTTCTTGGTTCCGAGCCCCACCCTTCCGAGTTTCCGCCGATTTCCGAAATCGTTGACTTCTTCGAGGATCGCGGCCAGTTTCCCGTGGTCTTCGGTGGCGACGAATCCGAGAATCCCTTTGCAGACCTGCTTGGCCTCTTTGACGACCTGCCGTCGGCCAGTGATCTCCGGGACCGCTTGGATGACCTCTTCCCGGGCGGACAGGGCTGATTCCCCGGCCCCAGGCTGACGGATCTCCGTCTCCCCGTTCCCTTGACGCCAGCACCAACCCTGGAGCTACCCGGCTCCAGGGTTTTTTTCTGGCCCAGCACCGGAAGGGAAATCCCAGCGGGTCGGCGCAGCAGCCGGGCCGGGCCTCCCTTCCCCCGCTAGGAGTGCGCCAGCACCAGTTCACGGCGGCTGGCCGGCTGGAAGCGCAGGCGGGGTGGGCCCTCCCCGGCACTGGTCACGTCCACGGCGATCGTGCTGCCTTCCGGGAAGCTGCCGGCCAGGATCGCCTTGGCAATGGGCGTTTCCAGCTCCCGCTGGATGGCCCGCTTCAGGGGCCGGGCGCCGTAGACCGGGTCGTAGCCCGCCGTCGCCAGCCAGTCGAGCGCGCCGTCCTCGAGTTCGAGCCCGAGTTTGCGGTCGTCGAGGCGGCGGCGCAGCCGCTCCACCTGGAGCACCACGATGCGGCGCAGCTCATCGGCGCGCAGGCTGTGGAAGATGATCGTTTCATCCAGCCGGTTGAGGAACTCGGGCCGGAAGTGGGCCCGCAGGGCCTCGTTCACCCGCTTCTCCATCTCGCCGTGGCGGGCCGGGTCGCCGGCCAGATCCAGGATCGAGGCGCTGCCGATGTTGCTGGTGAGGATGAGCACCGTGTTGGTGAAGTCCACCGTGCGGCCCTGCCCGTCGGTGACGCGGCCGTCATCGAGGATCTGCAGCATCACGTTGAACACGTCGGGGTGGGCCTTCTCCACCTCGTCGAACAGGATCACGGCGTAGGGGCGCCGCCGCACGGCTTCGGTGAGCTGGCCGCCCTCCTCGTAGCCCACATAGCCGGGAGGCGCGCCGATCAGGCGGCTCACGGCGTGCTTCTCCATGTACTCGCTCATGTCGATGCGCACCATGGCGTCGTCGCTGTCGAACAGCTGGGCGGCCAGGGCCTTGGAGAGCTCCGTCTTGCCCACGCCGGTGGGGCCGAGGAACAGGAAGCTGGCGATCGGCCGGTTGGGATCGGAGAGGCCGGCGCGGGAGCGCTGGATCGCGTCCGCCACCGCCGTGACGGCCTGCTCCTGGCCGATCACCCGGGTGTGGAGCTCCTCCTCCAGCTGCAGCAGTTTCTCCATTTCGCTCTGCACCAGCCGCGCCACCGGAATGCCCGTCCACTTGGCGATCACCTCGGCGATGTCATCCTCGGTGACTTCCTCCCGCAGCAGGCTTTTCTCCCCATCGGCGCTGGTGAGATCGGCCTCCTTGGCCGCCAGCTTCTTGTTGAGCTCCGCCAGGGTGCCGTACTCCAGCTCGGCGGCCTTGTTGAGGTCGTACTGGCGCTTGGCCTGCTCCACCTGGAGCTGCACCTGCTCGATCTCCTCCTTGATGGCGCTGAGCTCATCAATGGCGCCCTTCTCCTGCTGCCACTGGGCGTTGAGCCCACTCTGCTGCTCGCTCAGATCGGCCAGCTCCTTCTCCAGGCGCTCCAGCCGCTCCTTGCTGGCCGGGTCGGATTCGCGGCCCAGCGAGAGCTTCTCCATCTCCAGCTGCAGGATCTTGCGATCGATCTCATCGATCTCCTCCGGCTTGGAGGTGATCTCCATCTTGAGGCGGGCGGCCGATTCGTCCATCAGGTCGATGGCCTTGTCGGGCAGGAAGCGGTCGGCGATGTAGCGGCTGCTCAGCACAGCGGCGGCCACCAGGGCGTTGTCGGCGATGCGCACGCCGTGGTGCACCTCGTAGCGCTCCTTGAGGCCCCGCAGGATCGAAATGGTGTCTTCCACCGTGGGCTGATCCACGAACACCTGCTGGAAGCGGCGCTCCAGGGCCGGATCCTTCTCGATGTGCTGGCGGTGCTCATCGAGGGTGGTGGCGCCGATGCAGCGCAGCTCGCCGCGGGCCAGCATCGGCTTGAGCAGGTTGCTGGCATCCATCGAGCCGCCGGTGGCGCCGGCCCCCACCACGGTGTGGATCTCATCGATGAACAGCACGATCTGGCCGTCGGAGGAGGTGACCTCCTTGAGCACGGCCTTGAGCCGCTCCTCGAACTCGCCGCGGTACTTGGCGCCGGCGATCAGGGCGCCCATATCGAGGGACACCAGCTGGCGGTTCTGCAGGGCCTGGGGCACATCGCCGTTGACGATGCGCTGGGCCAGCCCCTCCACGATCGCGGTTTTGCCCACGCCGGGTTCGCCGATCAGCACCGGGTTGTTCTTGGTGCGGCGGCTGAGGATCTGGATCGTGCGGCGGATCTCCTCGTCGCGGCCAATCACTGGATCGAGCTTGCCTTCGCGGGCGGCGGCGGTGAGGTCGCGGCCGTATTTCTCCAGGGATTCGTAGGTGCCCTCGGGGTTCTGGTCGGTCACGTTCTGGCTGCCCCGCACGGCGTCGATCGCCTGCTTCAGCTTGGCGCCATCGAGGCCGGCCTGGGAGAGCAACTGGCGCCCGCAGCGGGGATCCGCGGCGAGGGCCAGCAGCAGGTGCTCGATCGAGACGAAGCTGTCGGAGAACTCCTGGCGGATCCCATCGGCCCGCTCCAGCGTCTCGTTGAGCGCCTTGCCCAGATAGAGGCTCTCGGCCACCGCGGCCAGGCTGGGCTGGGCGGCGATGTGGGCCTCCACGTTCTGGCTCAGCACGGCCGGATCCACCCCCGCCTTCTCCACGATCCGGCTCGCCAGCCCCTGCTGCTCCAGCAGGGCCGCCAGAAGATGTTCCGTTTCCAACTGGGGCTGGCGCCGCTGCTGGGCCAGCTGCTGGGCGGCCACCACGGCGGCCCAGGCCTTTTCGGTGAACTGTTCGGCGGTGGGATGCATCGGCTTCTCCGTTCTGGGGCGCTGGAGACAACGCTATGCAGCGCGGGTCTCCCCCCACAGGATGGGCAGGCCGAAACATTTGGCGAATCAACCGAACGACCTGTTGAGCCTGTCCTTAACTTCTGGAGATCCTTTGCCGGCCCTCTCCCGTTTTGATGCCTTCCTTCCGACGCTCCTGGTCTTGCTCCCGCCGGGCTGCCCTCGCCCCCGCCGGCCTGCTGCTCACCGGAGCGCTGCTGGCGTTGGCGGCCCCGCCGGCCGCCCGGGCGGCCCGGTGCACCTATCTGCCCGCCGTGGGTGGGGGTACCAGCGTCAGCAAGACGATTCAGCTCGATGGTCCCCTGGTGTTCCCGTTCGGGCGCACCAACTTCAACACCGACTTCACCGTCAACGAGCCCTTCTCCAGCTACAAGGTGAATTTCAAATCCACCTCCACGAAGGCTGGCCCCTATCCGATTCAGGCCTTCCTCAAGTTCAGCGATGGCAGCAACCTGCAGGTGGTCAACGAGACCCTTGACGCCGCCCCCGGGCAGTTCAAGCCCTTCGGCCCGTTCACGCCACCGGCCGGAAAGCTCGTGAGCCAGGTGAATGTGAAGGTGGGGTCGGGCTACAACGCCAACGCCACCGGATTCAGCTACACGATCTCGGTGTTCGGCTGCCGTTGAGCGGTGCGCTGCCGCTGGGCGGCCCGGGCCTCAGAGCTCCAGGCCCGGTGCGTTCGCCGGGCACAGCCGCAGGGGACAACCATCGGGACGGTAGATGGCATCGGAGCCGGACAGGCAGCCCGCGGCGTTCTTGCGCGGCACCTGCTCAGGCTCGATCCGCACCGGCTGAAACAGGGACTGCTGGCGGGGCACCACCAGTGGGCAGCTGGCCGCGCCGCCGGCCGTCGGCGCCAGCGCCAGCAGCAGAATCAGCGAAGCGAGGGTGCCTGGGAGACAGGAATGGCTTGCCATGATGGGAGCCTGTGACGGCCTGGCTTCCAGGGTAAAGATGGCACCTGATGATGGCTTGAACCGGGAGACCCTGGTGAAGCGGCTGGCCGAGGAATCCCGTGCCTTCGAAACGTCGTCCCGGGATCCGGAACGGAACTGCTGGATGGTGGTGCACCGCCATGCCCATGGGGTGCTTCCCAGCGAGTACGACATCCGGGAGGTTCCCGAGGATCTCTACCTTGAGGTGCTGGCCAGGCGGCGCCAACTGAGCTGAGCCTGGCGGCCGGGCACGGCCCCCATCAGATCCGCCACGGGTTCAATGCGAGCACGCTCGAGAAAACGGCTGGCGGCCTCCTCCTGGCGGGCCCGCACCAGATCGGCCCGGCAGAGGTGATAGCCCAGGCCATGGGCCCGGCTGATCAGTTCGCTCCAGCTGCGGCTGCCACGCAACAACTCCCGCAGGGCGGGCTGCCGTTCGGCATCTTCAACGAGACGCTGCAGTTGCGCGAGGGACATGGGAACAAGCGCAGGGTGGGGAGGGGGTGAAGGTCCACACAGGACGTGCCAGCACCATCGCGCCGGCGGGGAACGGGGGAAAGCCCCGCTTCACCGCCCTACACCACTGAAGCAGGGACTCAGGCCCAGCCCTTGGTAGCCATTTCCTCGACGTAGGCCGACACATCGGCGATGTCGGCCTCGGTGAGCTTGCCGAGGAAGGACGGCATGGCGGCCTTGCCCTTGGTGACCTGCATGGCGATGGCGGCTTCGTGGCCGCTGTCGTAATCGGCCAGATAGGCCTGCAGGGCCTCCTGCTTGAGGGTGCGCTCGGCGTTCACCACGTTGCCGCCACCCATGTGGCAGGCCGCGCAGTTGGCGGAGAAGATCTGACCGCCATGGGCGGCATCGGCGGCGAAGCTGGGGGCGGCACCCAGCAGCAACGCCAGGCAGACGGCGAAGAAGGAAAGCAAGCGGCGCATCGGGAAGCGGGCAACCGGATCAAACTAGGGTCCGGTCCTCGGACCTGCGCCGGAGCCGGCCCAGGATCGAAACAATTGCTGAAGGATCCGGCTATTCCACGATCACCGTGCCCACCATCCCGGCCCCCCGGTGGGGTTCACACCAGTAGGTGTAGCGGCCGGCTTCGGTGAAGGTTTCCTCCCAGGATTCACCGGGCGCAAAAGCAAGGGCGGTGTGGCTGAGGTCGTCGTGGCCGTCGAAGACGGCGTTGTGGGGGGCCAGTTTGTTGTTCACGAAGCGGATCGTGTCCCCGGTCGCGATCGTGACCGTGCTGGGCTCGAAGGCCAGCATGCCCTGGTCGGTGCCCAGCAACACGTCGATGGTGGCGGCCCGCACCGGCTGCGCCGCGCCGAAGCCGACCAGCACCACCAGGGCCCAGGCCATCGCTGCGGCGAGGAAGCGCCGGAACCGGGAGCGGATCGGCCGGGGCGAAGCCGGCTCCAAAGCGATTCGATGCCCCATCCTGCTGCCCTCACGCCTGGTTCCGATGGCTGGAGTGTATGGGGTCAGGGCCGCTGCCCCTGGGGCAGCCGGCCCCGGTGGGGCAGACCGGAGAGCTGGAACACCGCCTCCAGGGTCGGGGCATGGCTCACCAGGCCGAACCGTTCCGGCGGACTGATGGGCTCATGCACGAAGTGGCGCTGCTGGATGCTGAAGCGATCCCAGGCGTTCACCTCGATCGGCAGCACCCGGATCAGGCTTTCGATCAGCCCACCGTTGAGCGGCACCCCGAAGGGGGGGCGCCAGCGGCGGCGCCAGGCGCAGAGGCGTCCCACCGTTTCGTTCACCGTGACGGACGGCTGGCCGAGCACCAGCCGGCGCACCCGGCCGGCGGCGGCCACCGGGTTGCCGCAGTGGGGCCCGAGCGCCAGGTGGGCACAGACCAGGGCGATGTCGGCCGCGTGAATGAAGTGGAAGCTGGCGTCGGTGCGCAGCCAGCGGGCCAGCCACAGCCAGCGCACCGCCTCCAGCAGTCCGGCGGTGAGATAGCTGGTGGGGAAGGGATCACCCGCTCCGATCGAGCCGCCGAACACCAGGGTCGGAAACACCGCCACGATCCGATCGGCCAGCGGATGGGCCTCCAGCTGCTCCAGGCAGAGCGCCTTGGTCTGGATGTACTCGGTGCCGTGCAGCGCCGCCTCCGGCAGCAGCCGCAGCTGGCGGTCGAGGATGCTGGCGGTGGAGAAATAGAGGATCTGCTCGAGCCGGCCGGGATCAAGCCGCCCCAGCAGCTCCTTGACCGCCACCACGTTCACCTGGTGGGCCCGCTCCGGGTCGCCCCAGGCGGTGGCGGTGTGGATCACCCGGGTGGCCGAGGCGATGGCGGCGGCATGGGGGGCCTGATCACGCAGGTCCCCCACCAGCAGGGTGACGCGGGGATGGTCGGCGGGCACGGCCGTGAGCTTGCCGGGATCCCGCAACCACAGCAGCAGCTCGGCGTCCGAGTCGGCCAGCAGCCGGGCGGCGATTGCCTGGCCGACGCAGCCGCTGGCGCCGGTGATCAGGATGCGGGGGGACTCGGGCGGGTCGGGGCGGCCTCCGCTGGGGCCGCTCAAACGGCCGCTCCCAGCAGCTCATGGACGGATTTTCCGGCCTCGAAGAACACCCGCGCGTTCTCCTCCGGAGTGCCCGGCAGGATGCCGTGGCCCAGGTTGAGGATGTGGCGCCGCCCCCGGGCCTTGCGCACCGTGTCCACGATCCGCTCCCGGATCGCCTCGGGGGTGCCGAACAGCAGGCCGGGATCCACGTTGCCCTGCACCCCCAGGTGCCCGGGCAGCCGGGCGCAGCCGTCGGCCATGTCCACGGTCCAGTCGAGGGAGATGAAATCGACGCCGGTGCGCGCCATCCGCTCCAGCACCCCGGCACTGCCGGAGATGTAGAGGATCAGTGGAGTGTCGGGATGCTTCGCCTTCACCTGGTCCACCACCCGCTTCTGGTAGGGGGCGGCGAACACGTCGTAGTCGATCGGGCTGAGCTGGCCCGCCCAGGAATCGAACAGCTGCACCACCTGGGCGCCGCTCTCGATCTGATAACGCACGTAGGTGGCGATCGCGTCGGCCAGATGGCCCAGCAGCCGGTGCAGCAGGGCCGGCTGCTGGAACGCCATCGCCTTGATCACGGCGTAATTCTTGCTGCTCCGCCCCTCCACCGCATAGGCGGCCAGGGTCCAGGGGGCCCCCACGAAGCCGAGCACGGCGGCCTGATGGCCCACGCTCTGGCGCAGGCGCCCCAGCACCTCCCCCACGAAGGGCAGGCTGGTGGCCGGATCGAGCGGCCGCAGGGCCTCCACCTGGGCCAGGCTGCGGATCGGTGGGTCGATGATCGGACCCTTGCTCTCGATGATGTCGAAGTCGATCCCCAGCCCCGGCAGGGGGGTGAGGATGTCGGAGAAGAGAATCACCCCGTCGGGCTGGAAGGCCCGAAACGGCTGCATCGAGATCTCATAGGAGAGATCGGGCTGCTCGGAGCGCTCCCGAAAGCCTGGATGGCGGTCGCGCAGGTCGCGGTAGACCTTCATGTAGCGCCCCGCCTGGCGCATCATCCACACCGGAGGGCGCTCCACCTGCTCTCCTCGGGCGGCCCGCAGCAGCAGGGGAAGCGTGTCGGCCATGGAGAACGGAAGTGCCAGGGGCGAACCTACCCGACGGGAGCACCGGTTTCGGCGGCTTCGTCACAGAGGCTCTGGCTGCGTTCCGCATCCCGTTGCAGCACCAGCACGCTCAGCGGAGGCAGGCAGAGCTCGAGCGAATGGCTGTAGCCGTGCACCCCCCACTCCTCGGTGGCCTTGCCACCCATGTTGCCGAGGTTGCTGCCGCCGTAGCGGGCGCTGTCGGTGTTGAAGGTTTCGGCGTAGAAGCCCTCCAGGGGCACACCCACCCGGTAGTGGGAATGGGCCTGGGGGGTGAAGTTGGCCACCACCACCACCCAGCGGCCGGTGGCTTTCTCCCGCCGCATGAAACTGATCACCGAATGGCGGTTGTCGCTGCAGTCGATCCACTGAAAGCCGAACTGATCGAAATCGTCGCGCCAGAGGGCCGGTTCGTTGCGGTAGTAGCCGTTGAGGTCATCCACCAGGTTGCGCAGACCCAGGTGGGCCTCGAACTGCAGCAGATCCCACTGCAGGTCACCCCAGACGTTCCACTCGGAGCGCTGGCCGAACTCCATGCCCATGAAGATCGTTTTCTTGCCGGGGTGGGTCCACATGTAGGCGAGCAGGGCACGCACGTTGGCGAACTTCTGCCAGTCGTCACCGGGCATCTTGTGCAGAAGATGGCTCTTGCCGTGCACCACCTCGTCGTGGCTGAGCGCCAGCATGAAGTTTTCGGTGTAGTGATACCAGATCGAAAAGCTGATGTTGTTCTGGTGGAACTGGCGGAACCACGGATCCAGCTCGAAGTAATCGAGCATGTCGTGCATCCAGCCCATGTTCCACTTCAGGTTGAAGCCCAGGCCGCCCATGTGGGTGGGCTGCGTCACCATCGGCCAGGTGGTGGATTCCTCCGCGATCGAGAGCGCACCGGGAACATGGTGGAACAGCACCGAGTTGGCCTGCTGGAGGAACCGCACGGCCTCCAGATTTTCGCGGCCGCCGTGCTCGTTCGCCAACCATTCACCATCGGGGCGGAGGTAGTCGCGGTAGAGCATTGAGGCCACCGCATCCACGCGGATGCCATCGATGTGGAATTCCTCAAACCAGTAGACGAGATTCGCCACCAGGAAGTTGCGCACCTCGTTGCGGCTGTAGTTGAAGATCAGCGTGCCCCATTCCTTGTGCTCACCGATGCGGGGATCGGCGTGCTCGTAGAGGTGGCAGCCATCGAAGAAGGCCAGGCCGTGGCTATCCTTGGGGAAGTGGCCCGGCACCCAGTCGAGGATCACGCCGATGCCCTCGGCGTGGCAGCGGTTCACGAAGGCGCGGAACTCGTCCGGCGGGCCGAAGCGGCTGGTGGGGGCGTAGAAGCCCGTCACCTGGTAACCCCAGGAGCCATCGAAGGGATGCTCGGCGATCGGCATCAGCTCGATGTGGGTGAAGCCCCGGGCCTTCACGTAGGGAATCAGCCGATCGGCCATCTCGGGATAGGTGAGCAGCCGGGCCCCCGGTTTCAGATCGGCGGCCGCCACCGGCGGCCGGGCCGTGCCGTCGGCCTCCAGGTAGGGCTGGTCGGCCCCGGCATGCATCCAGCTGCCCAGATGCATCTCGTAAACCGAGATCGGCTGATCGAGGGGATCGCGTCCATCCCGCTCCGCCAGCCAGCTCTGATCACTCCAGCGGTACTGGCCGAGCCGGCTCACCACCGAGCCGGTCTGGGGGCGGATCTCGTGCTGGAAGCCGTAGGGATCGGCCTTCTGGTAGCAGTGACCCGCCTGGGAACGCACCTCGTACTTGTAGATGGTGCCGGGGCCCAGCCCGGGCACGAACAGTTCCCAGATTCCGCCGCTGCGCAGCTGCATGGGCAGGTGGCGGCCGTCCCAGCTGTTGAAATCCCCCAGCAGGGCCACGCTGCGGGCGTTCGGGGCCCAGAGGGCGAACTGCACGCCGCCCACTCCGCCCCGTTCGCAGGGGTGGGCCCCCAGGCGCCTCCAGATGTGATGGTGGTTCCCCTCGGCGAACAGATGCCGGTCGAGCTCCCCCATCCACTCCTCGCGGAAGGCCCAGGGATCGTGCTGGGTGTGCTCGATCCCGCCCCGCCGGACCCGGTAGCGGTAGTGCTGGCCGGGGTTCCCCTCCAGCTCAGCCTCGAACAGCCAGGGGTGGTGTGGGGTGCCCATCGCCGCCGCCGGCCCACCGCCCTCCGGCAGCAGTTCCACCTGTTCGGCCTCGGGCAACCAGGCCCGCACCACCCAGCCCTCACCCCTGGGTTGGGGCCCCAGCACCGCGAAGGGATGGTCGTGGCGACACTCAGCCAGCCGCAGGCTGTCCTGAACCATCCAGTCGAGGCTGGTGGGGGGCATGGAGGGGGTGCGGTCGGATCGGGAGCTTAGGCCGACCGTCTCACCCGACCCAAGGGGCGCCGCCTCAGGGGGCCGTGGCGCCGCCACGGATCTCCTCGGGGAAATCGACCCCGACGATGTGGCCGGTGTCGTCGAAAATGACGAACAGGTTGTCGGTGAGCCGCTCGAACTGGGTGGTGACCAGCACCAGTTGCTGCTGGCCCCCTTCACTGGCCACCACCGTGCCCCGCAGCCGTTGGAAGCTGCCGGTGAGCTTCTCCAGATCCTTCCAGCGGTTCAGCAGATCCTGGGGGCTGATCTGCTCCTGCAGGTCCCGCGAGAGCAGGCTGCGGGCCACCACCACCCGGCCCTCGGCGATCGAGCCGATGAAATCGGTGGCGACCTGGCGGATGGGGGTGTCGCTGAGATCGAGTTCCCAACCCAGCAGCCGGCCGCGGGGGTCGAGCACCAGCACCAGGGGCTGGGTCCCCCCCGCGCTGCGCAGTTCACCCTCCACCGTGCTGTCGTCGAAGCCGGTGCTCACCCCCGTGATGCGACCGCCCAGGATCGGGCCCTGCCGCTCCAGGCGTTCCTTCACCTTCTCCACGCTCGTGGAGCTCTGCAGTTCCGGTGCCAGCCGCTCGAACACGGCCTGGGCGTCGCCGCGGCGCAGGGCGTTGAGGATCGTTTCCGCGGCGCTGCGGGCCTCGGCGGGGGCCAGGGCCGACGTGGCCAGGGCCGGCCCTCCCTGGAGCCCGAAGGGCAGGGCCGCGCCCAGGGCCATGGCCAGCAGGAAAGCGCGCAGGGTCACGGACGGTGAGCTCGGACTGGCGCCAGTTTGCCCGAAGGCAGAGGGATCAGCCGCAGCTGGGCGGTGTCGAGCCTCAGCTGCAGCGTGATCACCCGGTGTCCGGCTTCCACCGCCCCGGCCCGCCCGCTGCCATCGCCGGGGTTGACGCCGATCTGGGGCCAGGCCGCCCCCGCCAGTGACAGGCGCAGCCGTTCCCCGGCCCGCAGCCGCACCCGCAGGGGCTGGAAGTGGAGCGGGCGCCGGCGCAGGCTCCGGCAGGAGGGGCCGAGCCAGCGGGCCACTCCGGTGCACAGCTGCAGCACCTGGTCGCCCTGGAGCACCGACAGGGCGCCGCAGAGATCGAAGCCCGGCTGGTCGGCCGCCAGCTCGAGGCTGAGTTCCGGCTGGCCGATCAGCTCCAGGTCCTCGGCCAGCGGGGGGGTGGTGAAGCAGGCCACATCGCCGCGCAGATCGAGATCGCCGCGCTCCACCAGCCCGGCATCGCGGCCGAGATGGCCGCCGCGACCGGGCACCGGACGCCAGGGATCGTGGACCAGCCAGAGGGAGTTCCCGCCGACTCCGCCTGGGCCGGCGCTCCCCTCCGGCAGCAGCACCCCCGCCGCCGCATCGATGGCGGCCAGCCCGCCCTGGCCCAGTCCCCAGCAGGGCTGCCCCCGTGGTTCGATCCCCGCACCGCCGCGCGATCCGGCCCCGAACCCCGCCCGGCTGTCGGCCAGCTCCGTGAAGGGGACACCCTCGAGGCCCTCGCGATCGCGCAGGTGGCGATCGAAGAAGGCCAGCTGGAGGCGGTCGAGCCCCCCCCGCCAGTTCAGATGGCTCCAGGCACCGATCCGCAGCCCCGGCTCCCCGCCGGCCTGCCGGGCCCGGCGGTGCAGATCCAGCACCCCGCCCAGGTGGGGGTCGTGCCAGCCGCCGATCAGCAGCATCGGACGGCGCAGCAGCTCCCGGGGCGGCTCATGGCCGGTCCAGCCCCGGGGGCTGGTGGGATCCCGCTCCAGCCAGCCCAGGCCCATCCCCCCGGGGTCGTGGCGGCGCAGCAGCTCCACCCCCTCCCGCAGGAAGGAACCGCTCTCGAGGCTGTGGCGGATCGCCCGCCAGGCGAGGCGGTCGCCCTGGCGTCGCACGGTTTCGGCCGCGAGCTGCAGGGCCCAGCCCAGGCCGGTTTCCCAGCGGTGGGCGCCTCCCTCGCTGGCCCAGTGGAGGCGCTCATCGAGCCCCGCCATCGCCGGTGCCAGGGCATCGGGGCCGGCGGCTCCCGGCTCCAGCAGCAGCTGGCAGAGGCCCTGATAGGAGAAGCCGTACCCACCCACCCGGCCGTTGCCGTAGGGGAGAGCCCGCACCCAGTCCCAGGCCGTGGCCCCGTCGCGGGCCTCCTGGGCGAATCCGCCGAAGCTCCCCTCCGATTCGCCCCGGCCCCGCACGTCCTGGATGGCCACCACGTAACCCTGGCTGGCATACCAGTGGGGGTGGGCGTAGGTGACGGTGGAGGCGATCGCCCGGCCGTAGGGCTGCCGCATCAGCAGCAGGGGCCAGCGGCCGGGTCCGCTGGGTTTCCACACCCGGGTGGCGAGCCGCACGCCGTCGCGGCAGGGCATCCACTCCTCCAGGGTCTCGACCGCCAGGGGCGCCGCCGCCGCGGCCATCTCAGTTCACGTCGGGGCAGTGGAGGCCCACCACATAGGTGGTGAGGATTTCAGCGTCGGTGCTGCTCAGGTTCAGCCGCCGCGCCACCATCTCGGTGGCCTGGGGGGAGGTGGAGCGGATGCCCTGCTCATTCATCCGCCGCAGCCGCCGGCAGAGGGTCTTGGCCAGTTGGGGGTTCTGCTTCACCCTTTCCAGCAGGGGCGAGGCCGCCCGGGCGGGTGGGGCGAACGCCGCCACGGAGAGCAACCCGGAGAGCGCCCCGGCGGCTCCGGCCATCAGGACCGTCACCGCCAGCCAGCGGAAGGGCGGGTGTCGGTGCGGCATCAACCGGCCACCTGCAGGGGGTCTGATTTCATTTCAAGGGAGCGACCCCCCCGGATCGCTGGCACCGGGTCAGTTTGGCGAGCGACCGGTGGCCCGGCCGGCCGAGGCGATCCAGGCCCGCACCGTGCCGGCGTCCACCGGAGGCAGGGCCTGGCCGGTCAGGGAACGCTGCAGCCGACCCAGGTGCCGCAACAGCTGCTGCGGGGACGCCTGGGCCAGCCCGTCGGGGCTGGCGATGCCGGCGTACAGCAGCAGGGCGGCCTCCTGGGGGGCCAGCCCCACCTGGGTGACCAGCCGGGCCTGGCCGCGCAGCTTCACCAGGCGCTGCTCGCTGGCCCCGGCCCGGGCGAGCCGCCGTAGGGCCCCATCCCCCAGGCCGGCCAGGGCGGACCAGTCGGTCACGCCGGCGGCCGTGAGCTGCCGTTGTTCGGAGCGGAAGTGGGCCGGCAGGACCATCAAGGCAGCACCGTGACGCTGCCATCACGGAGGCGGCGGGTCGCCTCCGCCAGCACCACCGGCCGGCTGAGCCCGCTCTCCAGCGGCTCGACCCGCCGCAGCCGCACGTGCACCAGCCCGTCGGCACTGCTGCGGCCGCTGCCGCGCAGGTTGCGGGCCACCTGTTCCACCGTGGGGGAGAAGGCCTCCGGGGGGAGCGTGGCGGAGGCGGTGGCCACCACCAGATCGGTGCCGTTGTCGAACACCACCGGAGCCGTGACGGCTCCCTCCACCTTCACCCGCGGGGCGTAGCTGATCGCGAAGGCCAGGCAGGAAAGCGACAGCAGCGCCGTGAAGCTGGTCACCCCCACCAGGCGGAAGCGGATGCCCCAGCGGGCCAGGAAACCGACCACCATCAGCACGGCCAGCAGGCCGCTGGCCGCCCCCAGCCAGATTCCGGCGTTGAGCAGCAGCGGATCAGCGGGCATGGGGGACTGGGGGACGGGGGGAAACACCTTTATATTGCGGCCTCCTCAGGCGGTGACCACAGCAAGCCGATGGGGTCGTCGCCTGGGGGAGAACCGGACGACCGCACGCCCGGCGCTCGTCGCCACACCGTCACCATTCTGGCCGTTGTTCTGGCTGGAGCCGGGGCCCTGGTCGCCACCGTCTGGGGGGTCGACCGGCTGGCCGAGCGGGCCTACGGGATGTCCAGGCCTCGTCTGGAGACGCTGATCGGCCGGGGCGTGGGCCATCCCGTGCGGCTGGGCCCCTACCGGGGTCTGCGCCCCTGGGGTCTGGCGATCGGACCGACCCGCGTGCTGGCCGGCCCCGCCGATGCCTCCACCGCGGCCGTGGCGGGGCTGGACGTGCGCCTGGATCCCCTGGCCAGCCTGGCGCAGGGGGCCGCGGTGCTGGACCTGCGCCTGGCCGAGGCGGACCTGCGCCTGCGCCGCAATGCCGCCGGGCAAGTCTGGGTGTTCGGCGCCGACACCGGCGGGCGGCCGCCCCGTCTCAGCCTGCGGGTGACGCTGGAGGACACGGCCCGGGTCCGCCTGGAGCCGGCCGGCCTGGCGCTGGCGGTCGACGGAGGCCTGGGTCTGCGGCTGCACGAGAACCGCCTCGACTGGAACGCCACCCTGCGCCAGCCCTCCGGTGGTGAGGCCCGGATCCGTGGTGAGGCGAACTGGGGCCGCGGTGACCTCCGCCTGGCCCTCGAGCCGAGACGCTGGAACCTGGCCCCCCTGGCCGGCCTGCTCCCCCCCCGTCCCGCCGTGCGGGGGGAGCGCCTGGCCGGCTCGATCACTGGCCGTCTGGACCTGTCCCGTCGTGGCGGGCGCGCCGACTGCCGTGGGGTGGTGCGCCTCGCCGATCTGCGCCTGCGGGACGCGGCGTTGCCGGCCCCGCTCAGCCTTGATCCCCTCTCCCTCCGCTGCAGCGGGGAGCGAATCACCCTGGGCGGCAGCACCTGGCGCATGGCCAACTGGCGGGGGCGGATCGGCGGCTCCCTGGCGCTGGAGCGCTCCTTCGCCCTCGACCTCACCGCCGTCGATCCGCGCCGTGGTGATCGCCTCGCCCTGAACCTGCGCGGCCCCTGGCGGCAGCCGCGGCTGAAGCTGGAGGGCCGCATCCCCCTCGGCCGGGACACACCGGCGTCGCCCGAGCCGCTCCGGCTGGAGGCCGATCTGGCCCTCGACTGGCGCCGGGACCTGACCGTGGGGCTGAACCGCCTGCGGCTGCGCACGGGTCGCTCCGAGCTGGTCGCCCGGGGCGCTCTCTGGCCCCGCCTTCAGGTCCGCAGCGACAGCCTTCGGCTCGATCCCTCCCTCTGGACCGCCTCCGGCGGTGTGGCCAGCGCCCTGCTCGGCCGCGGGGATCCCCTGCTGGGCCGCCTGAGCTCCGGCGGCACCCTGCTGGCTCCCGACCTGTCCCTCTCCCTCCGGCGGGGGAACCGACCGCTGCTGGAGCTGGCCGCCACGGGCCGGGCCGCCCCGGGCGCCACCGGACCGCTGGGACGCCTCGACCTGCGGCTGGCGGCGCCGGCGGGGATCTCCCTGGAGGGCACACCGGTGCTGGGGGCGGCCACGGCGCGGCTGCGCTGGAGTGATGCCACCCTGCGGCTGGAGTCGCTTCGGACGCCGGAGCTGGAGGCCAGCGGCAGCCTCCCCCTGCGCTGGCAGGCCCGCCGGGGCCTGGTGGCGGGTGACCTGGGCCTCAGCTTTCGACTCCAGCCCTATGGCCTGGGGCGGATCGGCCCCCTGCTGGGGGTGACCCTGCGGGGGGATCTCGCCGCCAGCGGTCGCCTGAGCGGCCCGCTGGGGGGCCTGCGCCCCGACCTGGCCCTGACGCTGAGCAACCCGGGCAGCGGCCCGATCCAGCTCACGGAAACCTGGACGGGCCGCCTGGGGCCCGGCGCGGCCGGTGGCCGTGAGCTGCGCATGACCTCCCGCTCCCCGGCCCCCCCCGGCAGCCTGGAGGCCCGGCTCGATGCCGCCTGGCTGCCGCGCCAGTTGAGCCTGCGGCGCCGGGAGGGCACGCTGGCCTTCGAGGGCACCGCCCGGCGCTATCAGTGGCGGGCCCGGGGCTTTCCCCTCGATGGCCTGGGGCTGGCCCTCGGGGCTCCGGCGCGCTACCGGGCCCTGCAGGGCGACCTCAGCGGCCGGGGCTGGCTCGACCTGCAACCCCTGGCGATGCAGGGGTCGGTGGAGATCGAGCGCCCGGTGCTGCTGGGGGTGCGCGGGCAGGGGCTGGTCGCCAGCGGCCGCTTTGCCGGAGGGGGGTTCCAGCTCGAGGGATCCCTGCGGCCGCTCCAGGGGGGGACGGTTCAGGTCACCGCTTCGGGCCGCCGCGGCGGCGCCCTCACCAGTCAGCTGGAGGGCCGGGATCTGCCGCTGGAGCTGTTCCGCCAGCTGGCGGAGGCGACCGGCCAGTGGCGTGGCTCCCCCGCGCTGCCCCGGGGACGGGCCAGCGATCTGGGCACGCTCATGATCGACACCCTCGGCCGCACGGTGGACGCGCAGCTGGAGGCCCTGCGCGCCGCCCATGAGCGGGTGAACCAGTTCCGGGTCGCCGCCGCGGCGACGCCGGGGGCCCGCCTTGAGGATCTGCGCGGCCGGATCGATCTCGACCTCACCCTGCGCGGTGCCTCGCTCGCGGCCCTGCAGGCGAACCTGGCCGCCAAGGGGCACCTCTGGCTGCGGGGGGAGGACCAGGACGAAGCCCTGCGGCTCGATCCGTTCATCGTCCGTCTGGACGGTCCCCTGAGCGGCGGTCGCGGCCGTTTCAGCCTGGAGAACCTGCCGCTGGCCCTGCTGGCCCTGCTCACACCGGTGCCGAACGGTCTGCGGGGGGGGCTCGACCTCGCCGGCCGGTACCAGCTGGGACCCTCAGGAGCGGGGGGGCGGCCCCGGGGAGGACGGAGCGGTTCCGCTCCCGCCTTCGAAACCAGCCTCAGCCTGCGCCAGGCCAGCCTCAACGGCACCCCGCTCACGATGGAGCAGGCCCAGGTTCGCCTGGAGGGGGACCTCCTGGCCCTGGATGCCTCCCTGCGCAGCGGCGGCGCCAGCGGCAGCGTCGACCTCAGTGGCGAGATCCCGCTCGACCCCACCCGGGATGGCCTGAAACTGCGTCTGTCCAGCCGCGGCGACGGCCTGAAATTCGTCACCGCCCTCGTGCCCAGGGGACTGGAGTGGCGCCAGGGCAGCGCCGACCTGGAACTGCTGATCCGGGGCAGCCTGCGCAGCCCCGTGGCCAATGGGTTCCTGCGCTTCCGCGACGGCGAGCTGCTGCTGGCCGGCCAGCAGGTGCGTCAGCTCAACGCCACGATCCTGTTCGATTTCCAGGAACTCCTCGTGCAGGAGTTCACGGCCCGCATGGGCGAGACGGGACGGCTCAACGCATCCGGCGGGCTGGGCCTCTTCCAGCCCACACCCCAGAGCCGCGCCCTGAGCCTGGAGGTGCGCCAGGCCCGCATCACCGTGCCCCGCCTCAACGCCCTCGCCGACGGCACCCTGGAGCTGCAGGGCAGCCTGCTGCGGCCCGTTCTCACCGGCCAGCTGCGGATCAGCAAGGGGACCATCAACGGCCAGCCCGGTTCCCTGGCCGTGGCTGACGCCAACGGGGCCCCCAGGCCTGTGCAGGTGCGGCAGCTTGCCGAGGAGTCGTGGAACTTCCAGCAGCCCCTGGTGCTGCTGGGCCCTGGGGTGGAGAGTTCCGCCGGCGTCGCCCTGCGCCAGGGGGTCCCGAATTTCGCCTATCTGCGCCTGCAGGACCTGCGCCTCAGCCTCGGCCCCGACCTGCAGGTGGTGGTGCCCGCGGTGGCGAACTTCCGCACCGGCGGGGCCCTCACCCTCAACGGACCGATCGATCCGTCCCTGCGGGCCAGCGGCGTGGTCCGGCTGCTGAGCGGACGGCTCAGCCTGTTCACCACCACCTTCACCCTCGACCCCGATGCCCCCAACGTGGCGGTGTTCACGCCCTCCCTGGGCCTGGTGCCCTACGTGGACATCGCCCTGCGCACCCGGGTCTCCGACAGCCTCGGCACCGGCCTGCGGGCGGGGCCCGTCGACGAGTTCGATCTGCGCGGCGGCTACACCCCGCTCGACCAGCTCAACCTGATCAAGGTGGTGGTGACGGTGAGCGGACCCGCCGACCGGATCGCCGAATCGATCCGGATCACCAGCACCCCTCCGCTCCCCCAGGACCGCCTGGTGGCGCTGATCGGGGGCAACAGCCTGGCCGGCCTCAGCGGCGGCAACGCCACCACCGCCCTGGCCACTGTGTTCGGCCAGTCGCTGCTCTCACCGCTGCTGAGCACCCTCAGCGATGCCTTCGGGCAGCGGGTCAGCTTCGCCCTCTATCCCACCTTCTTCTCCCCCACGGTGAGCGGCTCCAGCGAGACCATCACCCGCCGCATCCCACCCCAGCTGGTGCTCGGCTCCGAGATCGGTCTGGACATCACCGAGCGGTTCAACTTCTCGGTGCTGGCGGCCCCCAACCGCAGCGACATCCCCCCCCAGCTCACCCTGCGCTACCAGGCCAGCGAGACCCTCGGCCTGCAGGGTTCCTTCGACACCGAAGGACGCTGGCAGACCCAGCTGCAGGTCTTCTTCCGCTTCTGATCGTCCGCCATGCGCTCCCCCCACGCCGCCGAACTGATCGGGCTCGACCTGGGCGGCACGGCGATCAAGGTGGGCCGCTTCCTCCCCGACGGTCAGTGCCTGGCGGAGCTGGAATCCCCCACGCCCCAGCCGGCCGTTCCCGGCGCGGTGTCGATGGCCGTGCTGGAGGCGATCGAGGCCGTCGATCCCCAGCGCCGCGCCGCCCGGGTCGGCATCGGCCTGCCCGGCCCGGTGGACGCGGCCGGACGGGTGGCGCGGATCTCGATCAACCTGCCGCTCTGGCAGGACGTGCCGTTGGCGGCCTGGCTGGAGCCCCAGCTCCACCGGAGGGTGGTGCTGGGCAACGACGCCAACTGCGCCCTGCTGGGGGAGGCCTGGGCGGGTGCGGCCCGGGGCCACGACGATGTGCTGCTGCTGACCCTGGGCACCGGTGTGGGCGGCGGGGTGCTGCTGGGTGGCCGGCTGTTCACCGGCCGGACCGGGGCCGCCGCCGAACCGGGGCTGATCGGTGTCGACCCCGGGGGTCCCCCCTGCCGCAGCGGCAACCGGGGCTCCCTGGAGCAGTTCTGCAGCATCGCCGGCCTGGGCCGGCTCAGCCCGCTCGATCCGGCCGAGCTCTGCCGCCGCGCCGACGGCGGCGACCCCGCCGCCCTGGCGATCTGGGAGCGCTACGGCCAGGGGCTCGGCATCGGCCTCAGTTCGCTGCTCTACGTGTTCACCCCCGAGCTGGTGCTGATCGGCGGGGGGATCAGTGCCGCGAGCCGCCATTTCCTGCCGGCGGTGTGGCGGGAGGTGGAGCAACGGGTGCTGCCGGTGAGCCGCGAGGGACTGGCCATCCGACCCTGCGCCCTCGGCAATGGGGCCGGCCGGCTGGGGGCCGTGCGGATGGCCCTGGAGCGGCTGCCCGAGCCGGCTGAAATGATGGGGGAATGAACGCCAACGCCACCCCCAGGACCACCCCCCATGCGGCTGCACCGGTCGTTGAGCCCGGTCCGTTCGCCGGCCCCGTTCCGGAACCCTCTCCGGACCTGCTGCGGCGGGCCGCCGCCCTGCGCCGCTCGGCCATGGCGCTCGGTCGGTGCAGCGACCTGGAGCGCCAGGGCGCGCTGCGGTCGATGGCTGATGCCCTGGCCGCCGCCGCCGGGGCCATCCTGGCCGCCAACCGGGTCGATCTGGAGGCCGCCGCCGCCGATCAGCTGGCCCCGTCCCTGGTGGCCCGCCTGAAGCTCGACGACGCCAAGCTGGCGGCCGCCATCGAGGGCGTGCGGCAGGTGGCGGCCCTGCCGGATCCGATCGGTCGGCGCCAGCTCCACACCGAGCTCGATGCCGGACTGGTGCTGGAGCGGCTGAGCGTGCCCCTGGGGGTGGTGGGCGTGATCTTCGAAGCCCGCCCCGACGCCGTGATGCAGATCGCCGCCCTGGCGATCCGCTCCGGCAACGGCGCCATTCTCAAGGGTGGCCGCGAGGCCCGTGCCAGCTGCGCCGCGATTCTGGCGGCCCTGGAGCGGGGCCTGGCCGCCAGCGCCGTGGATCCGGGCTGCCTCACCCTGCTCACCAGCCGGGAGGAGAGTCTGGCCCTGCTGCGGCTCGACGGCCTGGTGGATCTGATCATCCCCCGTGGCTCCAAGGCTCTGGTGCGCTTCATTCAGGACCACACCCGCATCCCCGTGCTCGGCCATGCCGATGGGGTCTGCCATCTGCTGGTGGACCGGGAGGTGGACCTGGAGCAGGCCCTGCGGGTGGCGATCGACAGCAAGGTCCAGTATCCGGCCGCCTGCAACGCCATCGAGACCCTGTTGCTGCACCGCGCGATCGCCGCCCCTTTCCTCCGGAAAGCCCTCCCCGCCTTCGCGGCGGTGGGCGTCGAGCTGCGTGGTGATCCGGAGGCCTGCGCCCTGGGCGTGGCCCTCCCCGCCAGCGATGCCGACTGGGACACCGAGTACTCCGACCTGATCCTGTCGGTGAAGGTGGTGGGGGACCTGGAGGAGGGCCTGGAGCACATCGCCCGCCACGGCTCCCGCCACACCGACGCCATCTGCACCAGCGACACCGCGGCGGCCGAGCGGTTTCTGGCGGCGGTCGACAGCGCCGGGGTCTTCCACAACTGCTCGACCCGCTTTGCCGATGGCTTCCGCTACGGCTTCGGCGCCGAGGTGGGGATCAGTACCCAGACCCTGCCGCCCCGGGGTCCGGTGGGGCTCGAGGGCCTGGTCACCTACCGCTACCACCTCCGCGGCGCCGGCCACATCGCCGCCGACTACGCCGCGGGCACCCGTCGCTTCAACCACCGGAGCCTGGCGCTTTGAGCGGGGCCGGCGGGGAGAGTCCGGCCACGGCCGACGCGATCCACGTGCGCGGCCTGCGGCTCTGGGCCCACGTGGGGGTGTTGGAGCGAGAGCGGGAGCTGGGCCAGTGGTTCGAGCTCTCCTTCTCGCTCTGGCACGACCTGGCTCCGGCCGGCCGCGCCGACGCGCTGGCCCTCAGCCTCGACTATGCCGCCGGCATCGAGGCGCTGCAGGATCAGAGCCGCTCCCTGCGCTGCCTCACCCTGGAGCACTACGCCGAACGGGCGATGGACCTGCTGGAGAGCCTCTACGGGCCGGTGCCCCAGCGGTTGGAGTTGAGCAAGTGTGCCGCGCCCGTGGCCGGCTTCGGCGGGCGGGTGAGCGTCGAGCGCTGGCGGCATGCCCCCCGCCCCCAGCCCCCGGCAACGCCGTGACGGCCCCGGTCCGGCCGCCCCTGGTGCTCGTGCATGGGCTCTGGGACACGCCGAGGCTGTTCCAGCGCCTGCGTCAGAGCCTGGGCGGGGCCCGGGACCCCCTGCTGGTGCCCCACCTGCACCACCGGCTCGGACACACCCCGCTGATGCCCCTGGCCGAACGGCTGGGGGCGGCCATCGAGGCCGCCTTCGGCCCCGACCAGCCGGTGGATCTGCTGGGTTTCTCCATGGGTGGTGTGATCGGGCGCTGCTGGCTGCAGACCCTGGGCGGCCACCGGCGCACCCGGCGCTTTCTCAGTGTTGCCAGCCCGCAGCAGGGCACCCTCACGGCCCAGCTCTGCCCGGCCCCGCTGCTGGGAGGCATCGCCGACATGAAATGGGGCAGCCCCCTGCTGCGCCGACTCAACGCCGATCTCACCACCCTGGAGACGGTGGAGTGCCTGAGCTTCTACTGCCTCACCGACCCGGTGGTGGTGCCAGGCTGGAAGGCGGTGCTGCCGATCGGTCCGTCCCGTCCCCTGCCGGTGTGGCTGCACCACACGGTGCTCAGTGCCCCCCGTTCCCTGGCGGTGCTCCGCCACGAACTGTTGCGGCCCTGAGGGGATCGGCTCAGGCGGCCACCAGTCCCGAGTGGCGGATCAGCGCCTCCGGGGAAGGGTCACGGCCCCGGAAGGCCGCGAACACCTCGGCCGGAGGACGGCTGCCACCGAGGCTGAGCACGGTGTCGCGGAAGCGGCGGCCCGTGTCCCGGATCGGCCCCTCGTTCTCCAGACCCACCTCCTCGAAGGCGCTGAAGGCGTCGGCGCTGAGCACTTCGGCCCACTTGTAGGAGTAGTAGCCGGCCGCGTAGCCGCCGGCGAAGATGTGTCCGAAGGCGCAGAGGAAGGCGTCCTCGGGGATCGGGGGCAGCACCGTGGTGCCGAGGGCGATCTCACGGCGCAGTTGCTCGGGGGTCCGGCCGCCGTCCGGCGTCCACTGGCTGTGCAGCCGCAGGTCCACCAGGGCGAAATGCACCTGCCGCAGGGTGGCGCTGCCGCCCAGGTAGGTGCGGGCCGCCAGCAGCTTGGCGAACTCCGCCTCCGGCAGGGGGTCGCCGGTTCGCCAGTGCCGGGCCATGCCCAGCAGTGTGGCGCGGTCGTAGCACCAGTTCTCCATGAACTGGCTGGGCAGTTCCACGGCGTCCCATTCCACCTGGTTGATGCCCGCCGCCTGGGGACGCTCCACCGTGGTGAGCATGTGCTGCAGGCCATGGCCGAACTCGTGGAAGAGGGTCTCCACCTCCTCGAAGGTCATCAGGCTGGGGGTGTCCCCCAGCGGCGGGCTCTGGTTGCAGATCAGGTAGGCCACCGGCAGCACCGGCTGGCCTCCCACATCGATCGTGCGGCCCAGGCACTCATCCATCCAGGCGCCGCCGCGCTTGCTGCCCGGGCGGCTGTAGGGATCCAGATAGAAGGCGGCGATCGGGGCGCCCGCCTCGGGAGCGGCCCCGGAGCCCTCCAGCACGCGGAAGAAGCGAACATCCGGATGCCAGACGGGGGCCTCCCCGTCGGCGGCCTCGATCCGGATGCCGAACAGGCGGCCGCACAGGGCGAAGAGACCCTCCAGCACCTGGGGGAGCGGGAACCAGGGCCGCAGGGCCTCGCCATCGAGATCGAAACTCTCCTGCCGCAGTACCTCCCCCCAGTGGCTCACGTCCCAGGGCCGGAGCGCGGTGGCCTCCGGGGCCCCGTGGCGGCCAGCGCAGGCGGCCAGGGCCGCAAGCTCCCGCTCGGCGGCGGGGAAGGCGGCCGCGCGCAGCTGCTCGAGCAGCCGCTCCACCGTGTCCACGCTGTCGGCCATCTTGGTGGCCAGGCTGACACTGGCCCAGTCGGGGTAGCCCAGCCGCAGCGCCTGCTCCCGCTTCAGGGTGAGGATCCGCTCGATCAGGGGGGTGTTGTCATGGGCGCCGCCGGAGGCACGGCTCACCTGGGCGGTGTAGGCCCGCTCCCGCAGATCGCGGCGGCGGCTGTACTTCAGGAACGGCATCAGCCGCGGGGGGTCCAGCCCCAGCAGCCACGGTCCGGCCCCGGCGCTGGCCTCGCCCCCATCGAAACGGCGGTGGCCGGCCTGGCGGGCCGCCTGGGCCAGCAGCTCCCGCAGGCTCTCGGGCAGGCCGTCGGCCTCGGCGGGGCTCTCCAGCAGGAGGGTCCAGCCCTGGGTGGCGTCGAGCACGTGGTTGCCGAAGCGGGTGGCGAGCTCGGCCAGCTCCTGGCTGGCGGCGTTGAAGGCGCTCTGGGCCTCGCCCTCGAGGGCCACACCCCGCAGCCGCATGTCGAGCCGTTCGGCGTCCAGGATGCGCAGCTGGGTGGGGTCGAGCCGTTGGGGGCTGCCAGCGCTGGCCTGCTCGTGCTGCAGGCGGAGCCGCTCCAGGGCCCGGTAGACGCTGCGGCTCTGGCCGGCCCGGTTGCCGAACGCCACCACGGCCGGCTGCTGGCTCTGGTGGGCCTGGCGCAGATCGGGGCTGTTGCAGACCCCGTTCAGATGGCTCACCACCCCCCAGCTCCAGCGGAGCCGCTCACCCAGCTGCTGCAGGGGATCCATCACCATGTCCCAAGCCAGGGGCTCGGCCGACTCCAGGGCCCGATCCAAGTGCCGTTCCAGCCGGTCGAAGCTGGCGTTGAGCTCCTCCAGCAGGGTGGGGATCGCCTGGCGGACCTGGGCGGGGTCGATCGAGGGGTAATCGGGCAGACCCCGGCCCGCCAGCAGGGGGAGGGATCCGGCGCCAAGGAGGCTGGCGCCGGGCGGATCGCTGACGGGGGTGGGCATGGAGCGCGCTGCGGAGCTGGAACCATTCCAGCCGATCGGCCCCCCCGGCGGCGGGTCAGGCCAGAGCGGGTAGCCGCCCGATCGCCACCACGGCGTGGTCCGCCAGCCGCTGGGCCAGGGCATTGGTGGAGGAGCCGTAGAAGTCGATCGCCAGGCGAGGCCAGAAGCCGATCGCCAGGGTGGGCACCAGCAGGCAGAGCCCGATCACCAGCTCGCGGGGTTTCATGTCTCCCACCACGGCCAGGGCCGGAATCCTCGGGCCGAAGAACACCCGCCGGCACAGAGAGAGCAGATAGACGGGGGTGAGCACCAGGCCGATGGCGGCCAGCACCACCGTGATCACCCGGAAGCCGGTGGTGAACCCGTCGTTGCTGGTGATGCCCAGGAAGACGGTGATCTCACTGACGAATCCGCTCATGCCGGGCAGGGCCAGGGAGGCCAGGGAACTGGCCAGGAAGAAGGCGAAGGTGATCGGCAGCACCTTGGCCAGGCCGCCCATGTTGGGGATCGAGAGGGTCTTGGTGCGCTCGTAGAACACCCCGGTCACGAAGAACATCGAGGCGGCGATCAGCCCGTGGCTGATCATCTGGAGCATGGCCCCGCTCATGCCCAGGCTGTCGACGGCGCCGATGCCCAGGAGCACGAAGCCCATGTGGCTCACGGAGCTGCAGGCGATCCGTCGCTTGACGTTGTCCTGGGCGAAGGCGTTGAGGGCGCCATAGATGATGTTAACGATGCCCAGCACCACCAGGGCCGGAGCCAGCTGCAGGTGCACCTCCGGCAGCATCTGCACGTTGAAGCGCAGCAGGGCGTAGCCCCCCATCTTCAGCAGCACGCCGGCCAGCAGCATCGACACCGGCGCATTCGCCTCGCCGTGGGCGTCGGGCAGCCAGGTGTGCAGGGGGAACATGGGCAGTTTGACGCCGAAGCCGATCAGGAAGCCCAGGTAACAGAGCAGACCGAAACTGCCGCCGTAGGAGCGCTGGCTCAGCTCGGCGAGATTGAGGGTGAAGCCATCACCGCCCAGGGCCAGGGCCAGGCCGCTGATCAGGATCAGCAGGGAGGCGGTGGCGGTGTAGAGAATGAACTTGGTGGCGGCGTACTGGCGCTGGCTGCCCCCCCAGATGGCGATCAGGAGGTAGACCGGCACCAGTTCCAGTTCCCAGGCCAGGAAAAAGAGCAGGAAGTCCTGGGAGAGGAACACCAGCGACTGGGCCGAGGCCTGCAGGAGCAGCAGACCGAAGTAGAGCTGGGTCTTGCGGTTCACGTTCCAGCTGGCGGCCACCGCCAGCAGCGTCACCAGACCGCTGAGCACCACCAGGGGTGCGGAGAGCCCATCGGCCCCCAGGGACCATTCCAGGCCGAGCAGAGGCACCCAGGGCACCCGCTCGACCAGTTGCAGGCCGTTGAGGCCGCCGTCGAAGCGCTGGCTGAACACCCAGAGCATCAACAGCAGGTCGGCCAGCAGCACCGCCAGGGCGATGCTGCGGGGGCCACGGGGATCGGTGCCGTCGCCGGGGAGGAGGGGCATCAGCAGGGCCCCTGCCGCCGGCAGAAGGGCGATCAGGCTGAGCCAGGGGAACGACGCCGGAAGCATGGACGCGGCCGTGAGGGGCAGATTGGCGTCCATTGCGTGCTGCGAAGGAAATGGTTGTAGCCGGTCGACCCGACACCGTGCGGCTGAAACTAGCAGTTAGGTAGTTCTACTCAGCCGAATCCGGTCGAGTCGATCGCTCAGGTCCGGTCCGGCAGGGGGCTCCAGTGGCTGCCGCTCACCCGGGGGCTGAGCACCTCACCCCGGGAGGCCACCCCCTCCCGTTCCCAGGCCTGCACCATCGCCCGGCTCACCGCCCCGGCCCGTTCGGGGGGGGAGAGCGCCAGCAGGCTGGGCCCCGCACCGCTGATCACGCACCCCCAGGCCCCCGCCTCCAGCGCCGCCTCCCGCACCTGGCGGCCCCCCGGGATCAGCCCCCAGCGGTAGGGCTCGTGCAGGCGGTCATGCATGCCATCGGCGATCAGGTCCCCGTTGCCGGTGCGCAGACCCTGCAGCAGCAGGGTGAGCGCCCCCAGGTTCACCACGGCGTCGGGCACCGGGATCAGCTTGGGCATCACGCGCCGGGCTTCGCTGGTCGACAGGCGGATGCCCGGAATCGTCACCACCGCCTTCACCGCGTCGTTCCATTCGCAGCGCACCACCCGCCAGCGATGGGAGGCCGCCTTGGCGGTGAGGCAGAGGCCCCCCAACAGGGAGGGCACCACGTTGTCGGGATGGCCCTCGATGTCGATGGCCAGCTCCAGCAGCTTCTCCTTGCTGAGGGGCTCTCCGACCAGGGCGTTGGCACCGAGCAGGCCGGCCACGATCGCCGTGGCGCTGCTGCCCAGCCCCCGGGCGGGGGGCACCGCCAGACGCACCCGCGCCTCCATCGCCACCGGCTCCTCGCCGGCCTCCTTCCAGACCCGCTGGGCGGAGCGGTAGACGAGATTGTCGGGCCCGCCCCGCAGATGGGAGCCCTCACTGCCTTCGATCAGCAGGTCGAAGCGCTCGCCGTCCCCCTCGATGCAGCGGAGCTCAAAGCGGTTGTTGAGCTCCAGGGCCGCCCCCAGACAATCGAAGCCGGGGCCCAGGTTGGCGGTGGTCGCCGGCACGTCCACCCCCACGCCCTGCCCGATGCGGGGCCTCACCATCACACGCGCTCTGCTCGCGTCAGTGTCCCATCTCCCCCGCGGCCGCTTCTGCGGCTCCTGGGGAGGCGGCGGTGGGCGGGGCCAGCTTCAGCCCAGCAGCATCCGGGCCCGGCAGGCGGCGCTGAACAGACCGGCCTGGGGATCAGCCAGGGCCCGCAGCGGCATGGCCCTCAGCACCGGCGAGAGGCGGCCCTTGGCGGCGAAGGGTTCCAGGAAGGCGGCGGAGCGGAGCTGGGGCAGCAGCTTGCCCGCCGTTCCGCCCCCCAGCCAGAGGCCACCGCGGCAGAGGCTCTGCAGGGCCACATCACCGGCGACGGAGCCGTAGGCCCCCAGCCAGAGGGCCAGGGCGCCCGCCGCCAGGGGATCGGCCTCCCCGGTCCCAGACCCCCCGGTCCCTGCCGCCGCCACCAGTGCCGGCAGGTCCGGTCGCTCGGTGCCCCCCCGTCGCTCCGCCTCGGCCCAGCAGCGGGCCGGCTCCGTCAGGGGGTGATGGCCCTCGGGATCGTGCTCCGCCAGGAGCCAGCGGGTCACATGGCCCAGCCCGGTGCCGCTCACCACCCGCTCGATCGAGACCCGCTCCAGCTCCAGGTCAGCCGCCAGCCAGCGCTTCAGCCGCCACTCCTCCTCCGTGCGGGGGGCGAACTCGCCATGGGAGGCCTCGCTGGCCACCGCGATCAGGCCGCCGGGTCCCGGCACGCCGAAGGCCACACCCAGCCCGGTGCCGGCCCCGAGAATCGCCACCGGCCCGGGCTGCTCCACCCCCGGCCGCAGGCACACCTGCTGGGCCGCGCTCAGGTGGGGCAGGCCGTAGATGAGCACGGCGAAATCGTTGACGATCTCCACCTGACGCAGCCCGCAGGCCACGGCGAGGCTGGCCCCGTCGAGCTGCCAGGGGAGATTGGTGAGCGTCGCACGACCGGCCACCACCGGGCCGGCGACGGCGAAGCAGGCATGGGTGGGTCGCTCCCCTCCCCAGGCCGCCTGAGCCTCCGTGCCGGCCAGATGGTGCTGCACCAGGCGGGTCAGGTTCTCCCAGTCCGCCGACACATAGGTGGCGCAATAGTCCTGCTCGAGGCCACCGTCTTGAACCCGATAGCTGGCCAGCAGGGTCTTGGTGCCGCCGATGTCGCCGGCGAGCAGGGTGGTCATGCCGCCTGGAGCAGGGTCGCCCCCCGCGTGGCGTTGGCCTGGACGGCCGCCGCCACCAGATCGGCCACGGCCACCGGCCCCAGATCCCCGTCGCGGCGCGAGCGCAGGCTGACGGTCCCCAGGTCGGCCTCCTGGGCGCCGATCACCCCCAGCACGGGAATGCGGGCCTGCTCGCCGTTGCGGATCAGCTTGCCGAGTCGATCGCCGCTGGAATCCAGGCTGGCCCTCACCCCGGCGGCCCGGAGCTGGTCCAGCAGCCCGCGGACATAGGGCAGCACCGTATCGGTGACGGGCAGGAGCCGGATCTGCTCGGCGGCCAGCCAGAACGGGAAATCACCGGCGTAGTTCTCCACCATGATCCCGAAGAAACGTTCCAGGGAACCGAAGATGGCGCGGTGGATCATGATCGGTCGCTGGCGACTTCCGTCGGCGGCCACATAGTGAAGATCGAACCGCTCGGGCAGGTTGAAGTCGAGCTGGATCGTGGAGCATTGCCACATCCGCCCGATCGCATCCTCGATCTTGATGTCGATCTTGGGGCCGTAGAAGGCCCCGCCGCCCGCATCGATCTTGTAGGGCCAGCCCTTCCGATCCAGTGCCTCGATCAGACCGGCGGTGGCGAGCTCCCACACACCATCCTCCCCGATCGATTTCTCCGGCCGGGTGGAGAGATTCACCTCATAGGTGTGGAAGTCGAAGCTGGAGAGGATCGTTTCGGTGAGATTGAGCACCCCCAGGATCTCGTCACCGATCTGCTCGGACAGGCAGAAGATGTGGGCGTCGTCCTGGGTGAAGCCGCGCACCCGCATCAGCCCGTGCATCACCCCGGGACGCTCATAGCGATACACGGTGCCCAGCTCGGCCCAGCGGATCGGCAGGTCGCGGTAGGAGCGCAGGGTGCTGGCGTAGGTGAGCACGTGGAACGGACAGTTCATCGGCCGCAGCTGGAACTGTCGCTCGTCCACATCCATCGGGCCGAACATGCTCTCTTTGTAGAAGTCCAGGTGGCCGGAGGTCTTCCAGAGGCTGAGATCGGCCACGTGCGGGGTGTAGAGCAGCTCGTAGCCGGCGGCGAAGTGGGCCTGGCGCCAGAAGTCCTCGATCAGCAGGCGCATGCGGGCGCCGCGGGGATGCCAGAACACGAGGCCGGCTCCGGCCTCATCCTCGATCGAGTACAGATCCAGATCGATGCCCAGCCTCCGGTGGTCGCGGCGCAGGGCCTCCTGCCGCCGCCGCTGGTGTTCGGCCAGCTGCTCCGGGGTCTGCCAGGCGGTGCCGTAGATGCGCTGCAGCTGGGCCCGGGTCTCATCGCCGCGCCAGTAGGCGCCGGCCACGCTCTCGAGTTCGAACGCCCTCGGGTCCAGTTCGGCGGTGTTCGCCACATGGGGGCCGGCGCAGAGGTCCCACCACTGGTCCCCAAGGGTGTAGAGCGTGATCGGGTCCTCCAGGCCGGCGAGGATTTCGAGCTTGTAGGGCTCGTTCTGGGCCCGGATCCGGGCCTCGGCCTCGGCCCGGCTCACCGTGATGCGCTCCAGGGGAAGCTTGCGGCCGATGATCCGCACCATCTCCTTGCGGATCGCCTTGAGATCCGCCTCGGTGAAGGGCTCGGGATGGTCGAAGTCGTAGTAGAAGCCGGATTCGGTCCAGGGGCCGATCGTGACCTGGGCCCGGGGGAACAGCTTCTGGACCGCCATGGCCAGCACATGGCTCATGGAGTGGCGGATCCGGAGCAGCTCGGGGCTCTCGCTGGTGGCGGGCAGCTTCAGGGCGGGCGTACCGGTGCCGGGAGCGGAGCCCGCACCGGCGGGGCGCACACCCGGGCTGCGGGGGGCATCGGCGGCCGTCCGGGGTGCAGGCACTGGGTTCGGCGGGCGTGACGGCGATCCTACGCACCGCACCCGGCGACTCCGGCAGCCGTCCTTCCCGTCGCTTTCTAGGCTGTTCGGGTGAGCGATCGACCCGTCCCCCCCGGATCCATCCCCGGCCCGAATCCCCGGCCCGAATCCGCCGGCCAGCTGCTGGATCAGCTGCTGGAGTCCCTGCTGCGGGACTTTGAGTTCTGGTTTGAGCGCGGATTGGTGCTCCTGGAGCACTGTCCCGACGCGCTCCAGACGGAGGCGGATCGCCGGGCCCTGGCCGAGCAACTGAGAACGGCCCGTCTGGAGATCGTGGCCGCCCGCAGCCTCCGGGCCGCGGCTCCGGTGAGCATGGCCCTCGAGATGGAGGCCATGGCCCCCTGGCACTGGCTGGTGATGCGGGTCTGGGCGCTCTCCGCGAAGCTTCGGCAGGCTGGAGTGGCTCTGCCGGAGCTGCCGATTCCCCCCCCTCCGTGACCACCCCTCCACCCGTGCCGACACGATCGGCTTCCGCTGCGCCCCAGCGTCGCGATGTGGCCATCGCCTACCTGCTCTGGCTGGGGGGGCTGTTCCTGATCTGCGGGCTGCAGCGCTTTTACACCCGCCGGCCCCTGAGCGGCACCCTCTGGCTCTTCACCTTCGGCCTCTGCGGCGTGGGTCAGCTGGTGGATCTGTTCCTGGTCCCGGAGCTGGTCACCCTGGCCAACCGGAACCAGCCGCTGCTGGAGCCGGCCCCGCCGCTGGATCGCCAGCTGCTTCTGCTGGCCCGCCGGTCAGGGTCCGCCGGCTTCACCTACAACGACGCCCTGCTCGATTGCCAGTTGGAGAACGGGACCCCCCGGGACCGGGTCCGCCAGGAGATCGAGCGGTTGCTCCAGGAGGATCTTCTTCACGTCGGCAACGACGAGCGTGGCCGCGTTGTCTACCGCGAGCCCTGAGGCCCGCGCCCGTCGTCAGCTCAAGGCGCCGTCGATCCCGCCGAGCGGGGAGGCCTCCTTCTCCCGCAGGATCCGCTGGTAGAACCGCTGCAGGTCCACGGCGCTCTTGGCCGGTTGGCCGTAGGCGCTGTTGCCGCAGAGCATCGGAAAGGAGGCCCACTCGGGGGCGAGCCGGGCCATGGTCTCCGCATCGAGGCCCTGGCGATCCACCGCCTCCAGGGCGCCGCGCTGGTCGACCAGGTAGAGGGCGGCCTGGTCCTGGTTGGCCGGACCAAAGCCCCGCAGGTGAAGCCGGCGGGAGGCGGCTTCCCAGGTGGCGGGGAGGAACTGGTAGGCCCCGGCCGCCGCGCTGGCATAGCGCCGCACCACCACAGTGTCGGGGTGTCGCTCCAGGCTGGCGAAGCGGCCCCCGCCGTAGAGCGTGCGATAGCCCTCGGCGCGCCCGTCGGCCCAGGTGCCCTCCGCATAGCGGATGGTGGCCAGCAGGGCCCGGCGCCGGGGGGTGAGGGCGTAGGTGGCCGCGCTGGCGGCCGGAGGGGTTGCGGCGGTGGCGCTCCGGCCCGGCTGCCCCCCGGTGGGTCCGGCGGCGGCCTGGCTGGTGCCGCCGGAGGGCTGCTGGCCGCTGGCCACCAGCAGGGGCAGGACGATCAGGGTGGGGGTCCACCAACGCATGGGGCGCATCAGTCGAAATACTTACGAGAGTGTGAAGACTCACGAAGTGCTTCCGGTCGATCCGTCTGACCGTCCTGGACAAATGGGCCACCATGTGCGTAGTCCCGCACGCCTCAGCCGAGACTCAGGTGCCAGTGGGGCAGGATCCAGTCGGTGCCAGCCCGCACCGCCCTCGGCGCGCCAGCCTCCCTGGCGCCGCCCCCGGCCGGGGCCGGGCCGTTGACCGATCAGCGCCGCTGATCTCCCCGGGCGCTGGGATCAGTGTGGGCTCAGGAATCCCATGGCCCGCCGGACCCGCTCCAGCGTCAGCTGGGCCACGGCCGTCGCCCGCTCCCGTCCGTCGCGCAGCACGCTCTCCAGATGGCCCGGCTCCGCCCGCAGGGCCCCATAGCGCTCCTGCAGCGGTCGCAGCGCCTCCACGGTCGCCTCCGCCAGCAGCGGTTTGAACTGGCCCCATCCCATGGCGGCGCATTCGCGGCTCACGGCCTCCCGGCTGGAGCCGCTCAGCAGGGCGTAGAGCCCGAGCAGGTTGTCGGCTTCGGGCCGTTCGGGATTGCCGAACTCGAGGCCCCGCTGGGGATCGGTCTTGGCCCGTTTGATCTTGCGCACGATCAGCTCGGGGGGATCGAGCAGCTGGATGCGGGACGCCTCGTTGGGGTCGCTCTTGCTCATCTTGCTGCGGCCGTCGGTCAGGCTCATCACCCGGGCCCCGGCGGCGAGGATCAGGGGCTCCGGCACCTTCAGCAGTGGGCTCTCCTCCGGGGCGAAGCGGGCGTTGATCCGCTGCTGGGCGATGTCGCGGGCCAATTCGAGGTGCTGTTTCTGGTCCTCCCCCACCGGCACCAGGTCGGCGTCATAAAGAAGGATGTCGGCGGCCATCAGCACCGGATAGTCCAGCAGGCCCACCGACACGTTCTCGCCCTGCCTGCGGGCCTTCTCCTTGAACTGGATCATCCGCTCCAGCCAGTTGAGCGGGGTGACGCAGTTCAGCAGCCAGGTGAGCTCGCTGTGGGCCGATACCTGGCTCTGCACGAAGACGCTGGAGCGGCTGGGGTCGATGCCGCTGGCCAGATAGAGGGCGGCGGTGCGGCGGGTGCTTTCGGCCAGCAGCGCCGGATCGTGGGGGACGGTGATGGCGTGCAGATCCACCACGCAGAAGAAGGGGTCGTGGGTGTCCTGCAGGTCGACCCAGTTGCGGATGGCCCCGAGCCAGTTGCCCAGGTGCAGGGAGCCCGTGGGCTGAACACCGGAGAGAACCCGGGGCCGCGGGCTCACGGCTGGCTCTCGCTCTCGGTGGCCGGGGCTTCACCCTCCGAGATCACCACCTCCACCAGGGCGGCGTCGGCGTCGGGGTCGACGCCCTCGGCGGCGGGCGGTGCCGGGCTGGCGGGTTCCGGGCTGGCGGGTTCCGGAGCGGAGAGCGGCGGACGGCTCGGCCGGGCGAAGGGGTCGACCGGCCTGGGCCTGCGGTCATCGCGGCCCCCGCCGCCGGCGTTCCGGCGAACCCGCCCACCCTCCCGCGGGGTGTCACCGCGGGGCGCGGCCTGGGACCGCTGGCTGGCCACCAGCCCATCGAGCTGTCCCTGCTCCAGCAACTGGGCGATCGTGCGGATCGAGAAGCCGAGGGCCGCCACGGGGGAGCGCAGCTGAAAGGCCTCCTGCACGGCCTGGGCGGCCCTCATCTCGTGATCACTCAGGCGGATGCGGAAGCCGCCGCTGTCGCGCTCCCGTCCTCCCTTCCGGCCGGTCTCCCGGCCTTCGGGGGTGGGGGGGGGCGGGTCGGACTGCGGGTCCGGGTGAGGCTCTCCTGGGAGGGGAGCGGCTGCGCTGTTCTCGTCGGCCATCGCCGGAGCCTTCAATCAGGGGGCAAGTGTGCCGCATCAATGCCGCCCGAGGCGACCAGCCAGTGGAGCTCATGGTCGCCTCGGTCACCGCCGCCACGGGCCAGCACGATCAGGGGCAATGGCTTGGGGCCGCTCGCCTCGATCCGCACGCGGTACTGCCCCAGCAGGTCCAGATAGGTTTCCAGGGTCCAGCCGTGGTGGCCCCGCTCCCGGGCCTCCCAGTGGCGCCGCAGGGCCGCCCGGCAGGCCTGGGGTCCGAATTCCTCCCAGCAGCGGGCTTCGGCGGCCAGGACGCCCAGTCCCGCCCGGCGCCAGTGGCGGAAGCGCTCCAGTTCCGGGGCCGCCGCGGTGGCGTCGGGGGGCAGCCGCTGGGCCAGCCGCTCCACCGGCACCGATTCCAGCCGCAGCCAGCAACGGTTCAGCAGCAGCACCGGCAGCTCCCCGTCCCAGCGCTCCCGTCGCTGCTGCTGCTCGAGGGCGCCGGCCAACTGCCCTTGCTGGCGGGGGGTGAGGCTGGGCAGGTAGCGGGCGTGCGGACCTGCCCATGGCCCGTGGAAGGGAGATCTGGGCACGGAAGGACTCGCCACGGACGGGTCAGGGGAGGCCTGTCCAGGCTGCCGTGGATCCGCCCCCTGCGGCGCCGCGGTGGCCACACCGGCACGAACGGATCGCCCCCGCGCCGCCCCGCGGCTGGGCAGCCCCGGTCGGCTGAGCTAGAGATGCACTGCTTCCGGCCGCGGTGCACGCTGTTGACGACCCCCGCCGATCCGAGCCCCACCGCCAGCGGAGTGGGTCTGGGGCCGATCCGGCTGGGGGTCCTGCCCTGGAAGCCGCTGGCCCTGGTGCTGGCCGGTGGCTGGGTGCTGGGCGACAGCCTGCACGGACCCTGGTCCGGGGCGTTGACCGTGGCGGGGGCGGCCGGTCTCTGGTGGTGGCTGGGTCGGGGCCAGCGCACGATCCGTCCCCGCCTCCCCTCCTCCTGGAGCGGCTGGATCAGCCGCTGCGACACCCTGCTCAGCCAGTTCGAACGCCTGGAGCCGCCGGCTGAGGCTTCGGAGGTCCGCGCCACCCAGCTGGCGCGGCGGACCCGGCTCGAGCAGCTGCGGCTGCGGGAGGGGCGGGAGCGGATCGAGGTGGGCCTCGCCGGCGTCTCCATGCCGCCGCAGACACTCCGGCCGGCCCTGCTGGAGGCCCTGCGCGGTCCCCGGAGCCTTCATCTGCACTGGGGTCATCCCCTGCCCGCCGCCAGTGCCGGCTGGTGCTGGCCCCAGCCGTTCGTGCAGTGCGACCTGCTGCTGGTCTGGCTGGAGGCTCCGCTGGGGGCCGCTGAGCTGCGCTGGCTGGACACCCTGCCGGAGCGCCAGTGGGTGGCCCTGCTGGTGCGGCTGGAGGCGGGGCCGACGCGGGACCTCCGGGACCGGGAGATCCGCGCCCAGCTGCCCGTCCGACTGGTCCCGCACCTGCACGTCTGGTCCGGCGGCCCCGAAGCCCTGACCCAGGCCCTGGCTCCGCTGGGCGGGCAGCTCCGCCAGGCGGGCCGTCAGACCCGGATCCAGACGGAGCTGCGCTGTCTGGAGGCCCTGCACGGCGAGTGGCAGGGCCAGCTGGAAGCGCTGCGGCGCGAGCGCTGGCGCGGTCAGCTGCAGCGCACCCAGTGGCTTGTGGCGGCCGGCGTCTTCGCGGCTCCCCTGCCCAGTGTCGATCTGCTGGTGCTGGCAGTGGCCAACGGTCTCCTGCTCCAGGAGATGGCCCGGCTCTGGGAGTGCCCCTGGGGCCCCGACCAGCTGCGGGAGGCGGCCACGGAGCTCGCCCGGGCGGCCCTGGCGCTGGGGATCACCGAGTGGACCAGCCAGTCTCTGCTGGCCCTGATGCGCCTCGAGGGCAGCGCCTGGCTGGTGGGGGGAGCCCTGCAGGCGCTCAGCGCCGCCTATCTCACCCGGGTGGTGGGCCATGCCATGGCCGATGTGCTGGCCCTCTCCAGCGGCGTGGCCCAGGCGGATCTGGCCGAGCTGCGCCGCCAGGCCCCCCTGCTGGTGGCGCGGGCGGCAGACCAGGAGAAGCTGAACTGGGGCGGATTCGTCGCCCAGGGTCGGCAGTGGCTGCTGGAGCAGGCGAGGCCGGGCGAACCGGGTGCGGGAGCCGCGCTTGACACAGCTTCATGACAATGTCATGAACAGCTTCATGATGAAGGCTGAAGCGACGCAACGTTTCGTCTGATCGGTCGGCTTGCAAACGTCTCGTCCCTAGCGTTATGGGGTCGAAACCTGTGTCTGCACCTCTGGAGTGCGCCTGGCATGGAGTTCTCGATGTTCATCCCGTCCTCATACCTCCAATGACCACGGCCGTTCGCAGCGGACGCTCTGGCTCCTGGGAAAGTTTCTGTCAGTGGGTCACCTCCACCGACAACCGCATCTATGTCGGTTGGTTCGGTGTGCTGATGATCCCCTGCCTCCTGGCAGCCACGATCTGCTTCATCATCGCCTTCATCGCCGCTCCCCCCGTCGACATCGACGGCATCCGCGAGCCCGTCGCAG
>NZ_JBSJOZ010000015.1:0-53731 GCF_056633155.1 Cryptocyanus atlanticus LEGE 06306
CAGGGTGGGCCAGATTTCGTGTCGCCGGAGGACCAATTCCGGATGTCGCTTGACATCCCGCACATCTTTGAATTCTGCATAGCTTTTGCTCGCGGCATAAAGGAGATATGGACCCCGGATCTGCTGGCTACTGCTGCACTGCCTCAACATCAGGTCGTCGGTGGGAGTTGCTGTCAAGACCAATTGAATAGGGAAACCGGCCAAGTAATCAGATGCCTGGGTTCTCTGCAGGCCCCTCTCTCCCTGGTCAAGAGGAGCGAGTTCCCCAAAGCCCACCCCACAATTGAGGGAGTCTTGGCTTGATCGGGTGTCCCTGCTGCAGAGCCCCATTCAGCACCGCACCAAACTCCCCCGGGCGGAGCGCGATGTGCGGATCCTGCGCCTGCGGGCAGCGGGACAGAGCCATGGCTTCATCGCCCAGCAGCTGGGCTGCGGCGAGGCGACGGTGCAGCGAGTGGTGCGGCGCCATCTGCAGGAGCTCCAGAAGGAGATCAAGGTGCAGACGGCTTCGATCCGAGCTCAGCACCTGCTGGAGCTGCGCTGGCTACGGGAGCGGCTGGCAGGGGCGGTGGTGCGGGGAGAGGTTCAGGCGATCGGGCGCTGGATCCAGATCCAGGAGCGGGAAGCGCGGCTGCTGGGGCTGGATGTGCCGCTGCACCTAGAGGCCGCGGCCAGTGAAGCTGCCGCCAGCACGTTGCTGCAGCACCTCTCGGAGCAGCTCCCTGCAGAAGTGATGGAGCAGATCGTTGCTGTGCTGGTGGAGGACCCAAGCGATGAGCCACCGGCGTAGAACCATGCTGGCTGCGCTGCAGGCGCAGGCCCGTGAGATGGGGATCCAGCAACAGCGGCTGGAGCATCACCCGATCATGCAGGCCCAGAAGCGCCTGCTGGCTTGGGTGAAGAGCCGCCCGGATCTGCTGCCAGCAGTGCCCTGGCAGGAGCTGGACAGCTCCAGAACGCAACCTGCAGGGCGGCCGGTATTGGTTGAAGGGGATCTGTGGTTCCTGCGGATGCGGCGGAATCACTTCAGCGGGGCGTATTGGATTACACCCAACCCGACCGCGGAGCAGATCACCCGAGTGCAGCCGCTGAGCTGGTTCCCAATCCAGGGAAGTGAGAGCGAGCTGATCCACGCCTGCGGGGTCGCGAACATGGTGCAACAGGCCGCCGAGGGCCTTCCAGAAGCCTTGTCGGCAGTGCTTGAGGCGACAGGTCAGGAGGTCGCGGCCCGGTTCGTGAGGGAGCACGACGATGGGTATGACTTGTGGGGGCCTCCCATGGTGCCCGCATCCTTCCCCAGCCCGCGGACATTGCTGCGCCAGACGTTTGCTGATCCACGCTGGGAATGGGAGCTGGGTGTGCTGGAGGAACACACCGAAGGCGGGGAGCACTGGGAGCCGTGGCCGGAAGCGGTGTCCATCCCCGAGTTGGAAGGAGCAGTCCCTCAGATCGGCAGACAACTCCAGTAGGGGCGTCGTATTCGGCGCGAATGGAGTGCCTTCCTACTGGTTTCAGCGTAGGAGAAATCAGCCGGTATTTCCCTGCCCAGAAGCCTGCTCTGACTCCGTCCTGCGGTTGGAGCTGAGAGTGATTCGGCTGGGAGAGGATGAACCTCCAGGCACTGGCCGATGGGGGGTGATCCCCATGCTGGAGGTGCTGATGAACCTTGCCTACCGCTATTACACCAAGGAGGATCCCTGGGAGGACGACGATGACGGTTGTCATGGCCGCCCGGTGATCCTGGCCCGCATGGATGGAGCCCCCGGCGGAGAAGCCATCTGGAATGGTTTCCGAGGGTGCTGGGAGCCGTTCCCGGATCTGTGGCTGCGGCTGATCGGTGGCGACTGGTGGGACCGGATCGATGAAGACCGTGCACGCTGCTACTTCAAGGCTGAGGCGTTTGCGGGAGGGCCGATCCTTGAGCCCGCGCCGAGCAGCTGCTGGAGGGAATGCGAGCGGTGGGAAAGGGGGCGCAGACAGGGAAGAGGCCGATTCCTGTCGCGACACCAATTGGCGGTAATACTTAATGATGCAAAGCGCCGGACCAGTTTTCGCTGTCGCCTGACAAGCGGCGGCCTGTGGTGCAGCTCTCGTTGCCCCAGGTGGAGGACGCACGCACCCGTCCCATCTATCTCCTGCTCACCCGCGAAGGGATGCGCCCTTTTTCCGGGGATGACCCGGAGACAACCGCTCGATACTTCAGCCTGTCCGATCTCGGCTCTGCCGTGCAGCTGCAGCCCATCCCCGGACAGGTGATGAGTGTGATCGAGCTGCGTTCCTGGTTGCGGCAACACGATCCCTCGCTGCGGCACCTCACAGCCGCGATCACGCCAGACGGGGCCGGCTACTACCGGGACGTGCGCACCATCGCAGCCCAAGAAGGCTTCCGCTCGGGCTGGCTGAACCACGAAGGCGATTCTGTGGTGCTTGGAAACGCAGGGCGGAGCGGCTCGTTGGTGCAGTGAGAGAGATCGAGATTCCGAGCGCTGCCAGCCCCAACCCTGCCAACCTTCGATCGGGATTGCAAAGGTCAGAGGCTCACGAAGCCGCGAGAACGTTGTCGGATCGTAGGGGTGCTCATCACGGGTGAGGCAGTCAGTCGAGATCGACCGAGTCCAGCAATACTCTGGCACGCATCAGCCGGTCCGCGTCGATGGCCCAGGCCACGATTTGGCTGTGTTTGGCGCCCTCATCCTGCTGCATCTCCTCAACGACACCGTCGTGGAACGTCTCGAGATAGCGGACCAGTGTCAGGGCGATCTGCTGGTCCTCATAGGCACTGGTGTCGAGCTTCTCGATCAGATCGAGCACCTCCTTCACCTTGGGGCTCTGTCCGCGTTCGGGCTTCTCGGGGCGCTGGTCCTTGGACTGCATGTCGATGAGTTGCTGGGGACTGTCGGGGATGCCGGACTGCAGCGGCACTGCGAGCAAGTCCTCGGTCATCTCCGGGTGCAGGCCCTCGCTGGGGTCAACCGGCTTGCCATTGCGGAAGCGGTAGCGGAAGCTCCGGTGACCGGATTGATCTGGGGTGTGGTTCATTGCTTCCTCTCCATTGCTTCCACCAGGATCTCCGTGCTGAGCTGATTCGAGGATATTGTTCGTGCGAAACACGGAGATTGATGGCGGAACCATGATGTCTGTGTGCTCTGCCGCACCAGAAGGAAGCCGGTTCCCCTTCTGCTTCCGAGCCTTCGCTCAAGTCTGGGAGATCATGACTTGACGTTCTCACCAATGATTGATGAGGCCCACTCAATGGCCTCGGGATAATCGTCGCAATCAAGAACGAACTCCTGACCTTTGCCGACGGTGTTGAGGATCACTTCCTCACTTCGTCCCGTCGTCCAGCGCTTCGGATCGGCGTGGTATGTCAAAGGCTTGCGGCCTTCGGTGGGCATGAACCACGGCGGCAAAGACCAGATACTTCGGCTGTGCCCAGTTTTTGTTAGCTTCCGGCGTTGCGAAAACCTGGCGAATCTTCCGCCTCCAAAGCTGGCAGACTGGTAATAATCCGATTTGGCCTTGGAGATATACAGAGTATTGTGCTGATCCATGTAATGGCCTGGTTGAGCCACGTGTGGATGATCGACGATCCATGGGTGCCGCACCAAGCATTCTTCCCGATGAGTGACGACGGGAAGCCTTTCGTCAACTTCGAGCCAGCCGAAGATCAGGTGGAGATCGGGCGACTTTGCTGCATAGGTCCAGCGGCCATGCTGGCTGATCACTTCCCGAAACCAGCCAAAGAAAAGGAACAGGTCGCCATTGCCAACTCCCCGAGAGGCAAGATGGCTCTGAGCAATGCCTGTTTGCCCGAAGGCAGGTCTCCAGCCCTGCGGGCGACTGGCTTTGTTTCTGCGAAGATCGGGATCAAGATGGACGGTGCTTGAGGCGTGGAATTCCCCCTTGCTCAGATCCGAGAGAAGCTGATCAATTTCATCTGTAGATCCCAGATCGGCTTGTGCGAAAGTATGGTGATCGTGGGATGAGGGAATGGGTAGGGGCACAAGCCTTCCATCAGGAAGAATCGGGCTTGGTTTTCCTCCATAGGAAGCATCAAACCCTTTTCGTGACAGGATGATCTTCATTTCGAGGGCTTCATCTTAACGATCGGAGAAAGAGCCTAGTGCCCACATGGGGCGCATTTTGTAGAGCCCTGCCTACGGCTGGCGTGGTGAGTGCTTCCCGCGGGTTTCCCATGGATCCCTGCAGGTAACGAATGCAACCAGGCCAATACTGCATCTGTGGAGCCTCCCTCGGTGATTCGCTTATGGTTTGGGCCTGTCTTGATGATCCAGTGGTGTTGAGCTGGAATTTCAACGGCATTATCTCCGTAGTAGCAGAAATCCCGGCAGATCAGGGCATTTTCGCCACTCAGATCTCGCTGGATCGACTCGGGTCCATGAAATCTGTTGGAGTGCTGATGCCACCTGCCGCTATTGAATGAGTAAATGTTATCGCCGGAATACTCGCGGGGATCTTGGGAGGCCAGAGGCACCTTGCGGTGGAAATCCTGGCGGCGCCCATAGTCTGCCAAGGAAACCACTTCGCTCACGCGGCCAGCGTAGATGAGCTTCTTGTGAACTACAGTGGTTGACGACCCGGTTCCCACGATGTAGTCGCCGACGCTGGCTGTCTTGCGGATTTTGGGCTTGCACGTGGCCAGAGTCAGAAAGCCGCCATAGGGATTGGGGGCAAATCCCAGATCATGTCGAACGACATAGGAGAACAGGCTCATGGGGTGGCTCCTGGATGAGTGGCTATCGATTTCCATCACTGTGTCTTCCTCAGTTCGTGAATCAATCACTCATCCTGCGAAACACCAGGTGGATTGGTGTTTCGCACGAATCCATACTCCCTCGCTGGTTGGGGACGCGACGCTGCGGAGGCCATCGTTCATCAGAGCCCACGCCATGAGCCGTGAATCCGACCCCTTCCGCATCCCCCGCGCCGGCTGGGAGGCGGCCCCGACCGCCGGTGTGGCCTCGATCGACGTGAATGCCAACGGTGGAGCCTTCAATGGCGGGGAGTTCGTGGCCGAATCGACCATCGGCGGCGTGGTGGTCTACGCGATCTACCAGGCTCTGCTCACTGCCCTGCGCACCGAGGCCCTGCGCCAGAGGGGCGAGATCGACCGCGCCACCCAGGTGCGCACCATTGCCATGACGGTGTGGGAGTCCGCCAAGCAGGGGGCGGTGGTGAGCGTGGTGCTGGGGGTTGTACTGCTGGTGTTCCCCTGGCTGGGCCTGCCGCTGACGCTGTTCGGTTTCGTGGGGATGGGCAAGGCCTCGATGGATACGTTCCATGCCTTCTGGGACGGCCTGGGTGAGGTGCAGCGGGCGGAGCTGCTGGCAGCGTCCTACGAGGCGGGCGTCAACCTGCGCCGCTTTCTCGGTGGTGAGGAAGGAACGCAGCCGGCATGAGACCGCCATGGCGCAGCGGCGCATGGGGTGCGCTCATCGGTCGGCTCGGGGACGGGCTGGCCGATCCCGCCGCGATCGCGGTCCTGCAGGAACGGCTGGCCCGCCACGGCGCGGAGATCAGCGGCCAGCTGCCGGAGCTGCTGCTGCGGGCCCCCGATCCCCAGGCGGCGGTGCGCAGCTGGCTGGCGGACAAGGACCTCAGCCACTGGATCCCCCAGGCGGAGGGCGGAACTGCTGCGCAGGGATGGCAGTTCGAGACGGCGAGCTGGAACCGCGCCCGTGGTGCCGAAGGGATGGAGGATTGGGAGATCGGCCGCGCCCATCTCGATGGCGGCCTCGATGCGCTCGCCGCCGAGGGGATGCCGCAGGCGCTGGTGATCGAAAGCCTCGAGGCGGCGCTGCTGGCGGCGGGGCTGAGCCTGGGGCTGGCGCTGCTGCAGAGCCGCCGGAGGTGGAGCACAGCTGATCCGGCTGAACGGCGGCAGTTGCTGCAGGAGGCCCTGGCGGCCACTGGCCTGGGGGCCTTGAGCGGGGCGACCCTGTCACTGGTGCTGAGCGTGGCGCTGGCGCTGGTACCCGGTGGGCAGGTGCTGCTGGTGGGGTTGACGGTGATGGGCCTGAGCCGTTCGCTGCCAGGCCCCGGCGACGATCCCTTCCTGATTGTTCGGAGATAGCTCAGGGATCAGCACCAAGAAGCGTTGATCTCAGCGGCCACCCCAGAAACCCTTCCAGAGGGAGATGAGCAGATCACCGAGATCAGATGGCCCTTTGCCCGAGCCCCGGGGGCTCTGCTCGCGGGGGGCTCGGATCGACACGGCTGCCGAGCGCATCACCGACGGCATCGGGGCGGCTGCACGAGCAGGAGGCTGGCTCCAGCGGATGTGGTGGTGGAACTGCTCCCAGCTGCCGGAACGGACAGGCATGGGCGATCAGGCGAAGGACCGCTTCACTGTCCTGCTTGTCGGGCCGATTCATCCTGTTCCTCGTGCGAAGGACGAGGTTCAGGCCATCAGGGCCGCGAGGCGGAGCTGCCTCGTCCAGATTCGAAAAATGTTCTGATTCTCCGCGCTGTAGATCCAGGCGATCCGCTCCGGTGTCTCGAAGCGGTTCTGGGCCACGTGGGGCCGGTTGGGATCCAGCTCGGCCAGAAGAATGGAGGCACCCCGCTGCTGGAGCAGCTCCTGCAGCATCCGCAGGCCCCGAGCACAGTCGCGGTAACTGGCCTGATCACTGGCGAGCACGAGCGTTCCCGGGGCGAGGGCATCAAGGCGCATCGCCAAGCCCTGCTGGAGCTTCTCGGCATCAAGGCCCACCAGCTCGTTGAGGCAGTTCATGGTGGTGAACACCTGGGCGCACCGCAGCGCCTGATGTTCCCGAGCTGGCAGCTTGGGCTGAAACAGATCGATGGCCACACCGCCGATCCGCACTTCTGGATGCTCGGGATAGTCGTCAATGATGCGGGTGGTGATGGGCCAGCAGTCGGCCCAGGCTTCGGCATGAAGATCCAGCACGGTGGCCTGGAGGTATTGCCCCCCCGCCTGCTGGTGAAGCGTTGCCAGGGCAATCGCTTCTGGGCAGGGTCCACCGCACAGGGCCGCGAGCTTCAGCTCCGGCAGTGCGAGCACGTCTGCGGCGGCGGTGCCTTCCAGATCCCTCAGCAGATCGCCGAGCTGCAGGGTGTAGTGCCCCAGATAGCGAAACAGGTAGGCCGCTCTGAGGATGGGTTTGGCATAGGGCTCAGCCGCCACGGGTGCCGAGGTGGCGTAGTTCCCCCGCAGACGGATATCGGCATCGCGCAGACGGAGAAGGAAGTCGCGCTCGCTTTCTCCTGGGTAGGAAAAGGTGTCGATGACCTCGGGAATCAGCCGGTCATACATGGCGGATCGCCTCCGGGCGAATGACGCGAAAGGTGAGGTTGATGCGTTCCTGTTGCACCCGAAGGCGCTGGGGCACCTGGTGCAGCCAGTGCTCCTGGGTGGGGGGATCCATCACCAGGAGATCGCCGTGGCCCAGCTCATAGACCAGCGGATCGCCGGCATGGGCCTCGGGGTCCTTCGGCTTGAGCCGAAAGCTGCGCGCGGCACCCAGGCTGAGGGAGGCGATGGGAGATGCCGGATCGAGTTCCCGTTCATCATCGGCGTGCCAGTCGAGCTTGTCGCGACCATCGCGGTAGCGATTGAGCAGTAAGGAGTTGAAGCTGCAGCCCACCTCTTGCTGCACCCGCTCGCGCAGTTGCTGGAGCGGGGGAGACCAGGGCTCGATGGTGTTGGCCACGCCGCTGTAGGTGTAGGTACAGCCGGGATCCCCAACCCAGCAGGTGTGGCGCGGGATGGGATGGGTGCGGCCGAAGAGGGTGATCCAATCCTGTTTCCAGGCCACCTCACGCCGCAAGCGCTCCATCAAGCCATCGGCCTCGGCTCCGACCCAGCCGGGCCAAAAGCGCAGGGCAAGGCCAGGTAACGCCTGAAGCTGCGGAGCATCGCAGGGAGAGGGATCAAAGAAGCCGAGCTGGTCGGTCATCGGAGCAAACAAGCAGGCGGGAACCTCTGCTCTCCACGCTCCCACTCGTGACGATCCGGTGGGCCATCTTCGTGCGAATCACGAGCCATGGTCAACTTCTGTAAGGCCCATCTCTACCAAGCTGCTAGGGAGCTGCTCGAGGGGAACCAGTTCTCCTCGCCGCTGATCGAGAATGGAACTCAGAAACCCACCCAACATGTCATCGAGTCGCTGACATTCAGTGTAGGTGACGGGCTGAACTCCAACGTCATCGACGGTCGCAAGTCCAAGGCCGGTGGCCATCGTTTTGATTCCGCCGGTGTAGTCCACCCAGATCCGAGCTCCAGGCTCCTCACGTCGCAGCCGTTGAAGGAGATTGCGGCAGCACTCGTAGACGGCGTGCAACTGGTCGATCTCCCCTGCTGGTGAGTCGGTGCCGGCAGCGGACTGGCTGAGCACGAGTACATCACGTGTCGGCTCAAAGCCCATGACCCGCACCTTGCTGAGGATCTGATCCACCAGTGGCCGGGTGCCCTGCGAGCAGACAAACACCGTCCGGCGTGGCCGGAGGCGCGAGATGCACTGCTCCAGGGGGTCGGTGGTGGTGCCCAAGCTGAGCACGAGGATGTCGGTCATGAAGTCTGGCCGAGAAGGAAGCGGGCAGCGGGCCCATCGAGCAAGGTGGCTCCGGGCAGCTGGTGGGGCGGTGAACCCTGCGTGCAGCCGACCTCAGAGAGTGCCCTGGTCACCAGGTTGGTGACCCTTTGCTGCAGAGCCTGCCACTCCCCTTCCTGCACCGGCCGCAGACCGTGGCCGAGCAGGGACTGGTTGCGTGCTCCCAGAAGCTCGCGCAGCTGAAACCACTGGCTACCGGCCGCACCACCCAGGCCTGTACTCCCCTCGGTCTGCCGCAACCACCAGTAGAGACCACCCACGCCGCGTTTCACATTCCATTGCCTGCAATCACGCTGGATCTGCTCGTCATCCCAGAAGGCGTGATGGTCGTAGCCCTTCTCCAGCTGGATGTAGGTCTGGGCGAGCAGTTCGAGGGTCCGGTAGAGACGTGCCACAGCATCGTCGTACCAACCCCGGCAGCCCCGGCGTTCGGCGTTGAGCAACAGGTCCTGCACGAGTTCGTAGCCGGTGACGGTCACCGCTGGTTCCGCCTGATCCAGCCAGCGACGGGACTCCACCACCCGCTGCCACCAATCGATGAGGGCTGGGAACTGTTCCGGCAGGATGGTGCCGGCAGCCTGCTCCAGGGCCTCCTCCCAGCGAAAGCGATCCCAGAGCATCAGCACCGGCAGGCATTCCTCCAGCTGCTGAATCGCCTCCAGACTCGGTGTGTCGAGGCTGTTCTGATGGAGGGTGAGCAGTTCATGCAGGGCCACTGCAGCCCGGTCGTAGAAATGGGATCGCAGCAGCAGTGGCAGTTGCTCCTGTAGCAGACGCGTCGCCCGGAGGGGACCGACGGCAATGGAGCGGCTGCCCTCACTGGACTCAATACGGATCAGGTTGCTGCGCTGGCCCGCCACCAGGCTGATGCCGGCGCCCTGGTCCACCAGCACCATGGCCAGGGCCGCACTCATAGTCTTGGTCCCACCGCTGTAGTCGCCGCACAGCTCAAGCCGGCTGAAGCGCTGCTTGAGCGCCTGGCAACAGCTTTGGATGCGGCGATGGCAGTCCACCAAGTCGTCGGGATCCGGCAGCTCCACGAGTTGCAGATCGGGCCGGAAATCGGCAAGGCCTAGTTGGTTGACAAGATTGGGCCGCCATTCCTGCTGACCATCCGGGCCTGAATGCAAACAGGGCATCCCCTCACCGATCACCTGGTCGACGCTTGGCGCCTCACAGGGGGGGGCGCTGCAGATGAAGATCAACTCATCGGGCTGGTGGGCCTCCACTGCAGCCAGGATCGGATCGGGGCTGCCGCCAACGGTGACAAGCAACACGTGGGTCATCGGGTCAGATGGAGAGCATCACGTCCAGTACCTTTCTTGTAGGCGCCACGGACTACGAGCAGGTTGGGGTCCCCCGCGCCGTGTTCACCAGAGCCGGACTGAGCACCTCAAAAACCCGCTGCCGGGCGTCATCGGCGATCGCCTTGGCGAGTACGGACAGCAGTAAGGAGCTGCCATAGCGGTCCCGTAGCTTGCACGAAGAGCTGATGAACACCTGCACCGGAGCAAAGATCGTGACGACGGTAAAGATGGGTTGTGTGGCACCCGATTGATCTGCCAACCCGTTACTGCACGTCAACACGATGATTCAAGTGTGTGCTTTCTAGGCCGATTTCCCTGGAGTTGTCGCCATTTTGAGGCGAACTACGAAGTATTGAAGGATTGACGGGTTTGCAGGCCAGGTCCCCGTTCTTCGCACGAAGTGGAGACTCATCGCACCTGGTGTCGTCGAAGCTCGAAAGAACCCCGCACCACGGCTCGAGCGATGACCGATTCCTCTCAACGCCCTGCATTGATGGTTCATGGCCTGATCAGCCTGGTCAATGGGGCGATCACCCTGGTTCTGCTGCTGATCGCACCACTGGGGCTGGCTGCAGTGATCACGTTGACCCTGCTGGTCACGGCAAGCACCTTCCTCACCGGCCTTGGTGGTGTGGTGTTGCAGCGTTGGCTGGAGGGCGCCCAGCGTCAGCGGGGCAGGCCTCCAGCCAGCGCCTCGCCCGCGCGGAGCCTTAATCCGACAACCTGGCGTCTGCCCAAGCGCTGATGCGCAGCCTCTACCTGCTCCGTTCCTATGGAACGGCCGGCATCGATGGCGAGCAGCTGGTGGTGCGCTGCCGGGGGGAGGAGATCGAACGGGTGCGGCTGCCCCTGCTGGACCAGATCCTGGTGATGGGCAACCTGCAGCTGAGCACTCCTTTGATCCGGGCCTGCCTGCAGCGGGGAATCCCAATCGCCTACCTGAGCCGCCATGGCTGGTGCCACGGCCGTGTTCAGCCGGTGGAGGGAGGATTCCGGCACCGAGGGCGCCACCAGCTGATGCTGGGGGAAGCCGACCGGCTGGCCGCCGCCTCGAGCCTGATCGCCGGAAAGATCTCCAATGGCCGGGTGCTGCTGCTGCGGCTCACCCGCCGCGACCGGCGGGAGCTGGTGGCGACCACGATTAAGCGGCTCAACTGGCACGGGCAGCAGGTGCGCCTGGCTCGATCGGCCGATCGCATCCGGGGGTTGGAGGGAAATGCCGCCGCCGACTACTTCATGGCACTGGGCCGCTTGCTGGAGGGGGATGGTTTTGCCTTCCTCGGACGCCACCGCAGGCCACCCACCACGCCCTTCGATGCCCTCTGCGGATTCGGCTATGCCGTTCTCTGGAATGGTCTGCTCACCCGCATCGAACTGCAGGGTCTGGACCCCTATGAAGGGGTGCTGCATGTGGGTTCGGCGCGGCATGCCGCGTTGGTGTCGGATCTGATCGAACCGCTGCGCACCCTGTTGGTGGATCCATTCAATGTGTGGTTGATCCGCATCCGACGCATCCGGGCCGATCAGGGGTTTGAGGCCCGTAATGGCGGCATCTTTCTTGATGAAGCCACGCGCCGCCTGTGGTTGAAAACCTGGTCGAGCTACATGGCTGAGCGGGTGACATTGGCCGATAGCCGGCATGGGCCACGCTGGGAACTTGTCGACGGGCTGGTGCGGGCCTTTGTTCGTTTTGTATATGCCCCTGTGGATGGATTGGTGGTTCCCCAGCGGCGTTGAGTCATGGCTCGTGAACAACTCTGGGTGATCGCCTATGACAGCCCCAGCAACAAGCGCCGCCGCAAACTTGCCAAGCTGCTGGAGGGCTATGGCGTGCGGGTGCAGTGGAGCGTGTTCGAGTGCATGCTGCGAAAGGAGGAGATCACCGTGCTGCGGCAGCGCCTGACCCGGCTGATTCAGGTCGAGCTCGACAGCGTTCGCCTCTGGCCGGTGCCGGAAGCGAGCTCCGCGCGGATTGTGCACCTGGGCAAAGCCGTTGACAGCACAGACTGGGACGATCCGGTGATCTGAGCGCGCACCACTCGCTACGCCCAGATCCCAGTGATGGCTTTGCGTAGCGCTCAGCTTTGCCGTGCAACGGTTTTGAAGGTATTCAGCAGCGATGGGTCGTGTCTCTTCTGGTCCCTACCATCACCACCGCCCACACCGAAATTGTCCGCAGCGTCACCACTCGCTGGTGACCCCTCTTGATTGGAAACTTCGTGGGCCGCGGCAGCTCAACCCCGCCTTCGACGAGTCCATTGCCTCTACCGCCGAAAGGCCTGCAGGAGGCTCGATGAGAGCAGGGAGCGCTGGCAGAGAAGGGGGCGGTGCAGCCTCCACAGTAGAACGAAGGGCAGGGTCATCGATTTCGCCCGTTCGGGCGAAAGTGCTGCTGCGCGGCGAACACTTGGATCAGTCAGATTCCATGGGCACCAGTTTGCCGGCCCCGAAATGGCGCCCCCAGCCCACGGCGAGCAGCGGCATGGGCTGCTCCGCTTCCAGTTCGGCGTGGTAGCCGAGGGTGGAGGCCGCACGGCGATCACCGCGCCAGGCGACCAGGTTCCTTTCTGCCGCTTCCCAGGTGCGGGCGCTGAGGCGGCCGAGCCGCGGGTGTTCGATGCAAGCCCTGTCTTCGGTGCCTTCGAGCGCATGGGCTTCGAGGTTGATCTTGCCCTGCTCACCGAGCCCCCACAGCAACGACTGGATCGCCTGGATGGCTGGTGAGCGCTGCGGCCTGCCGGCCCGTGGCGTGGTGTAAAGCAGCATGGGGGTGGCGGTGCGAGCGCGTCGTGCACGGGCGATTGGCATGGCATTGAGCTGCATCAAGCGCAGAGGCACCTGCATCCCCCTAGGCCCGAAGAGAACCTGCAGACCCGTGAGTCCATCCAGCTCATCGTCGTCAAACGGCTGGGGGCTGAGCACCTCCAGGAACGCGATCCTTTCCTGGCTGGCTTCCCAGCGGTACCAGGCGCGCTGATCCTCCGGCAACGGTCTGCCGCTGATGAGGCCGGCAAACAGCGGAGAGCCAGGAGCCCGCTGTAGCAGGGCCCGATGCAGCCGATCCGTCCAGGCGATCCCGGCAGAGGACGGCAGGGCCACGGTTGTCTCCACGCCGTACAGCGCGCGGTTAGCCAGTTCCATGGCTGAGGAACCGGCCCGGGGGAGCCGGCGGGTTGGCGTGTAGCGATAGCGAACCGAGCGTTCCCCCAGCCCAGCAGGGTGTCCCGGGACACCGGTAGTGCCCGGTTCGGCCCAGCAGAGCAGCTGAAGGGTTCCATCCGGAGCGGGCATGCAATTGGGATCAGGCATGGAGGGGACCACCTGCCAGAGCGCCGTGTCCTGCGGCCGCCCCAGACAGCACAGTTCGGCCAGGCCGGCCGTCAGATGTCTCTCCTGTTCGGCCGAGAGATCCACAGGCCAAGTCACATGTAATGCCGCTCCAGAGCCGAGCTGGAGCTGGGAAGCGGAAGGCGCAGATCCAGAGGATCGCCTCAGGGCGTGCCGGGTGTCGACCTGGCCGTAGGGGAGGTGATAGTGCGGCGGTTGCGCTGCCAGCAGGCCAACCACCTCATCGAGCCCAGCACTGACCTGCGACAGGGCCTGCAGCAGAAACAAGGGGGGAGGGGGGTAGTGCTCCCGGCCACAGGAGCCGCTGAGCAAGGTGATCCTGATCGTGGTGGCCATCAGAGGTCCAATCGGGGCTGGCCTGCCGCCGAGCATGGCTGGTCGGGAGCGATGCAGCAACAGAGCGCGCAGCCCGAAAATCCCACAAAAGCCGCATTCCAGCGTGGAGCTGCGCGCTGCACTGCAGCGCAGGGGATCTCGGCGACCTAGACCCTGTTGCGGGGGAGGTTGGCAGGGTCCATAGTGGGGGTGCGCGCAAATAGCCTGCAAACTCCTTGGACCGGACGGCTTCTCAAGGCCAAAGTTCCGGATGACTCGCTCATCCGGGGAAGTTGAAACTAGACGGGGGCCTGGGGGATGGGGCGAGAGCGGCCTGTTCCGGATGACTCGCTCATCCGGGGAAGTTGAAACGCGAATGAATACTTTGAGCGCACGGGCGGGTAACGTTCCGGATGACTCGCTCATCCGGGGAAGTTGAAACGGGGGTGGGCCCCCCGTGCGATGACGGGAGGCCTGGTTCCGGATGACTCGCTCATCCGGGGAAGTTGAAACCCCCTCGTGTGGGACGGAGGTAGGCCAGGGTGATCGGTTCCGGATGACTCGCTCATCCGGGGAAGTTGAAACCTGGAGTTGCTCGTAGAGGGTGAGGGGGTTGAGTCCGATCTGCTGGTTCCGGATGACTCGCTCATCCGGGGAAGTTGAAACTCAACAGGGGGAACAGTGGGTTTAGCCACTTGTCGATTTGTTCCGGATGACTCGCTCATCCGGGGAAGTTGAAACCACTCTTGACCCCACCCCCCCATGACCCAACCCATCCAGGTTCCGGATGACTCGCTCATCCGGGGAAGTTGAAACTGGCCCAGCACACCGAGGCTCCCCATCAACGGGGAGCCTCGTTCCGGATGACTCGCTCATCCGGGGAAGTTGAAACCTTGGTCTGGGCCAGACCATCAACGACACCCCACCCACGTTCCGGATGACTCGCTCATCCGGGGAAGTTGAAACAGGACGTTGATCTGCATCGCCACATCTACAACCTCGCCCTGTTCCGGATGACTCGCTCATCCGGGGAAGTTGAAACGCTTTGGCTGAGGTCTTCTTCAGTCGGAAGCTCCTCGGTTCCGGATGACTCGCTCATCCGGGGAAGTTGAAACGAGCTGGGGTGATCTGGTAATGATCGCCCAGGTCTGGTTCCGGATGACTCGCTCATCCGGGGAAGTTGAAACTGTAAGCCAGTTTTGAAGTGTTCTCGGGCTGGATGGGTTCCGGATGACTCGCTCATCCGGGGAAGTTGAAACTCCCCGGCCCTTTGGCTGAGGTCTTCCTCGCTCGGAACCTCGTTCCGGATGACTCGCTCATCCGGGGAAGTTGAAACGTGATGTAGTCTTCCTGCTCGTTAGTGATCATGGCTTTGTTCCGGATGACTCGCTCATCCGGGGAAGTTGAAACTGGATCCACGCTTGGAGATGGCCATGACGAGGAGCCCCGTTCCGGATGACTCGCTCATCCGGGGAAGTTGAAACGCGGAGTCAATGGCCGCGGCGACCATCTGGGATTCTTGTTCCGGATGACTCGCTCATCCGGGGAAGTTGAAACGGTGTACCCCTCTGGCGCGCAGGAGGCGGCCTCCAGCTCCGTTCCGGATGACTCGCTCATCCGGGGAAGTTGAAACTGCCCACCCCCGCCTTTTGCTGCTCCTCGGTGGCAGCGTTCCGGATGACTCGCTCATCCGGGGAAGTTGAAACTCTTGTCCAGGTTGAGCTTTTCGTCGACACGGGCTGTGACGGGTTCCGGATGACTCGCTCATCCGGGGAAGTTGAAACCTCCGAGTCCGGGTCGTAGCCCAGTTTGTCCAGGGAGCTATGTTCCGGATGACTCGCTCATCCGGGGAAGTTGAAACTGCTTGCTTGACGACCATTCCGACATGGTGGAAGACGGGTTCCGGATGACTCGCTCATCCGGGGAAGTTGAAACATTTTGTCGAGGATCTGATCTCGAAGCTCAGGTGGAAGTTCCGGATGACTCGCTCATCCGGGGAAGTTGAAACAATCTCTCCGGTTGATTTGCGGATGAGTTGAATCGGTGTTCCGGATGACTCGCTCATCCGGGGAAGTTGAAACAACAGGAAGGCCGCGGCCTACGGCGCCACCGTGCGGGGCCTGGTTCCGGATGACTCGCTCATCCGGGGAAGTTGAAACCGGAACAGCTGCAACAGGTCGTCCTCATCCATGGCCAGTTCCGGATGACTCGCTCATCCGGGGAAGTTGAAACGTGTATCCCTCGGTGGCGCAGGAGGCCGCGGCCAGCCGGTTCCGGATGACTCGCTCATCCGGGGAAGTTGAAACTAGGCGACATTGAAGCCGTTTGACTTGAGGGTGTCCTCAGTTCCGGATGACTCGCTCATCCGGGGAAGTTGAAACAACATCATTGCCAGCTGAGCTGGTCCCTACCCTTTCGTGGTTCCGGATGACTCGCTCATCCGGGGAAGTTGAAACTCGCCTACGCCTGCCTGGCGCTGCTCCTCGGTGGCAGGTTCCGGATGACTCGCTCATCCGGGGAAGTTGAAACTTCCTCAGGATGGCGAACACCCCCGGGAGGGGGAAAGGTTCCGGATGACTCGCTCATCCGGGGAAGTTGAAACATGTACGTGTTCTGATTGGGTCGGATGCCGCCCACAATGGTTCCGGATGACTCGCTCATCCGGGGAAGTTGAAACTCGAATCGCATCAAAAGAATTTACGTGACCCCAGTACGGGGGTTCCGGATGACTCGCTCATCCGGGGAAGTTGAAACGAGATCGGCGTCACGGAGATTGGCGCCATGGAGAATGGTTCCGGATGACTCGCTCATCCGGGGAAGTTGAAACTCGGCCTTCCTCCAGCCTCGTTGCGATGATCTGCTCGTTCCGGATGACTCGCTCATCCGGGGAAGTTGAAACACGTTGAATCCGTTGGCCTTGAGGGTGTCCTCAAGGGTCCCGTTCCGGATGACTCGCTCATCCGGGGAAGTTGAAACTCGTGAAGGTCAGTGTTGGAGACCTCTGCCATTCTGTCTACGTTCCGGATGACTCGCTCATCCGGGGAAGTTGAAACACTGACACACCAAAAGACCATGGCTACACGTAAAGTGGTTCCGGATGACTCGCTCATCCGGGGAAGTTGAAACTCGTCTTCGATGACCTTCTGGAGCAGTTTTGCGTACTGGGTTCCGGATGACTCGCTCATCCGGGGAAGTTGAAACACCTCCTCGAAGGTGAGCAGGTTCCTCAGCTCCTGTTGTTCCGGATGACTCGCTCATCCGGGGAAGTTGAAACACGGAGATGTCGTCCTCCTCCTGGATTCCAGGGATGTCGTGGTTCCGGATGACTCGCTCATCCGGGGAAGTTGAAACCTGTTGGACTGCAGGGGCTGCAGCTCACCCGTTTGGGGTTCCGGATGACTCGCTCATCCGGGGAAGTTGAAACTTCGCTCAGCTGGAGCACAGCTCCGGCCGTGGCCGCCGTTCCGGATGACTCGCTCATCCGGGGAAGTTGAAACGTCTACTGGCGAGTGGGGGTACTTCCCCTCCTCGGGGAGGGGTTCCGGATGACTCGCTCATCCGGGGAAGTTGAAACTACTCCACCCCATGAGATGGCTCATAAGAGGAGCAGAGGGGTTCCGGATGACTCGCTCATCCGGGGAAGTTGAAACGAGATGCTTGATGAGCAGATCGCAGGCCTCAAAGCCCTGGTTCCGGATGACTCGCTCATCCGGGGAAGTTGAAACAGGCTCAATGCCTAGCCGTTCTTGTGAACCATCCCGAGTTCCGGATGACTCGCTCATCCGGGGAAGTTGAAACTAGTTGCAGTTGGATGCTCCCTTTCGAGAGCACTCTTAGGTTCCGGATGACTCGCTCATCCGGGGAAGTTGAAACGTCTGCTGCCCAGCAGATCAAGGAGGCGAACCGGGGTTCCGGATGACTCGCTCATCCGGGGAAGTTGAAACTTGAGGCAGAGGCATACGTCTGTTTTTCGAGATTCTGTTCCGGATGACTCGCTCATCCGGGGAAGTTGAAACATGAGCTGCCTTTGAATGGCTGCGGCCTGTTGGGCACTGTTCCGGATGACTCGCTCATCCGGGGAAGTTGAAACATGGCTGAGCCATGCAAACCGCCACCAGCAACACCGGTTCCGGATGACTCGCTCATCCGGGGAAGTTGAAACTGGTGGAGGTGGTGTCAGTAACAGCTCATGCTTGTCCTGGTTCCGGATGACTCGCTCATCCGGGGAAGTTGAAACACTGCTGCAGGGGTTCCTCCTGCGCAATGACCTCCAGACGCGTTCCGGATGACTCGCTCATCCGGGGAAGTTGAAACTTCATCGGCCTGTACGTTCAGGCCACTCCCCAGGAGACATGTTCCGGATGACTCGCTCATCCGGGGAAGTTGAAACGCTTTAATCCTCCACTTGTACCCCTCGGCGGGTTCGGTTCCGGATGACTCGCTCATCCGGGGAAGTTGAAACTCCCGCCGCCGTGGCGGGCCCGTCGATTTAGACGCGGGTTCCGGATGACTCGCTCATCCGGGAAGTTGAAACCGGGGGTGCGGCTGTCCTGAAGGCGGCGGATGAACAGGGTTCCGGATGACTCGCTCATCCGGGGAAGTTGAAACCCCGGTTCTGCCTGAAGAAGAAGTTCTGGAAGCTGCTGTTCCGGATGACTCGCTCATCCGGGGAAGTTGAAACCCTCTTGCGTTTGCAGCGTAGGTGTGATAGCGCCGTCCTGTTCCGGATGACTCGCTCATCCGGGGAAGTTGAAACCCGGAGAAGGGACTTTCCGAAATCGGTATCCTGTGGCGAAGTTCCGGATGACTCGCTCATCCGGGGAAGTTGAAACACGTTGTCCTTCAGCTCGGTTGGGTAACGAGAAAAAGGGGTTCCGGATGACTCGCTCATCCGGGGAAGTTGAAACCCTTGCGGGGCAGGCTGCGAGTGGAAGCTGGCGACGTTCCGGATGACTCGCTCATCCGGGGAAGTTGAAACGTGGGCGATCTCATCCACTGGGCTATCCGTCTTCATTGGGGTTCCGGATGACTCGCTCATCCGGGGAAGTTGAAAATTCAGTTGCCGAGAGTACAGAAACACGGCGATTCTTGGCGTTCCGGATGACTCGCTCATCTGGGGAGGCTGTACTCAGTGATGTTGTTATAATAGTAGCGTATTCACTGCAAAATGCCCGTCGATGGCAATGTATCAATTAGTATGTTGGCAGTCACTCCGGAGCCTCAGGCGTAGCTGCCAGCCACTCTTGGGCATGACATTCATGCATCAAGCTCAGCCATGGACAAAGGGATGAGACATTTTATTAAGATATGCTAGACCCGTAGCAAGGTCATGATTATAAATCTTGCATCCATGCAGCCAATGAACGCCTCGGGAGGTGCATCTGAATGGCACCTGACCAGCAGGAAGTAACTGTTCCGGAAGTACCTCATTACCTGCTCACCGTTCTGGGAACGCATCCACGTGAAGCCAGCTATTCACTCAACAGCCAGGTTGTGAATGCGGCTCTCGCCCCCCTGGCCTTGATGAGTCTTCTTCCGCCTGACCAGAGGCCTAACCGGGTGGTAGCTCTCTGTACTCAAGAAGCCCGTAAAGACAGCCTTCCGTTGCTCATGCGTGGGCTTCTTGGGTATTGCGAAGTGATCACAGTCGACGTTTCATCGGGCCATAGCCAGGCCGATATCAACACCTTTCTCACTCAGGCAACTGGAGCGATTCCTGCTGCAGTTGATGGCCCCCTTCGGATAAGTATCGATGTCACTCATGGCTATCGACACTTCTCCTTCCTCACCTACCTCGTCGGCCTCTATCTCGTCAGCCTCCGCAATGTCGAGCTGATCGGCGCCTGGTATGGACTATTGCAGCCCGAAGAGAGCCCCTTCCTTGATCTCAGGCCGCTTTTGGAGCTGCCGAGCTGGATCCACGCGTTGCAGGTTCTACGTGACACAGGAAGCGCTCTGCCGTTGGCCGAGGCGCTGCAGACTGGGCTGAAGCAGGGAGTGGCGACCGCCATCGCCAAGGATCTGAAGCTGATTTCGGAGGGCTATCTCTCCGCTTTGCCCATCGAACTGGGCCGCCAGGTGCAGCTGTTCCGTAGCCAGAGGCTGAAGCCCATGAAAAAAGCCCTGGAGAATGATCATCACCTTCCACTTGCCCAAGAGCTTGTCCAACAGCTTGACAGGCTGCTGCTGCCTTTTGAGCTCCCGTCCCAGGTGGGGGGTGAGCAATGGAAAGGACAGGTGCCGCTGACGGAGTTCGAACTGCATCGCCAGGGGAACCTCATCGACAACCTGTTCTCGCACGAGGATGCTGCAATGGCTCTGGGTCTTCTCGATGAGTGGACGGTGTCCTGGGCGTTGTGGTGCATGGAAGACACTACGGATTGGATTAACTACAAAGCCACACGCCGTAAGGCTGCAAGCCAGCTTGGGGCCATTGCTGCTGCCAGCCAGGAATCTCACCTGCGTCTATTGCTCTCGCTCGAGCAGATGGGTCTGGGTGACTTCTGGCATTTGCTTACCAACTTACGAAATGGCTTCGCTCACCACGGGATGAGAAAGGAAGTGCTAATCGGCAACCCCAAGGTTCGCAACGAGATGGAGAGCGTTAAGGCTTACTGGTCTGAGAAGCTCAAGGTCTGTCCGCGTTTCTCCCTCAGCCTGGGTGATGGAGAGGGCGGTACCGTTTTGGTAAGTCCGATCGGCAGTCGACCCGGTGTGCTCTTCAGTGCGCTGATGGCCTCTCGCAAGCGTATTGGCGGTGAACCCTCCGCTTGTCTTGTGATCTGCTCCAGCCAGAGCAAGATGGTCATCAGGGAGGCTGCCGACCGGGCTGGTTTCCAAGGGGTGGTCACCCCTTTGGTTCTGGAGGATCCCTACAGTGGCCTAGAGGAATTCAAGCGGCTCAAGTTGGAAGCCCAGGAGGCTTGCGTTCGCGCCAGCGAGGTGCTGGTGAACGTGACCGGTGGAACCACGCTGATGGGGCTGGCGGCTCAGGAACTGGAGAATCAGGCCAGATCATTTGGCCGTCCGGTGCAGCGCTTCGGCCTGATCGATCGGCGCCCCTCACCGGAACAAGAGGCCGATCCCTATCAGGCCGGCGAGGCCTTTTGGCTGCAGGGCAATAGGAGGGTCAATGGTAAACACGATTGAGGCAAGTTACCGTCTCACGACTCCTCTCTTCTGTGGCGGAGTCACTACCGACACCGCCGAGCTGCGGCTGCCCAGCTTCAAGGGGGTGCTCCGATTCTGGTGGCGGGCCTTGGCCTGGAGCCGTTGCAATGGGGATCTGGCCCTGATCCAGCAGCAGGAAAATCTTCTGTTCGGCAGCCCCGGCGGGGGGCAGGCGCGTGTGGTCATGCGGCTCGGGTCGTCCACGCGGTTGGATCTTGTCGACGTGGGCACGGTGCTCCAAGAAGCCAAGGGCGACAACCAGGTGGTCGGCATGGGGGGCCGCTACCTGGGCTATGGCCTGATGGCGGCTTTCGCTAGCCCCAGAACCAGCACGCAAGCCGGTGAGCTCTGCCGTGCAGCACTATTGGCACCGCTCGATTTCAGCGTTCAGCTCAGGGCCACCGAGCTCAATGACGATGCTGACCTCATGGATTCGCTTCTGCAGGCCCTGATCGCCCTGGGTACCCTCGGCGGTATGGGTTCCCGCAGCCGCAAGGGCTATGGCTCGCTCGCGTTGCAGTCGCTCACGGTGGATGGCGCCAGCACCTGGCAAGTACCGTCCGACGAGGAGGGGCTCGTCGCCTCGATCACAGCGCTGCAGCAGCAGGCCAACCGCCAGGGCCTGCCCGAATTCACCGCGCTCTCCAGAGGGGCACGCCATATCGTTCTCAGTTCCGAGGATTGCTGGGAGGGACTCCATCTTCTCGATCTGATTGGCCGCGAGATGGTGCGCTATCGCAGCTGGGGCCAGTCTGGGAAGATCCTGCGCGATGTACCCAGCGAGAGAAACTTCAAATCCGACCACGATCTGATGGACGAAAAAATAACTCCTGTGAGTGCTCGAAAATCGCATCCCAAGCGGATCGCCTTCGGACTCCCCCACAACTACGGCAAGAGCAGGGTCAAGCAAGTCGCCCCCATCGGCTTCGACCGCCGCGCCAGCCCCCTGCTGATCCACATCCACCAGTGCGGTTCAAGGCCAGTGGCGGTGCTCTCCTTTCTGCCGGCCCGCTTCCTGCCGGCTTCCGGCAATGGCGGCCGCGCTCAGATCTCCGTGGGCAGCAAGCCGATCCCGCAGCAACCTGAGCACGAGCTCTATGCGCCGATTCACACCTTCCTTGATCGGCTGCTCGACCGTATCCCTGCTCCGAAGCAACGCAAGGAGACGTTCACCACGGCCTTGGAAGTGGTGTCGCCATGACACTCCTGCTTGATCTCTCGATCGGCCCTGTGCAGGGCTTTGTGGCCCAGTCGCGCCGCACCCGCGATCTCTGGGGCAGCTCCTATTTGCTGTCCTTCCTCTCAGCCCATGCCATGCGCGGCATAAGCGAGGCCGGCATCAGGATCGTGCGTCCTTCCGTGGCCGACGACCCTCTCTATGCCTGGGTCTGCGCGGAGCGGCAGGGAAAGACCGGTCCCGGCGAGCCCCCTCGCATTGGATCGGTGCCCAATCACTTCGTGGCCGAGCTCGATACCGGCGTCGATCCCGCCGCGGTGGCCCAGGCCGGGGTGGCGGCGCTTGAGGCCGCCTGGCAACGGGTGCAGAAAGCCGTCTGGGAGCGGTTCGTGGTGGCGCCCTCCTCCCGGGGTCAGGGCACGGCCGAGATCTGGGCCCGCCAGACCGCCGCCTTCTGGGAGGTGCTCTGGACCGCCGGCGACGCCGAGGCCGCCGGGGGGCTGCTGGCGCGCCGCAAGCACTGGCGCAGCCAGCGGCTGCCGGAGGAACCGGGCGACAAGTGCAGCCTGATGCCCGATTTCCAGGAGCTCTCTGGCTTGATGCGCGCCCAGGGTCGGTCCTCCCGCGAGCAACAGGACGCTTTCTGGGAGCGCCTGCGCCGCGATGTAGGCCCCCTCGAGCTGCGCCCGGACGAACGCCTTTGCGCCATCGCCCTCGTCAAGCGTTTGTTCCCGAAGGTGGCCCGCAGCGCCATCGGCTGGGAGCTGGATGTCAGCCGCTGGCCCTCCACCGCCGGCATGGCCGCCGTGCCCTGGCTCCGCCGGGTGAGCCTGGCAGCCTCGCCCCAGGCCGCCGCCTTTTCCGAGACGCTGCGCGCTGTGGTGCCTCAGGACGCCCTCAAGGTCTCGCCCCGGGCTATCCCTGCACTGGCGGACCTGCGAGGACCGCTGCTCGGCATCGACGCCAACTATCTCCAAACCAGTTTTCTTACCGATGAGCGACTCTGCCCCTTTGGGGAGAGCGACGCTGCTGAGCGGCCCCAGCCCGAAAGGCGACAAGACAAGCGTTGCCAGGAACTGATCCAGTCACTGAAAAGCCTCCAGAACGCGCGTGACGACCAGGGCGTCCGTTTCGGCAGCGCCCCGGTGTTCTATGCGCTGCTGCTGGCCGACGGTGATCGCCTCGGCCAGCTGGTCGGCAGCCTCGGCGGGCAGACCGTGGGCGCGGCTCTGGCCGCCTTCACCGCCAAGGTTTCCGCCATCGTGCAGCAGCACAGCGGCGTCACCGTCTACGCCGGTGGCGATGACGTACTCGCCATGCTGCCGGTTCCCGAGGCCCTCACCTGTGCCTCGGCTCTGGCCGAGGCCTATGCCACTGTCTTCCGGCAGGTGGACTCCAAGGCCCGAGCCACCCTTTCAGCCGCCGTGGTGTTCGCCCATGTGCGGCTCCCGCTCACGGCCGTGCTCGGCGAAGCCCATCGCCTCCTCGATGATGTGGCCAAGGATCAGAACGGACGCGATTCACTCGCCGTGGCAGTGCTCAAGGGCGGCGGGCTCAACAGCCTCTGGACCACGACTTGGCGCCGACCCGACGGCAGGCCCACTGCCGTCGGGTCGCTGTCGGCCACCGATCAGCTCGACGCCCTGGTCTGCATGCTGCAGCAACGCCTGAGCCAGTCGAGTGTCTCCTCCTCGCTGCTCTACCGCCTGCGCGACATCCTCAGCCTGATCTGCAACTGGCCGCAATGGGCGCCGGGGGCGTGGGGCGTCCTGCCCGGCGACCTCGACCTGCGCGCCTTCCTCCGTGCCGAGGTGATCAGCAGCCTGGAGGATCAGGGTGTCAAGGAAGCCGACACCCTAAGCGAGCAGCTCACCGGTCAGCTGCTGGCGCTGCTCCCTCCAGCCCGCGCCGGCACATCGGGCGAGGCAACAACCTCCACGGCCGTTTCCTCCACAGCCGCTCGTGAGGTCGGCATCGACGCGCTGCTGCTGGCCCGTTTCCTCGCCGCACCCGCCCTGGAGGAGGACGCCTGATGCGCCTCCAGCTCGAACCGGTCGACACCCTCTTCTTCCGCGATGGCACCCCCTTCTCGGCAGAGAGCAACGGTCCCGGCGAGGTGGGTGGTCTGTTCCCGCCCCACCCTGCCTCGATCACCGGTGCCCTGCGGGCCGCCCTGGCCCGCGGCAACGGCTGGTCGGGTTCGGGGCGCTGGTCTGTTGAGCTCAACCGCGCCCTCGGCCCCGGCCCCGACGACCTCGGGCTGCTCTCCTTCACTGGCCCCTTCCTGCTGCGCAACGGCGAGCCCTTGTTCCCGGCGCCGCTCCACCTGCAGGGCTCCAGCGAAGGCGGCGGCTGGTACCCCGGTGCCCTACTGAGGCCTGGCGCTCCGGTGCCGTGCGACCTCGGTCCGGCCGTCCGCCTGCCCGACCTGCCCGAAGTGATCCAGGGACCCGAGAGGGCAGAGCTCAATGCGGCTGAAGGCTGGTGGCTGACCCCGCCGGGTCTGGAAGCCGTGCTGCGGGGTGAGCTCCCCAATGCGAATGCGCTCGTGGCCAGCCGGGAGCTCTGGCAGGAGGAACGCCGTGTCGGCATCGCCCGCGACAACCGTACGCGCACCGCCCAAGAGGGAAGGCTCTACACCACCCGCCATGTGCGGCTGTCTAGTGGTGTGGGCCTAGGACTGGAGATCGCTGGCCTAAATGCCAGCTGGAGCGCTCCCTACGGCTTGCTCCCGCTCGGTGGCGAGAGCCGCCTGGCCGAATGCCGCCCCTGGTCGGATGCTCCCACCATCGCGTCGCCGCGCGAGGCCATCACCACCAGCGGGCGGCTGCTGATCGTGGCCCTCACCCCGCTCGATCTCGATGCTGATCAGGCCCTGGGCCGGCGTCCCCTCAGCGGCCTCGCCGATGCCCGCGTGATCAGCGCCTGCCTGGGCCGCCCCCAGCGCATCGGCGGCTGGGATTCCCTCGCCCGCCGCCCGTTGCCCCTGCAGTCGTTCCTGCCGGCCGGCAGCGTGCTCTTCTGCGAGCTCCCCGACCCGGGGGCTCTGGCCGAGATCCTGGCGGCAAGCAGCGGCTTCGCCCGCCTCGGCGCCCGCCAGCGCTGGGGCTACGGGCTCGTCGCCCTCGGCACCTGGACCGACACCCCGTCCTGACCACCTGGACTGATCCCATGAACACCGCCCTGCTCGGACTCTTCGCCGAGACCCCCATCCACCCCGGCTGTGGCCGCAGCATGGGTGTGGTCGACCTGCCGGTGGCCCGCGAGGCCGCCACCGATTACCCCGTGATCGCCGGCTCCAGCCTCAAGGGAGCCCTGCGCGACAAGGCTGAATCCGTCATCACTGGCGACGTCGACAAGCGCTTCGGCAGGCCCGATCAGGCCGGCGATCTGTTGGTCGCCGACGCGCGCCTGCTGCTGCTGCCTGTGCGGAGCCTCACCGGCGCCTACCGCTGGCTCACCTGCCCCCATCTGCTGGAGCGCTTTCGCCGCGACCTCGCCCGCGCCGGCCTGACGCCATTGCCCCCCGCGATCTCCGTGGCCCCGGGTTCTGTCCTGGCGGCGGGGTCCGGGCACCTGTTTCTGGAGGAACGCCAGTTCACCATCCAAGGGCTGCCCGATCAGACGCTCGTTCCCTCCATCCAGCCGCTGCTGGCCCACGAGACGAGCCGCGGCCGGTTGGCCAGCCAGATCGCCGTGCTCCACGACGACGATTTCGCCTGGTTCGTGCGCTACGGGCTGTCGATTCAGGCCCGCAATGTGCTGGAGGACGGCAGCAAGAAGAGTCAGAACCTCTGGTACGAGGAGACTCTGCCTCCGGACACGGTGATGTATTCCCTGGTGATCGCTCGGCAGAGTGACTCCCTCTCTTCCCTTCAGACTCTGTTCCCCGCCGAGGCGGCCTACTTGCAGGCAGGCGGCAACGAAACGGTTGGCCAAGGCTGGTTTGCGGTCTCCCTGCGCCTGGGTGGTGAAGGAGGTGGGCAATGAACACCCTTGAACAGCTTCGTGCGGCCAATGCCCTGGAGCGCGTCGCGCAACTCAGAGAAAAATCTGAGAAGTTCCGCAAGAGCTACCGCGCCTATGTCGATCGCCTCTCCCCCGCGATCGTGATGAACGGGCTGGGCCAGGCCCTCGCCAGCGAACAGGCCTCTGCCGGGGTCTCTCCCAACAACGACCCCGACAAGATGGCCCATCGCGAGCTCTACGGCAGCCTGCACAGTTGGCTCTGCCACAGTGAGGGAGGCGTCTATCCCGGCGAGAGAGATCTGCTGCAGGCGCTGATGACCCACGACGAATCGTTCTATCTGCGTGCCCAGGCGGAAGCCCTCGCCTGGCTGCTCTGGCACAAGAAGTTCTGCCGGGCCGAGTTCCCCCGCGGCGAGGTCGACTGACATGGTCCGTCCTCTCTACAAGACTGCTGCCGATGTCACGCCAACCCGTGCGGCAACTGGCAATGCCGGCCTCTGGTATGACAAGTTCTGCGATCAGTGGGACGCCGCGTCATGGTCGCTGCAGTCCGAGGGCCAGGGGTCCAATCCCAAGCTCAAATGGATGGAAACTCTGGCCGGCCAGGCCCACGGTGTAGCTGACCAGCTGGAGGAGATCACCACTCGCCTGATCCGGCTGAGCCTCCAGCAGGGTGGGCGCTCCCTGATCTTCCTTACGGAGAGTCGCTTCGTCACCGGCCTGGGGCGCAGCCATCCCGTGGAGAACGGCTTCGCCTGGCATCCCACCCTCGGCACGCCCTACCTGCCCGGCAGCTCGATCAAAGGGATGGTGCGTGCCTGGGCCGAGTACCAGGCCGATCCCACGCCAGATGGCGCCACCCTCGCCCGCCTGTTCGGCGCCCCCGGCCAGGCCGGGGCGGTCTGCTTCCTTGATGCTGTGCCGATCACCCTGGTGAGGGTGGAGGCCGATGTGCTCACGCCCCATTACGCCAACTGGAGCCCCTTAGATCCACCCGGCGACTGGCATTCACCAAAGCCGATTCCTTTCCTGGTCACCGCTCCCGGGCTGCGGCTGCTGTTCACCGTGCTGCCCTGCGGAAAGCTGGCCGATGGCGATCTGGGGCGGGTCGAGACCTGGCTGAGCGAGGCGCTGGCCTGGGCCGGTGCCGGCGCCAAGACCGCCGTGGGCTATGGCCGCATGGCGCCCGATCGGCAGAAGACCGACGACCTGCTGCTGGCGGAGCAGCAAAGCCAGCAGCAGAAGCAAGAAGCCCGCCTCGCGGCCGAACGCCTGGCCAGCCTCGATCCCCTGGACCGGGAGTTGGAGGGAATCGCCAGGTTTGAAGACAATCTTCCCCCTTACCGCGCCTGGATCAAGGCGGTCGAGAATGGCCGCTGGAACGACCAGCCGGCGATCGAGCGCACCGTTCTCCAGCGCATCGAGGCGGTGATGCGCAGCATCCCAGGCTGCTGGAAAGACATCTCCACAAAAAAGCAGCCGAGCAAGGACAAGGAGTTCCTCAACACTCAGAAAGTGAAGGAGCTGATGGCAAAAAATTCAGAGCGGCAGTAGCACGTTTGGACATTGAAGAGTTGGCTTCACACCTCAGACAGGTCACCACTCCCTGGTGACACCACTTGATTGAGAACAGGACCATCTATCTGGGCCACCCTCGATCTGCTGCCAGGGCGATTCCCTTCTGAGCAGCTTCGATACAGCGGTTGGTCCGGCGCTTGGTGTCGTCCTCACTACGAGCGCGCAGGAGATAGGCCTCCATCGCATCTGGTGTCTCGATCACGGCCAGCAATCCAGCGTCCTTTGCCCCCAGTCGTCCATCACCCAGCAGACGACTCACCAGGCTCTGATCCCAGAGTTGGTGAGCTGCGGAGCCAGGAGAGAAAATTTTGTCGTGGAGCAGGCCGAGGCAGGAACGCTGGAGTTGCTCGAGCTGCCCAGGCCTCAGCCGGCGGCTGTTGGGAAGCCCCGCGGCCCCACCGACATCGTGCTCCATGCTCCAGCTCAGGCCGGTGCCCGGCAGGCCCACGGTAGTGCGGGGTGCCCCGCGGCGGTTGACGGGGAGATTGAGCGAAGCGCCGCGGCCACCCACCGAAATGGAGCTCAGGCCGCCTTTGGAGAAGTTGAAGCGCAGGGGCCCAAGTCGGGCGCTGCGGCGGAAGCGGAAAGTCATGGTCGTTCAGGTGTTGCCGTGGTGTTCAAGACGGTGAGCTGCTCAGCTCCACCCGGGTCGTGGCCGCAATGGCCTCCGTGCGTTCCGGATCGCAGGTGAGCAGGATCACCTGCAGACCCCGTTCCGCGGCCTGCTCGAGCATGCGGTAGACCCCCAGCTGACGGTCAGGGTCGGAATGGGCGAAGGCGTCGTCGAACACAAGCGGCAGGCAACCGTCGTAGGACTCCGCCAGCACATCGGCCATGGCAAGCCGCAGGGCGGCAGCGAATTGTTCCTTGGCACCGGTGCTCAGCACCTCGAAGGAGAAGGCGGCTTCTCCCGTCCGCTGCCACTGCAGACCCCGAAACCCGCCAAGGGCTTCATAGTTGAGGTCCGTGCGGGGAGCATCCGGAAACACCTCAGCCAGGTAGGTGCCGATCCGCAAGGTCAACGGTGCGCTGTATTCACTGGCCAGGGCGTTCTGTTCCTCCTCCAGCAACGTGCGCAGCAGGGTGAGCATGCCGGCCTCCTTCTCCAGGCGTTCCTGCTCGGCCATACGGCACTCCAGCTCGGCCTGCCTCTGCTCCAGCTCGGCCTGAAGGTCCACCCGCCCATCGCCCTGCAGCCGGCTCTCGGCGCGAATGCGGGCTTCCATCGCCTCCTGATTCTGCAGCTGGAAGCCGGTGATGGCGGCATCAAGTGCCTGAGCCGCACAGTCGAGCCCAGTTGGATCAAGGGCCGTGAGCTCGGCCTGCAAGCCGGCCAGGTTAGCCCCCAGCTGATCCCGGCGTTCCTGCCGCGTCTGGATCGCTGCCAGCAGTGCGTCGTGACTCCCCCTGCGCAGCAGCACGGCCTCGATGTGGGTCCTGGCTTCCAGCAGGTGGTCCTGTCCAGCGTTCAGAACCTCACGCTGCGCCTCCGCCTGCTCTCTGAGCCTGGCCACCCCTGTCTCGGCCTCGCCCACCACAACCTGCTGGGAGGCCGCAGATGCCAGGGCCTGGTTGCGGGTCTCCCGGGCCGCCTGCAGCGCGATCTCCAGCTGGCTGATCAACTCCTCGGGTGTGAGCTCTGCCGCTGTCTCACCGGCCGGCTCCTCCGGAATAGCGGTGATCTGATCCGACAGTTGATCCAGCTGGTGGCGGAGCACGGCCGGTTGTTCCGCACCAGGCTGCTCCAGCAGGCGTTCCCGCTCGCCCAGCAGATCGGTGCGGCGCCGCTCGGCGGTGGCCGCCGCATCCACCGTGCTCAGCGCCCAGCCCTCCAGAGCGCGCCGGAGGGCGGTCTCCGCCGCGCTCATCTGCTCTCTGGCCTGGCTGGCGGTGGTGCCGCCACCAGGAACCACGCGCAACTCCACCTCATCACCCAGCTGCAGCAGCGCAGGGTCGCTCAACTGCCGGGTGGCACCCACCTCCAGGGTCTCTCCATCCAGGAGAACCGGTTGGCCGGCGCGGAGCACCTCGATGCCGGTGGCCATGGCTTCCGCCCTGCTTCTGGCGGCCTGCAGCCTCCCCTCGAGTTGTCGCAGGGTTTCCACCGCCTCGGCGTTGATGGCCGGGAGGCGCTCGATGTCCTCAGCGAGCTCACGCAGGCGCTTCTCCAGTGCCTCGGCTGCCTCCAGGCGGGCAACCAGCTGCTGGTGCTTCAGAAGCAGTCGGGTGCGGCCGAGTCTTCGCTCGAAGGCCTCGGCGGCTTCCGTAGCCTGAGTGCTGGTGTTGCGCAGCCCATCCAGGTGCTGCCTTGCCTGCAGCACCTCCTGCTCGGCCGTGGTGACCCTGGCCTGCAGCTCTTCCAGTTCCATGGCGCCAGGGGCCTGGGCAGACTCCAGCTCCGAAGCCAGGGCGCTTTGGCTGGTCAGCTGCACCTGATCGGCCTGAAGCTCGCCCAGCTCTCTGACCAGCCCATCCAGCACGGGGCGCTCCTGGGCGATCAGGTTCTGCAGCTCCCGGCTGCGCGCCAGTTGCCCCTCCAGCACCTGCCGTTCCGCCTGGCGCTGCGGCAGCTCGAGGGCCACCCGCGCCTGAACCACGCAAGCTGACTCGAAGGCCTGCCGGGCTTCATCCTGCTGCTGCAGTTCAGCCTCAAGGCGTGCCTGCTGGCAGCGGGCCTCTTCGGTGGCGGCCCTGGCTTCCTGCAGCTCGGAGCCCCGTCGCACCTGAGGAGCGCGGTTGGCGCCACCGGGGGTGTACACATCGGCCCAGCGTTGCTGAACGGTGTCGACGACGGCCAGATCCAGGTCCGACTGAACGCCGAGGTCTGCCCTGGCCTGCAGCCGTCCCACGAGGCGGTCGTGGTCGTAGGCCTGCCCGCCGAGCGCGAGCGGGTTGTCGCTCGCCGACCCTTGCCACACCCAGAGATGGCCCCAGCGCTCGCGGAGCTGGTTTTCGGCGCCACGGCTCCGTGCCACGGCGGCCGTGCCGATCAGATCGGCCAGCCGCTCCTCAGCTGCATCCCCCTGGAGGCCGCGGCCGCGGGAATCCTGCAGCGTCACACTGCCGCGGGGACCGGCGAAACGCTTGCGCAGCGTCCAGGTGTCGCCCGCGCTCTCAAAGACCAGCTCCACCTCGGGCTCGGCACGGAACGGATCCGTCCGCATGCCATCGAGAACGGCGCCGCCGGTCTTCACCGGCAGGAACAGGGCACGGTGCAGCGCTTCCGCGAGCGTGCTCTTGCCCGACTGGTTCGGGCCGCAGATCACCGTGAAGCGTGGATCGAAGGTCAACGACCGGTCACGGTGAAGCCGGTAGTCGCGGATGTGGGCAGACAGCAGGCGCATGGGAGGTGATGGGGTTGGTTCGGTGGGGGTGTTGCTGGGCAGGGCTCAGGGATGACGGACGCAGGTGTGGTGCAGTTCGCGCAGACCCAGGCGGGCCAGTTCCTTCTCGCTCTCGTCGCCGCACTCGATCAGCTGCTGCAAGCGCAGGGCCACGCGGGCCACCAGGGGATCTCCAGCCCGCTCGGTGAGCTGGCGCAGTTCATCCGCATCGGGAGCGACGCTGGTGCGGTCGCGCAGCTTCAGGCGCAGCAGCCGGGCCTCGAGGCGCTCCAGCAGATCCTTCAGGCGTGCGGCGGCCGCCAGGCTGAGGCTGCCATCGAGCTCGAGCAGCAGCAGATCCTCATCACTGCGCGGGCCGATGGCATCGCGGATGCGCTGCTCGAGGCGTTCGAGATCATCGTCGCTGGAGAAGCGGTGTTCGATCTGGTGCCAGCGGATGCCGCCGGTGAGTACCGGGGTCACGTCGGGCCTGGAACCCCTGGCCGCGCTCACCACCAGCACCTGGCCGGAGCGGTATTCGGCGGCGCGGGGGAAGCGGTCCATCTCGTGGCAGCCGGCGTACCAGGCCCGGGGGGCCACCTGCTTGAGGCCATGCCAGTCGCCCAGGGCCGTGTAGTCGATCTCGCCTTCCGGCAGGGCCGCCAGATCGATGCGGTTGGTGGGCACCGGCGGGTTCTCATCGTCGGTGTCGTGGCCCTCCTCCCCCCCGAAGCCCTGGATCGAGCCATGGGCGAGCACCAGGCGGGGCTGGTCGGGCCAGAGAGAGAAGTCGAGGCTGCGCAGCCAGGCGGTGGGATCCACCGGTTCCGCCTTGCGCAGCAACGGACAGGGGAGCAGCACGCCGGCAGGCACACCGATTGTGGTGAGGTCGAACGGCTGGCGCTCCAGCAGCACCTGGAGGTTCGGAGCCAGCTGCTCACGCTCCTCCGTGAAGTAGGGCTCCTGCCAGAGGCTGCCGGCACCGCCATGGTCGTGGTTGCCAGGGATCACCAGCACCGGCAGCTCCAAAGCACCGATGGCACTGCAGGCCGCCGACACATCAGCGCGAGTGGGCTGGTGGGAATCGAACAGATCCCCCGCCACAAGGATGAAGGCGGCCTCCTGCTCACGTGCCACAACGCCGAGGCGGCCGATCGCTCTGAGCCGCTCCTGGCGTAGCCGTGCTCTCTTGTCGGGATCACTGATGCGGGCGTAAGGCTTGCCCAGCTGCCAATCGGCGGTGTGGAGGAAACGGATCGCGGTCATGGGCTTGGCCTGTACGTCTGGAGTGCTGTCCTTGAAGGTATGGCGATCGCGTTGGACGAGGTGAAAGCTTCCTGCGAACTACGAAACTCCACTGGGTTCGTCGTTGGCGCCCAGAGCCGCTGGTTTCAGAACAGCGCAGAAAAGACCTGCAGGAGTCGATCCCTCTCGCTCAGCTGAATGGCCACGCCGTGCTGCAGATCCCCAAGCTTGTTCTCCAGGGTGTTCAGGTTCCGCAGCAGACCCTCCAGCTCCAACTCCGCTTTGCTGATCTGGGTCGTTTCGGCGGGATTCACCAGATCCTCCAGCCGCACGGGCCAGGTCCGTTTGGCCAGCTGTCTCCGCAGCTCGGCCATCACGCCATCAAGGTGCATCCGCAGGCGGGTCTGCAGCCCCTTGCCGATGCCAGGCACCGCCGTGAGGCGGTCGATGTGGCTGCGCAGATGCTCCCCATGGATCAGTCCCCGGTTTTCCAGCAGGGCCAGCCGACCCTCCCCGAACCCGTCGATCCGCCAGGACCGGATGGGTTGTTGCTCCAGTTGCCGGGTCATCCATTGCTCCTCCTGGGCCGTGAGAGCGGCATGCAGCATGGTGGTGGCCATCTGGGCCGGGGGCTGATCCCCCTTGAATGGCGGCCGTACCCCGGCATCGAGAGTGGAAAGCTGGGAGACGAGAACCTGCCGCTGAGCCTGCAGCCGGTTGGCCGACTCCATCACCCCCCTGGAGATTTCGATCGCGACGCGACTGAGCCGCTCCAGAGTCTCCTGTCGTTGCCTGACCTTGTCGCGATGGCCGACCAGTTGGCTCATCAAGTTCCGGAAGGGATGCATCCGACGCTCCAGAGCCGGCCGATCAATCAGCTGTGCCGGATCTCCAGATTCCTGGATGAAGCGCTGCAGCGACTGATCAAGCCGTACCACCCGCTGCTTGAGCTCCATTGTCTGCTGGCTCAGGCGCTGCCGACGCCTGAGCAGAGCCTCCAGCTGCTGCAGGAGGCTGCCGTAGGTCTTCTGAAGTGGGTCGCGAGAGGCCTGGTCTGAGGGGGAAGCGGGAGGCGGAGGGGGGAACGGCTGGGTCGGCGGGCGTCGAGGACGAGGATTGGGGAAGATGCAGAAGGTCTGCCCGACCTTCTGATCCACAGCACACCACAGGCACTCCTCCCCGGCGGGGTGATGGTGATGGGAACTGTGGCTGCAGGGCACAACCTGCCGGTGCAGCTCCTGCATCAACCTGACCCACTCCGCCGCTGTGGGTCGCTGAAGCACCCCCAGGCCGTCGCCAGCCGAACTGAAGCTGCATTGGAAGGCCCGATCGATCGCGTCAGAGATCTGGCTGGGGCAGGGCCGGTAGGGACTCGGTCTCAGCCCTGGGTGAGGATGGCTGGCGTGTGGATAGAGCCCACGGCGGATCTTGGACGATACGTCCAGATCGGGTTCACGCGTATTGATGGCGTTGTCGTAGGGGTGGTCGTGTAGAAGCAGTTGGTAAATCACAACTGCCAAGGAGAAGTCATCGGAGCTGGTGAGACGCCAGGTCTGAGCGAAATCTCGCCCGATCAGCTCAGGTGCGGTGTAAAGCGGCCGGCTCACCGGGCAGAGATGCCGGTGTCCGCCGTGGATTGAGATCTGGAAACTGTCGGTGTCGAGCAGGATCGCTCGCCAGGTTGACCCTCCCCCATGGGTGGACTGCTGCTCGAAGAGCACGTTCTCGGGGTTGAGGTCACCGATCACCACGCCGTGGCGATGCATCTGCGCCACCGATTGGGCCAGCCTCAGCGCGGCGAGCACGGCGTCCTGCCAGGTGTAGCGAGTGAGTCGTCCGATCTCCTCGAAATTGAAGAGCCGTGCGGCCGACATGCTGCGCCTCTTATCGATCCGGCGCATGGCGTATCCCGACAGTGCGCCCTGACCACCCGCATGATTCACGAACACCAGCCGCCGGGGCAGGGTGGCGAACTTCCCGCAGGACGCCTCCAACAGCTGAAGGGCCCTGAGCCTGTTGGAATCCGCATGCTTCATCAGTTTCACGGCCATGGATTCACCGCCAATTCGGGCGGGGTACACCTGGCCCTGCCCACCGGCGCCGAGGCGCGATCCTGCCGAGACATCGAGGCTGAATGTCTCGCCAGTGTCGGTGAGGAAGGTGCGCTGCATGTCCGTTCCTGCCATCAGGCGGCGATCACAAGAGTGCGGTCGTCATCCGAAAGCCGGCGGATCGCTTCGTCGGCCAGGGACGCCTGCAGCCAGTCCGCATAGCCCCGCCAGCCACGCTTCTGCTGGTGCTGCTGGATCACCAGATCCGCCAGGGCGGCATTCGGCTGAAGACGATCGGGGAATCCGGGCTGCGGCGAGAGGAAGGCCGCCTCCAGACCATCGGAAAAACCGATCACCGCGTCGATGTCCTTCGAGGGCATCGTCCGCAGGCCAATGGCTCTAGGTGGGGTGTCAGGGCGAAGAAAGGTGGTCTCATTGGCGAAGGTGCCCTTGGCGGGTGGCAGAGCCAGCTCCCAGAAGCCATCGCGGCGCAAGAGCACACTCGAATCGCCCACCTGGGCGAGCAGCAATCGGTGTTGGTCCCACACGCAGGCCACAACGGTGTGATTCACGCAGGGGGCGCCGCGGCGGGCATGCAGAAACGCATGACGGAATCTCTCTTGCAGGGAACCGAGGTCCGAGCGGCGGCGGGACCTCTGAAGATCCCGACGGACGGCAAGCAGAGCCATCCAGGCGGCACGGGCACCAATAGCGGCACCACAGGCGATGGTGGGTGTGCCTCCAGCTCCGTCGCAGATCACGAAGCCGCTGACACGGCGCCCCCTCGGTGGTATCCAGAGTGCATCACAAAAGGGCTGCTCGGCCGCGGCATGCCGTTCGCCTCGGTGCTGGGCGCCGATGAATCCCGGGACTCGCCTCACAGCACCCATCCGTCGTAGAGGTCATCACCGGTGACGGGATTCACCAGCTGCACCTGCTCCCCTGGTGAGGACTGGGAGACGCGGCTGAGGCTGCCTGACAACCAGAGGAACATCTCCTCGAACTTGAGGTTGGCAAGATCAAGACAGCGCCCCCCGAAAGGCTTGCTCAGTTCATTGAGCACCTGGCGGCCGACCCCGCCCACCCCGATGCCGATGGTGAACAGGGTGAATTTTTTCTCGGCCGCAGCGAGTTCAAGCGGCTGGAGCAGGCTCCGGTAGCCGTCGGAGTAGTGCCCGTTCTGGTCGGTGGGTTCACCATCGGTGAGCAGGAAGATCCACGGCCGGTAGTAGCTGATTCCATGCTCGATGTAGGCCTTCTTCCGCTCGGTGACCTTGAGCATCGCCAGCTCGAGGCCTTCCTTCATCGGCGTGCAGCCCTCGGCCTCGAACACGAGCTCGTCCATCTCGCGCACGAGCGCGAACTCGCTGCGCACGGTCACCGGCCCGAAGGTGATCACACACAGCTCCACACTCTGGGCGGCCACCGTGTTCCTCAGGATGTCGTCGCGGAAGGCTCGGAAGCCCGCGTTGAGCCGTTCAATCTTCTCGCCATCCATCGAGAAGGAGGTGTCCAGCAGGAGTACGCAGGGGGTGCGCCTGTGCCGGTTGGCGAGCAGGCCGCGGGCTTCAGGGTTGTCGAACAGCATGGATCTGGGGATGCGGTATCCAGAGCCTGATGCAGGGGCGACCTCAGAGCGCCTAGCTACGTGCGAAAGACCAGCCTCCGGTCGTTGCTCCTCCCATGGGTGCTGGGGTAGGGGTCATGCCTTGCCTGCGTACATGGTCACCACGTCCTGGGCGATCCCACGGTGCAGGTCACGCAGGCTTTCCGGTTTCTCGATGCGGATGCCGGCCCCGAAGCGGAACAGCCAGGCATGGAGATCCCGGTCCTGCTCCAGGGTCCAGATCGGAAGGTCGATCTCCACGGGAAAGGGATGGCTGTCGCCTGGGGGATTGGGCTGAAGGCAGTGCAGCTTGTCGGCTTTCCAGCCGGCATTCACAGAGACGGGTTTGGAGTAGCGGATCTGTTTGGCCGGGAACTTCTGCGAGGCTTCGCGGATGAAGGCGAAGCTCCATTCCTGGCACGAAAACCGCAAGGTGTGGTTCAGCTGCCGTTTCTGGCGCGCTGGGGTGCCGCTGGCCAGATCGAGCTGAGCGTCAAGGTCTTCGCCGAAATAGATGCCGCCGCACACCTGCAGCAGCAGCTCCAGGCGCTGCAGGGCCTGGTGATGGACTTCCTCGTCGCGCCGGCCAATACCGTCCTCCCGGATCCAGTGGAGGCGATCGAGCCGCTCGGTGCGGATCAGGCCCTGCTCCTGCCCGGCACGACACTCTTCATAAGCCAGGTACCAGGCGATGTTGTGAAACAGCACCTGCAGCGGCCAGAGGGTGATCGTTCCTTCCGGGCTGTTGGGATGCGACGACGCCCGCTGGATGCGCTCGAGTTGAACGCGTCGGTGTCCCACGATCGCTGTGTCGATTCGGCTGCCGGTGGTATCGGCAGCCAGGCTGCTGGCGCGGGGATGAACGATCGAGCGGTTCACCACAGCGCGCAGGGGCAGCCGCTGGTCGGCTTCCGCCAGAAGCCCGCCCCAGCTCAGCCGTCGGCGCAGATCCTCCAACAACTGCTGATGGGAAGGATCGGCCAGGCGCTCACCGGTCTCCCGCAACCAGCCGTACACCTCCAGCAGCTGGGGGCCGGAGAGCATGGCAGTGCCGAGGGCATAGCCATGCCGAGCATTGTCGTTCCTTTTGCGGAAGCCGTAGGGCGTGAGCAGATGGCGCACGTCCTGCTGCAAGGTGTCTTGCTCTCCGGGCACATAGCTGCCGGGGATCGCCACCAGTTGCTGGATCAGATGGGTGGGGAGCTTCTGTGAACTGGGCCCGGTAGCACTCGGCGCTGGACTCTCCCCCTGGGTGGGGGCATCGAAGGGCTCCAAGAGGATGTGGCGCAGCAGGGTGAAAATGCGCTGGAAGATGCGCAGATCACCGTGGGCGGGGTAGCCGCCATGCACGGGGTCGAATGGCCTGGCCTGGAAAGGCCCCGGCTCGATTGCAGAGCAGCTGGATTGTTTCGCCCGCAGAAAGCCATTGGCCTCAAGCCAATCGAGATCCCGCTCGATGGCGGCAGGGTTCGCGTAGCATTCCCCGAAGCCAGCCTGGATCTCGTTCCAGCTGCGCAAATAGACCGCAGCCCTCTCGGCCAGGCTCCCTTCCGGCAGGGGGCTGACGATCCCCTCCAGCTGTTCCCGTGTGGCTTCATCGGGGGCCTCCAACTCCGGGAAGCAGCTCAACAGGCGAATCAGATACAGCAGCCGCTCAAGATCCAGCAGGCGTGAGTAGGCGTGCAGCTCTTTGCCGTTCTTCTTCCCCAGCTCCTTGTTAAGGGCTTTGTGGATGCGCTTGTCGAGCCCATCCAGGTGGGCCCGAAGAAAAGCCTCATTCATGTCATCCCTGCTTGGATCAATGTCCACCAGCACTGCAAAGCCTTCGGCCCGGGAGGGGCTAAAGGTCTTGTGGCTGAGCGCCGCCGCCATCTCACGGATCACCGGCTCCGGCACCGTCCGCTCACGGGTTTTGTTCCAGGTGAGGCATTGCGCCGGCGGGGTATGCAACCACCAGCCGATCCACTCCACCGGAGCCGGCAGCTCCAGGGCCTGGGTGAAAGCGAGCCGCCAGGGACGGCGGGCATGGGTGGCATCGAGGATCACCGGTCGGCCGGCGCGCACCTCCTGCCGCAACTCCTCCAGCAACCGCTCGCGGATGTCGGGCCAGGGGCCTTGGACTGCCGCATCGCCGAACACCTCGGCGCGGAGGCGATCCGTGGAGAGCACGAGGGCGGGCGGGGCACCCGGCTCGCTAAGCAGGGGTGCTAGCTGATGGGCAAGGGTGGTTTTGCCGCTGGCGGGAGGGCCGATCAGCAGGTGGCAGCGAACGGGTGGCTTCATCGGCAGAGGCTTGCAAACCCGGCTCCATTGTGTACAGGCTCACGTGCGAAGGACGAACGATGCAGGTGCCCTTCTGCGGCTCGCCTTGTCCTTGCCGGAAGCGAACGGGTGGCCGTGGGGTCCAGGATCCTGCAGTGGGTCGTGTTCAGGCGTAACCGCTCCTGCAACTCCTGCACGTCAAGGAGCAGGGCATCCCGGTGGCTTTCCAGTTGCCTGGCCTGGGCTTCCGCCTCAGCGAGCAGCAGGGCCTGCAAGCGCATCTGCTCCTGCAGGGTGCTGACCAGCACGCTGTGGCGCTGGGCGCGATGGGTGACCACCACATCCCGGATGCGGCCACCCAGGCCGATCACCTGCTGACGCCGGCGGCTTGTCCCGCCGTCCGGCGCGATGGGCTGATCCCAACCCTTGGTGCAGCGCTGCACCTTGGCCGTGAACAGCACGGTGTCGCCGGGCTCGATGCCGGCCTGGGCCCAGTCTTCCCGGAGGCGAAACCACCAGTGGTCGGGGTGCACCGGCTGGTCCGTGCTGGCGAGGTGCAGTTCGCGCAAGCAGAGGGTCTGGATGATTCGTCCCGACTGATGGAAGCTGCCGAAACGGTCGATCACGCCGGTGAAGCGGTGGATCTGGCCATGAAGTGATTGGAGGGCGAGGGGGTTCATGGGGGGGCCTTGAGCGATGCACCCATGCTTCGGCGAGCCCCTTGAGTTGTAACGGAGCTACCTGCGAACAACGGCCTCTGCAGGACAGCCCAACTGCCTGCCGGTGCTCGTTCTTCGCAGGTGTTCTCCCCTGTCCCATCGCCTCACAATGTCCACCCGCACTGGCCTCCTCGACGGCCTGCTAGCCCTGCCCAGGGAAGGCGCCAGCCGTTTGCCTGCCAGCCACTCTCACTGTGCCTCGACAAGTTAAGAGGGACATGTCATTCAGGCTCAGTCCAGACGGCCGGTCTGCTAGTTCGCTGCCCTGCCGGCCGGATCCGATGGTTGCCGGTCTGGTGCGCATGATCGACCGGATCACACCTCACCATGGGTAGTCTTCCAAGACACGCTGCAAAGCGCTGACCATGGCGAGCACGTCGTGCAGCTGCACTGGTCGCGAGCTGCCATCTGTGGCCGGATGACCCATCCAGTTGCCGAAGCAGCGCACCTGATGCAGGCAGCTGATCAGCCAGCGGTCGGCACCCTGTTCAGCCAGCCGGCGGATACCGCCGTTGAGGTTGAGGCGATCGGCGTCGCGCTCCCCCGCCAGCCGCTGCAGAACCAGCCCCTCCACCACGCGCCTGGCGTGGATGCCGAGGGCGATCGGTGACAGCTCCTGCCCGCGCAGGAGATTCAGCAACTCGTTGATGTCATGTGCCAGAGCGTCGCTGGCGCTGGCTTGGCCGCTGCTCCACCGGCGCAGCAAGCCCCCCATCTCCGAGATGCCCGGCAGGTTGGCGGGCAGGGCCATGCGGAACTGCTGAACCGTGGTGCGCCCCAGGGCCGAGTCGATCGCATCTCCGAGGGGGCTGAGGTGCCCAGCGCCGCGGGCCGGTGCGCTTCTGCGGCGCCGGCATGGTCACGCGGGCGGTGGCGATTCCACTGGCGGTTCTCTGAGCTCCCTGGCTGCAATCGAAGCCAGGGAGCGATTGGTTTTTCAGGAATCCCCAACTAAGAGTTTGTGGAAAAACCGCCTGAGAAGCAGCGTTTTTCCCTCCTGAGACCTGGGCCGGAGCTCCTATCGGGCTGGTTTTCAGGGTTTCAGCGGCTCAGAGCTCCCCTTTTGGTGTGTTTTGCCCCTTTGGGGCTCTCTGATCACTGCCGTCTGGGCACACCTAAGGAACGCCTTACCAGTAAGGAGATGGTGTCGGGGCAGAAGCGCCACGATCTGGTAGCGGAACAGGGGATCGGCCAGCACACCCCGGCCGCTGCTGCGCTCTCCGGTGATCACCAGATCCACAGAGCCATCCAGCAGGCCCGGCAGGGGATCGAACTGGGCGCCGAGGCGCCCATCCAGCTCTACATCGCCATGGCCGTCGCGGAAGGTGAGCATCGCCGGCAGCAGCTAGTCGATGCAGGAGTGGCACTCCAGCGTGATGAACAGGCGCCCGGCGGCGCCGATCACCATGCGCTGCAGATCGTCCTCGGCGGCCTCGATTTCCGGCAGCACCACCTGTGCGCAGCGCAGCAGGCGACGACCCGCCGCCGTGAGCACCGCGGGCCGGCGATCCCTTTCCACCAGCCGGAGCTTCAGCTGTCGCTCCAGATCCCGCAGCAGATGGGAGAGGCCCGACTGGGTGCAGTGCAGGCTGCGGGCCGCCGCGGTGAGGGAGGAATGGCGGGAAATGGCCTCCAGAGCGCGCAGGTGATGGAGTTCGAACATGGGCGGGCCCGCGGAGGCATGAACCATGAGCCGCACTCATCATCGCGGATGGCATGGCCCTCCGGCATGGTGCTGGCCTCCCCACAGGCGGCAGGGGGAGGCTGGCCACCATCGTCAGCGCCCGCACGGCCATGCCCAGCCAGCCCACGACCCCCCTGCCGCCCCGGATCACCGGCGGCGACGGCACCGCCTGGGTGCAGCCCTTCCTGCACCAGCATTTTGTCCAGGTGGGGGCCATGGCCTGGCAGGGTCTGCAGCTCTCGGGACGCGGCCTGGTCGTCTGTGAGGTGGAGCTGCCCCAGGGGCGCCCCATCCACTGGGCGACCGAGCCCGTTCCCCATCGCCTGGGGTACTGGCCCAGGGGCGAGGTGACCGCCCAGCTGCGGGCCCTGGGACTGGACACCGTCGACCGCGGCCTGCTGCAAAACGCCCTTGTCACCTACGAAGCGGGCACCGAGCTGGTGGCGCTGATGCTGGCGTCAGCGGAGCCCACCATCGTGCAGTTGCGGCGCATGCGGATCACCCCGGCGGAGTGTCACCGGCAGGTGCAGCGGCGCCGCAGCGAGTTCTGCGGTGTGGGCCGATGAGCGCGCCGCCACACTCCATCACGAGGGTCGACTTCGTGCTCGGCCCCTACAGGGCCAGCCGCAACGACCGGGCGGCCTGGCAGGTGCTCAACACCCTGGTGCCCTATCTGCTGCTCTGGTGGCTGACCCTGCGGGCGGCGGCGGTGTTGCTGTGGCTGCCGCCGCCGTTGATCCTGCTGCTGAGCCTGTTCTCGGTGCGCTGCTTCTCCCTGATGCACGACTGCGGCCACCGTTCCCTGTTCCGTCAACGCTGGCTGAACCGCGGCTTCGGGTTTGTGCTCGGACTCGTCAACGGGGTGCCGCAGCTGGCCTGGTCACTGGACCATGCCGATCACCACCGCACCAATGGCGACTGGGACCGCTACCGCAGCGTCATCGACATGCTGAGCGTCGATGAGTTCCTGCGACTGGACCCGCTTCAGCGCCCCCTCTACGCCACGCTGCGCCATCCGCTGATGGCCTTCCCAGGAGGGTTCTTCTACCTGGCCATCAAGCCCCGACTCGATCTGTTGTCCGGGCTGGTCGCCCGCATCGGCGGCGGCTCAGCCGCGGGCGCATGGGCCTCCCGGGAGGAGTTCGTCGACCTGCTGCTGTGCAATCTGGTGTGGGTGGGGGGCGTGGTGCTGCTGGGCTAGTGGCAGGGGTTCGGGCTGTTTCTGGGGATCTATGCCGCCGTACTCACGCTTTCGGCAGCGATCTTCATCGATGTGTTCTTCGTCCAGCACATCTTCGAAGACAGCTATGCCCATCGCAGCGAGGGATGGAGCCACCTTGAGGGAGCCCTCCGGGGCACGAGCCTGCTGCATCTGCCACCGGTTCTGGCCTGGTTCACCGCCGACATCGGCTTCCACAACATTCATCACCTCTGTGAACGCATCCCCAACTACCAGCTGCGGGCCTGCCACGAACACAACCAGCACCTGCTGGCCGACGTGCCGACGCTGACCCTGGGGACGATGCTGGCCTGCGCCAGCTACCTGCTCTGGAATTCCCACCAGGACCGACTGGTGACGATCGCGAGCTTGAGTGAGGCTCAAGCCGTAAAATCGTGACGCCAAAGCCTCGCCGACCCAGCATAAAAGCACCACCGAGTGTCATAAATGAGACACTGAACCGCTGCGTATCCATGGCATTGGCGGGGGCAGCTCCCTTAGATTCACCAAAACAATGATCCTTTCTCCATGCATCGCGCCAGATCATCCCTTGCCATGTTTCTGGGATTGGGGTTATCGACCATCACGGTGACTGACCTGGAATTGCGGGCGGCCTCGTCGTCGTCGTCCGATGGCGAGAGCCAGGCCCCTTCGGCTGTCAGGGCCTGGCACGTCGCTCAAGGGGGAGAGGGAGGGGGAGGGGGAGCCATGAGTGAAGGAGAAAAGGCCAATGCCTCCTTTCAGGACAAACTCACTCCCCCCGAATTGTTGAAGGAGCTGCGGATGGGAGGCTATGTGATCTATTTCCGTCACGCCCAGACTGACCGCGACTATGCCGATCAGGCTGACAAGGCCATGAAGTTGACTGACTGCAACACCCAGCGCAAGCTCAGTATTGTGGGTATCCAGCAGGCGACCGATATCGGTGCGGCCTTCCGTGCCAAAGACATTCCCGTTGGTCTGGTGTTAGCCAGCCAGTACTGCCGGGCCTGGAAGACAGCAGATCTGGCATTCGGCCGTCACCAGCAGGAACCGCTTCTGAACTTTCTGCCCTTTGAGGATTACACGGAGCAGCAGGTTCAGCAGATGAAGCAGAATCTGATGCCGCTGCTTACGGCGGTTCCCAGACAGGGAACCAACAGCATCATTGTTGGCCATGACGACCTTTTCGAGGCCGCCACAGGGATTTACCCGGAGCCGCAAGGCATGGCCTATGTGCTGAAACCTGATGGCCGAGGTGGATTTGTACTGATCGCCAATGTTCTCCCCGATGAGTGGGCTGGGCTGTGAGCGGCGCCCGAAGTCTGCTAGTCATGCAGGGTTGCTGGTAGCCGAAGCACCTGGCTCCTGATCGCAACACACCGGACCAGACAAGCCCAGCCCAGTCCAGCTCAGCCCACACCGGTGTAAGGAGTCTGTTGCCTGGGGTTCATAGCCGACCATCGGAGATCAGCACCCCATCTCCGGCTCCCATGAAACGGTTCCTCGGCCCCCGGCCCCTGGGCCTGCTGCTGGCTCTCGTTCCAGCGGCGGCGCACGCCCATGCCGAGCACGGCCCTGGCGGTGGGTTCGTGGCCGGGTTTGTCCATCCGATCAGCGGCCCCGACCATGTGGTGGCGATGGTAGCCGTCGGCCTCTGGGGCGCGTTGCTGGGGGCGCCGGCCCTCTGGGAGCTGCCGGTGGCCTTTCCGCTGGTGATGGCGTTCGGCGGGCTGCTGGGCCTGCTGCGGATCCCAATCCCCGGGGTCGAGATCGCCATCGCCGTGTCGGGGTTGGTGCTGGGTCTGATGGTGCTGTTCGAGGTGAAGGCTCCGCTCTGGTTGGCGGCGCTGATCGTGGCGGCCTTCGCGGTGTTCCGCGGCCATGCCCACGGCAGTGAACTCCCCGCCGGCGTCGATGCCCTCGCCTACAGCCTGGCCTTCGTGATCGCCACCGGGCTGCTGCACCTGGTGGGGATTCTGCTGGGGGAGACCAGCCGCTGGCCCGGTGACGCTGCTTCGTACAGGCGGCCGGTGCCCTGATGGGGCTGTTCTTCCTGGAGCGGGCCCTGGCATGAGGCCGGTTTGGCGCCGATGCCTCAACGTTGGGGCGGCCGTGTTCCTGATGGCGGCCCCACACGCTGGACTTCAGCCATCTGCAGGCCTGGAGCCTGAACCTCAACGGCTCCGTCTGGGATCCCGCCAGCCTGAGCAGCTTTTGGTTCGAACTGGTGAACGGTGCTTACGGCAATGTCTACCGCGCCAAGGCCCTGATGAACCTGCCCGATGGCCGGGCCTTCTTTTGCAACTGGATGGTGAGCCGCGAGGGCTCGCAGTTCCTCCCCTTGCAGACGATCGCACAGCCCGACGGTCGCCCGGAGCGCCTGTCGCGCCTGGTCGTGCAGGGCAAGGATCTCGATCCCGCCGCCATCGAGGCCACCCTCGCCGACTGCCTGCTCAGCGATGCGGTGCTGGAGCTGCAGCAGGCACCCCTGCGCCAACGGAAGGCCCCGCCCCATCCATCCCCTGCCGCCTGATCGACATGACCCATGCCGTGATCTCCTGCCTGCACGCCAACCTCGCTGCCCTGGAGGCCGTGCTCGCCGACATCGACCAGCGGAGCATCACCACCATCACCTGCCTGGGGGATCAGGTGGGTTATGGCCCCCAGCCCAATGAGGTGGTGAATCTGGTTCGCGAGCGTGCCATCCCCAGCTGCCAGGGCTGCTGGGATGAGGACATCATCGAGGGGCTCAACTCCTGTGAGTGCAGCTACCCCTCTCAGCTGGCGGAACGGCGCGGTCATCAGGCCCATCAATGGACTGCCGAGCAGCTGAGCGAGGAGAACAAGGCCTTCCTCGCCAGCCTGCCGATGTCCTTGCGACGCGATCGGCTGCTGTTTGTGCATGGCAGTCCCAACAGTCAGCACGAATACCTGCTGCCCGACATGGATGCCTTTGCCGCTCTGGAGCGGGTGCAGACGGCCGATGCCGACACCCTGTTCTGCGGCCATACCCACCGCCCCTACGTTCGTGAGCTGCGGGATGGCGTCATCCGTGTGCGCGTGCAGGCGCCGACGGATCCGCAGTCACCAGCCGAGCGGGAGATGGCCTTGCCCGTGCGCCGCATCGTCAACGCCGGCTCTGTGGGTGAGCCGCGCCATGGCAACACCCACGCCACCTATGTGATTCACGACGAGGCCACCGGCAACGTCGAGATCCGCGAAGTGCCTTACGACGTGGAGCGCACCTGCAGGGCGATTGTTGAGGTTGGACTGCCGCCGGTGTTCGCCTGGCGTCTGCGCCATGGCTTTGAGTACGCCGAGCGGGCCGATGACGCCAGCCACGTGTGTGAGCGCTGATGGCACGCTGGGCACTGGTGAGTGGGTTGCAGGGCGACCTTGCGCTCTACGAGGCGATTCAACGGGATCTGCGCCAGCTGGGCCGAGTCGACACCCTGTTTGTGTTGGGTGATCTGATTGGTCCCGATCGGGATGCCAATGCTCTGCTGGCTCGGCTACAGGATCCCCGCCGCGGAGAGCTGGCGCCTCAGTGCATCTACGGCTGGTGGGAAGAGCAGTTGCTCGCCGAACGCGGCTATCGCGGTGAGCGGCAGGCTGACCCTCTGCGTCAGCAGTTCGGCCAGGCCGCCGTGGAGGCGCTGGAGCAGGCCGTTGATCCAGGACATCTGGCCTGGCTAGCAGCCCTGCAGTTCGGCTTCATCGAACTGGATTGCGCCCTGCTGCATGGCAGCTCTGCCGATGTGGGCGACAACCTGGGTCCAGACAGCTCGCCGCTGTTGCTGCTGGACCGGCTCACCCGGATGGATGTGAACCGCCTGTTCACCGCCCGCAGCGGCCAGCAGTTCCGGCTTGAGCTCACCGGCGGTGGCATCGCTTCTCAGGTGCAGGATCTGGAGGGCCAACGGCAGCAGCAGCAGAGCGTTCCGCAGCGTCAGGTGATCGGCATCGGCGCTGGCGTCCACTACACCCTCTACGACCCAGGCAGCGATCGCCTCGACTTCTTCATTGCTGGCACCAAACCCAAGCAGCGGGCACGGGGGTTTGCATGACACCGCGGCTGGAGGGAACGCTGGAGACCCTGCAGATGGACCTGGCCGGGCGGCAGCTGCGCTTGGTGCTGGAGCGCCGGGGGCCGCAGGGGGCGCCCCTGTGGCTGCTGCTGCCCGCACTGAGCACGGTGTCGAGCCGGGGCGAATGGACAGCATTGGCCGAGGCGGTTGGTGATCAACGCCAGCTGGTGAGCTTCGACTGGCCCGGTTTCGGCGACAGCGAACGCCCCGCGATCACGTATGACGCCGCCCTGCTGCGCTCGGCACTGCGGGCCGTCCTCTCCTATCTGCGCACCACAACCCGCCAGCGCCCCACCGTGATCGCCGTCGGCCACAGCGCCTCGGTGGCCCTGGGGCTGGCGGCGGAATGGTCTGGCCTGTGGCAGGAGGTGGTGCTGGTGGCCCCCACCTGGCGCGGCCCTCTGCCGACGATGACCGGCTGGCCCTCCCGGCGGTTCGGCTGGTTGCGGCAGCTTGTCGCGTCACCCTTCATCGGACCGGTTCTCTACCGGCTCAACACCAGCCGGCCGGTGCTGCGCCTGATGCTGCGGCGTCATGTGTGGGTCGCCCCCGCCCTGCTCACGCCGGCGCGGATCCGCGAACAGCAGCTGCTGGCCAGGCGCTCCGGGGCACGCTTCGCCAGTGTGGCGTTCGTGAGTGGCGGCCTTGATCCAGCAGACGATCGCGCCTGGTGGTTGCAGCAGGCGCGCCTGCTGCAATGCCCGCTGCAGGTGGTGCTGGCTGCCGAGGCCCCACCACGCTCCAAGACAGAGATGGAGGCTCTGGGCTGGGAGGCGGCCGATCAGCTCAGCGTGATTCCAGGGCGTCTCGGTCTCCACCAGGAATTTGGCGCACTGCTGGCCCGGCAGTTGCTGGAGAGCGACGGGTCGTTTGGCTGACCACCAGCGCCAGCAGAAAGCCCGCAAATTGCACGATCACCACACAGGGTCCGGAGGGCAGGTTGGTGAGGCCTGAACCCAGCAGGCCCAGCAGGGCACAGCCACCGCCGAGGCCCGCCGAGACAAGGGCATAGACCGGAAAGTGGCGGCTGACCAGCCGCCCGGCGCAGGCCGGAATCACCACAAAGGCACTGATCAGCAGCACCCCCACCGCCTTGATCGACACCGCGACCACCACCGCCAGCAGCACGATGAAGGCCAGGCGGTGACGGCTGGCGCCCACCCCGAAGGCTCCGGCCAGATCGCTGTTGAGGGTGAGCAGCACCTGGGCGCGCAGGCTCAAGGCGAGATAGGTTGTGGCAATCACCAACAGCAGTGCAATCACGGCCAGGTCGTGCCAGCTGATGCCGAGGATGTCGCCGAACAGCAGCTGCTGGATGCCGCCGCGATAGGTCTCCACCAGGCTCAGCGCCACCACCGCGAAGGCCAGAGAGGTGGAGTACACGATGTTGAGCAGGGCGTCTGCCGGCAGACCGCTGCGGGCCACCAGCTGGTTCACCAGCAAGGCGAACAGCACCGCGAACGGGATCAGCACCAGGGTGGGATTCACCCCCAGCAGGATTCCCAGGCTGATGCCCAGCAGGGCGGAATGGCCCAGGGCATCACTGAAGAACGAGAGCTGGCGCAACACCGCGAAACTGCCAAGCAGCCCGCCCAGGGCACCGGTGAGCAGGCCACCGAGCAGGGCCCGCTGCATGAACGGCTCGGCCAGAACGGACCGGATGGCTGTCAGGTCCGTCATGGGCGCTGAGCACCGGCGTGGTTGTGCTGATGCCGGTAGGGCACCACGTTGGGCCCGTAGAGCTCCAGCAAGCGGTCGGGGCTGAGGGCGTGATCAGGGCTGCCGCTGCAGCGCAGACGGCGGTTGAGGCAGAGCACCTGATCGCAGCTGCGCCGCACCATCTCCAGATCGTGGGACACCTGCAGCACGGTCCAGCCCTCCTGGCGGCGCAGCTCCAGCAGCAGCTGATGGAACTGCTCGGTCGACGGCACATCCAGGCCTGCCTGGGCCTCATCCAGCACCAGCAAACGCCTGGGACGCACCACACAGAACGCCAGCAGCACCCGCTTGAGCTGGCCACCGGAGAGTTCACTCAGGAGGCGATCGCCAAGATCGGCGCAGCCCGTGCGCTGCAGGGCCTGCTGGATCGCCTGACGGCGGCCGCGGCTGCCACCAGCCAGCCAGGCCAGGTTCAGGCCCGGCAGATCAAAGCCAAACCCAACAAACTCGCTCACTGTCAGGGGGAAACGGCCCTGCAAGGCCAGGGTCTGGGGCAGGTAGGCGATCTGGGAACGAACCGAGCGTGGAAGCTCTCCGGCAGGACCGAGTTCCTGGCCCAGGATCCGCACCGAACCGCCCGACCTGGGCAACAGCCCCAGCAAAGCCGCCACCAGGGTGCTCTTGCCTGCGCCGTTGGGCCCCACCAGGGCGGTGTCGGTCTCTGGGGCCAGGGAGAAGCTGACCCCATCAACCGCCAGCAGGCCGTCGCGCAGAACGCTCAGGTTCTGCACCTGCGCCACCGGAGGCGATCCCATCAGCTCTCAACCTCCAAAGGCCTGGATCAGATCGGCTGTGTTGCGCCGCATGACTTGGAGATAGGTTCCAGGGTCCTTGGAGGATTCCAAACTGCCGGTCTCTAGTGGGTCAAACACACTGACCTTGACCCCAAGATCCTTCGCCAGGGTGTTGAACGAGCGCTGGCCTTCCTGCGGTTCGCTCAGCAGCGCCTTGAGCTGGGTTGTCCTCACCTCAGCCGCCACCCGCTGCAGATCGGCCGGGTTGGGGTTCAGTTCCGGCACATCCACCAGGAACTCGGCCTTGAGGCCATAGCGATCAGCGAAGTATGGGGCGAAATCGTGGAAGGCGATGAAGGTTTTGCCGCTGTAGGGCTTGAGCTTGCCTGCGATCTCGCTGTTCAGTTGCCGCAGCTGGGTGATGTACGCAGCTGCATTGCGCTTGTAACCCTCAGCGCAGCTGGGGTCAGCCTTGATCAGCCCGTCGCGGATGGTTTCCACCTGCTGCACGGCCCGCAGTGGATCCAGCCAGATGTGGGGGTTCACCGCCCCATGGGCATGTCCATGGCCCTCGTCCTCTCCATGCTCATGGCCATGGTCAGAGCCATGCTCATGGCCGTGTTCCGCTTCTTCTTCTGGCGAGTCGATGGTGGTGATGCCACGGCTGGAATCAATCACAGCCAGCTTGCTGTTGCCAGCCGAGGCCACCAGCTTGTCCAGAAAGCCCTCCATCTCCAGCCCGTTTTTGACGAGCACGCGGGCCTGGCGCAGCGCCGCCAGATCTCCTGGCTTGGCCTGGAAGTCGTGGGGACCTGTGCTCGGTGGAATCAGGGCGGTGACCGTGGCGCAGTCGCCCGCCACGGCGCGGGTGAACAGGGTGATCGGCAGGAAGGTGGTGACCACCTTGAAGGCCTTGCCCGCCGTGGCATCAGGGGGCTCCGGGCGGGGTGCACCGCAGGCGGCCAAAAGCAGGACCCCGATCAGCCCCCCGGTCCGTTTCAACAGGGCTTGGAGCCCGGCAGGCAATCGCATCCGAAGCTTCCTGGCAAGAATGGTTCTCATTCTATAGCTGAGCCTTGAAGCCGGACCCTGCGCGCTGGTGCTGCCGTTCGCGCGGCGGCACCGCCACCGGCCACAGCCACCAGCGCCCGTTGGCATCACCGGCGGCCAGGTGGCGGCCATCCGGTCGCCAAGCCAGAGCGTTGAAGCCGCTTCCCTGGCCCTCGAGCGGCTGCAACATGCGCCCGCGACTATCCCAGAGCGCCACAGTGCCGTCGCTGGAGGCACTGGCCAGCAGGGTGCTCCCGGGCGCAAAGGCCAGGGCATTGACGCGTTTTTCGTGCCACAGCGACGGTTCGGGCTGCCAGGCCTTTTCACCCTGCTTCACCTGTGTCCACAGGATCACGGCCTCTGCGGCGGCACTGGCCAGCAGCGGGGCCAGGCGGCCGGACTGCTCGCTCCAGGCCAGCTGGCGCACCTTCGCGGGAAAACCGCTGAACTGCCAGGGCTGGCCATGGCAGCCCTGCGGCCACACCAGCAGGGAGCGATCCAGCATCCCGCAGGCCAGATGATGACCCGGTCCGGAGAAGGCCAGGGTCAGGCCGGCCGAGGCGATCGGGTTGCGCAGCGGCGGATCGGCCGGCGTGCTCAGGCATGGCTGCCACAGCACCAGCTCACCGTGGCAGCTGGCAGCCAGCTGCACCCCATCGGCGCTCCAGGCCAGGGCCTGAATGGTGCCAGGCAATTCCAGCGGTGGCTCACGCCACCGACGAGTGGCCCCATCCCAGAGCCGCAACTCTCGCCCGGCCGCCACCGCCAGCAGCAGGCCACCGGGCTGCCAGGCCGCCGCATCAATCCAGCCGCCGCCCAACGGGATCGGATCCATGGCCAGCGGCCGCACGCCTGTGCCGCCCAGCTCCCAGAGCAGCAGCTCGCCGTCCTGGCCGGCGGCCATCAGGAACTGGCCGTCCTCGCTGAAACCCACCACGTCAAGGCTGCTGTCATGGTCGCCCCGCAGCAGCTCCTCACAGCCGGCGCGGAAATCGAGCAGCAGCAATTCACCACCGGTGCTGGTGATGGCTAGAAACTCACCATCAACCGACCAGGCCATCGCCGAGATCGGCTGCTGCAGATCGCCGCAGAGCCGTTCGCTCACCAGCGGGGCCGGGGGTGCCACCGACAGCTCAGGCGACACAGGCCAGGAAGCCGGCTCGCAGGGCCTCGGCATCGAGATCACGGCCGATGATCACCAACTCGGTGCGGCGCGGCTCCGCGGGCTTCCAGGGGCGATCGAAATCGCCATCGAGCAGCATGTGCACTGACTGGAACACGTAGCGACGGGCCTCTCCCTGCAGCTGGATGATGCCCTTCATCCGGAACAGATCAGGGCCGCGCTCGGCCACCAGATCCGACAGCCAGCGCCCCAGCTTCTCGAGGTCCATCGGCCGTTCCTCCACCAGGGCCACCGAGCCCACGGCATCGTCGTGCTCATGGGCGTGCTCGTCCACCAAAAAGCCCGGATCGAGGCTCAGGGCCCGCTCCAGCTCAAAGGCTTCCACCCCCAGCAGCTCCTGCATCGGCACATCGGCGTTCTCGCTCGTGATCAGGCGGGCCACGGGGTTGATGGCGCGCACCCGCCGCTCGATCGCCGCCCGATCGGCATCGCTCACCAGATCGGCCTTGTTGAGCACCAGCACATCGGCAAAGGCCAGCTGCTCCTGCACTTCCTCGGCCTCCCAGTGCTGCTCCACATGCTTGAGGTCTACCAACGTGACCACCGCGTCCAGCCGCAGCTCATCGCGCAGGTCTTCATCCACAAAGAACGTCTGGATCACCGGCGCCGGATCGGCCAGGCCGGTGGTTTCAATCACCAGGTGATCGAAGCGGTCGCGCCGCTTCATCAGGTTGCCAATGATCCGGATGAGATCACCGCGCACGGTGCAGCAGATGCAGCCGTTGTTCATCTCGAAGATCTCTTCATCGGCATCCACCACCAACTGGTTGTCGATGCCCACCTCCCCGAATTCATTCACGATCACCGCCACCTTGAGGCCGTGCTCATGGGTGAGGATCCGGTTCAGCAGGGTGGTCTTGCCGGCGCCGAGGTAACCGGTGAGCACGGTCACGGGCAGCCGCTCGGCAGCGGGAACAGGGCTGGAGAAGGCCATGGAAGCGACAGGGAGACAGCATCCCCTAGGGTAATAATGGTTCTCGTTCTAGCAGCTTGATCTCCTGGCGCCATGCCCATGGCTCACTACGCCCATCCATCCGATCGGGCACCGCAGACCCTTGGGCCCCGGCAGCAGGCCTTGCTGAGCCTGCTGTGCGAGGCGGATGTCGAGCTCAGCGGCCAGGAGCTGCATGAACGGCTGAGGCAGGGCTCCCAGCGGCATGGCCTGGCCACCGTGTACCGGAACCTGCGACTCCTCCAACGCTCCGGTCTGGTGCGCTGCCGCAAGTTGACCAATGGGGAGAGCGTCTATGCCCCCCTGGAGCGCGATGACCATCACCTGACCTGCGTGAGCTGCGGCCACAGCGAACCGTTGCCGATCTGCCCGGTGGGAACCGGTGGCCTCGGCCTGAACATGGTGCTGCTGCAGGGGTTCAAGCCCCTGTTTCACACCTTCGAGATCCACGGCCTCTGCCGTTCCTGCCAGCAGAGCGAGCCGTTGGCCCATGGCTGACCTCGTGATTGTCGGGGCCGGGCCCCAGGCTCTCACCCTCAGTTGTCTCATGCTGCAGAAGCGACCGCGGCTGCAGCGGCGCCTGCGGATCGTTGACCCCAGCGGCCGCTGGCTGAGCCGCTGGCACCGGCAGATGGACCAGTACGAGATTCCCTGGCTGCGCTCCCCCTCACCCCATCACCCCCATCCGAACGCCCATGCCCTGCGGCAGTTTGCGCAGTCCCGGCAGCGCAGCCGTCAGCTGGGGGGCCCCTATGGCCTCCCCCACACCGATCTGTTCGGGGACTTCTGCCGCCAGGTCATCAGCGAATACCAGCTGACTGAGGGCGTACGGGCCGCGAGCGTGGAGCGCATCCGGCTTCCCAAGGTGGGAGGCGGCCCGATGGAGCTGGCACTCAGCGATGCCACCACCGTGGCCGCCTGCCGGTTGGTGATTGCCACGGGGAGCGGCACACCTCAGATGCCCGCCTGGGTCGGGGAGATCGCAGGCGACCCTCCGCTAGACGCGCTGCTGCACAGCGACAGGATCCATCTCCCGTCGCTGTACTCACTGCAGGGCCAACGGATCCTGATCGTGGGCGGCGGGCTCACCAGCGCCCATCTGGCCCTGGGCGCGCTGCGGCGGGGTGCGCTGGTGCATCTGCTCTGTCGGCGGAGCCTGAAGCACAAGCCCTTCGATGCCGATCCGGGCTGGCTTGGGCCCAAATACCTCAAGGCCTTTCATGCCGAACCCTGCATGCGGCGGCGTCATCGGCAGGTGCTGGAGGCCCGCGACGGTGGCTCCATCACGCCGGAGACGGCCGCCCAGCTGAGGCTGGCCCAGCGCGCAGGGGCGCTGCAGCTCCACGAACACTGCGAGGTGCATTCAGCGCGATGGTGCGCCAGTCACTGGTCTGTGCGCTGCACGGATGGCCATGGACTTGATGTCGATCGGATCTGGCTCGCCACAGGGCACCGCCAGGGCGTCAGCCAGCACCCACTGTTGCGGCAGGTACAGGAGCAGCATCCGATCGACTTGGTCAACGACTGGCCCGTGCTGGACTCCGACCTGCGCTGGCCAGGCAGCGCCGTGCACGTGATGGGTGCTCTCTGTGCCCTGCAGATCGGCCCCGCTGCCCGGAATCTGTTCGGCGGGCGGGAGGCAGCCCAGCGCATCTGCCGGGCTGTGATCAAACAGTGATCAGCGCCACCAGATCCCTGCACCAGCAGGGCTGTGCTGTTCCAGCGATCGCAAGATTCGGCACTCAGATCACGACCATGGTGCCGAACAGGCTGCCTTAAGGATTGCAGGCCGGTTACTTGGCCAGTTCGGGCTGAATGAATGAAGCGGGACTTCTTGATAGCCGGCCTCAGGGGCTATGGAAGACCGGGAGGCACTTGGCCTCCAGCATCTTGCTTTAATCTGGATCCGTAAAAAACCAACAGCTGGCGCATGCGCGCGTCGCGGCCAGTTGGCTGGGGCTGTGGTGCATTGCCCTCGCCATAGCTGTGTGTCTGCTTGAGCGACACCTTCTCTTGGTCAGTGGTGGCGACAGGCTCCGGCAGATCGTTCCTGTGCCAGTCAGGCCCCTTCCGCATAGCTGCCGTCATCGCAGCTGCCATGGCAACAGGAGATGCGAGCGCAGCCCGGACGGGGCGCTCGCAGCACCACAGCCGTGATGGGAGATGCCCTTCTCCTCCTTCTTCTCTGACTCCAGCCGCCCCAGCAGCGGCACCTCTCCAGCCCCCCTGGCCCCTGTTGCCCCGTGGCAGCTCTACAGCCAGCCTCAGCAGCAACCCAACCAAGGCCCTGCTGGCGCCAGCGCTGCCCCAGCCACTGGCCCTGAGCCCAGCGACACCGACGAGGATGACCTCGGCGGCAAGGACGTGGGCGGCAGCGACGACAACCTCGATCCCGTCGCCCCCCCCTCTGCCAGGAAAGTTGACGCCTCTCCATCCCGACCACTTTTTCCACCAGG
>NZ_JBSJOZ010000016.1:0-47742 GCF_056633155.1 Cryptocyanus atlanticus LEGE 06306
GAGCAGCTGCCGGAGGTGCAGCGCAGCGTGCTGAAGATGCGCTACGGCATCGACGTCGAGGAGCCGATGAGCCTGACCGGGATCGGGCGGATCCTGGGGATGAGCCGGGACCGCATCCGCAACCTGGAGCGCGACGGCCTGGCCAGCCTGCGGCGCCTCAGTGAGTCCGTCGAGGATTACGTGGCCAGCTGAGACCGGCACCGATGCAGTGTGTCCAGCGGTCCCGTGTCCCGGTCCGGCGGTGAGGGGTCCCGGCCCCAACCCGGTGGAGGTCAGGACCCAGGCGATCCCCGCTCTCCGCCGCGATCTGCTGGCCTGGTCGTCCCTCCATGGGCGTCGGGGCATCCCCTGGGCCTCTCGCCCTGACGGATCCGGTCCGGCTCCGGCGGAGGCATTGGATCCTTTCCCCGTCTGGGTCGCCGAGGTGATGCTCCAGCAGACCCAGCTCCGGGTGGTGCTGCCCTACTGGAACCGCTGGATGCAGGCGTTTCCCCGCCTCGAAGCCCTGGCGGATGCGCGGGAGCAGGAAGTGCTGCTGCTCTGGCAGGGGCTGGGCTATTACTCCCGGGCCCGACGGCTGCTGGAGGGCGCCCGGTTGCTGCGGGTCGAGGCTGCAGCCGATCCCTGGCCCCGCAGCCTGGAGGGGTGGATGGCCTTGCCGGGCATCGGCCGCAGCACGGCGGCCAGCATTCTCGCCACGGCGTTCGATCTGCCCCATCCGATCCTCGACGGCAACGTGAAGCGGGTGCTGGCCCGTCTGATCGCCTGCCCCCAGCCTCCGGGCCGCGCCCTCCAACAGTTCTGGCAGCTCAGTGAAGCGCTGCTCGATCCATGCCGCCCCCGGGCGTTCAACCAGGCCCTGATGGATCTGGGGGCCACCGTCTGCACTCCGCGCCAGCCCCGCTGCGGGGTCTGCCCCTGGTCACCGCACTGCGCTGCCTACGCTTCCGGCGATCCTGGCGCCTACCCCGTGAAAGAGGCCACCAAGCCCCCGCCGTTGCAGGTGATCGGTGTGGGGGTGGTGCTCGATGGCTCCTCCCGGGTGCTGATCGATCAGCGCCTGGAGGGGGGGCTGCTGGGGGGGCTGTGGGAGTTCCCGGGGGGCAAGCAGGAGCCCGGGGAGCCGATTACGGCCACCATCGCCCGGGAACTGCGAGAGGAACTGGCCATCGAGGTGGAGGTGGGCGAGGAGTTGCTCCGCCTCGAGCACGCGTACAGCCACAAGCGTCTGCGCTTCATCGTCCATCTCTGTCGCTGGCGATCGGGCCAGCCCCGGCCGCTGGCCAGCCAGCGGGTGCGCTGGGTGGATCCCGAGGCCCTCGATGCCTACCCCTTCCCCGCCGCCAACGCCCGCATCATCGCGGCGCTGCGGGAGCGGCTTGGCCGTCCGCTCGGCCCAGGCCATGGTGGGAGGAGTCGGTCCGCGCCCTGAATGCCTGCCACGTCTCCGTGGGTGCTGTGTTTCGGTGAAGCCCTCATCGACCGGCTCGGTCCCCCCGGCGGTGACCCCGCCATCGACCAGCCGATCGAGGACCACCTCGGGGGAGCTCCGACCAACGTGGCCTGTGCCCTGGCCCGGCTCGGCACCCCTTCGGCCCTGCTCGGCCGGCTCGGGGAGGATGCCATCGGCGCCGCCTTCACCGCCCTCCTTCGCCGGCGGGGGGTGGACACCAGCGCCCTGCAGCGCGATCCGCGGCGGCCCAGCCGCACCGTGCTGGTCCGCCGGGATGCCGGAGGCGATCGCAGCTTCGGCGGCTTCGCCGGCGAGGCCGGGGAAGGCTTCGCCGATCAGGCGATCGAGGCCGACGTCCTGGCGCCGGCCCTGACGCCGCTGCTGGAGGAGGCCCGCTGGCTGCTGGCGGGCACCCTGCCCCTGGCCAGCCCCGCGTCCGCCGCCGCCCTGTGGCGGACGGTGGACGCCGCCAGCGCCCGGGGCGTTCCGCTGGCGCTGGATGTGAACTGGCGGCCCACCTTCTGGAACCTGACACCGGAGGCGGCGCTGGAGCGGATCCGGCCGTTGCTGGGCCGGGCGGCCCTGCTCAAGCTCGCCGCCGAGGAGGCCGACTGGATCGCCGGCTGCAGGGATCCCGCGGCGATCAGCCGGTCCCTGCCCCAGGGACCCGCCGTGGTGGTCACCGACGGGGGCGGGCTGTGCTCCTGGTGGCTGGGGGGCCAGGGCGGCAGCCGGGCGGCCTTCCCTGTGACGGTGGTGGACAGCACCGGGGCCGGTGACGCCTTCCTGGCCGGATTGCTGCACCGGCTCTGCCGGGAGCCCGAGCTGCTCCAGAACGCCTCCCCGCAGCGGGTGGAGGCGGCCCTGGCCTATGCCAGCGCCTGTGGCGCGCTGGTGTGCCAGGGCGCTGGCGCGATCGATCCCCAGCCTGAGGATGCCCGGGTTCTGACCTTCCTGAGCAGGGCCGGCGAGCCCGCTCAGGGCTCGGGCCGCTGAAGCAGGGCGAGCCGGCCGGTGCCGGCGGGGAGCAGCTCCAGCCTCCAGGCGGGAGCCGGCGGGACACGGAGGCGGCAGGGCCATTCCACCGCCAGCACCGCGCCGAGCGCTGCGGCCTCTTCCTCCTCCTGGGCGAACAGCTCATCGGCGGACGGCGCCTGGTCCAGTCGGTAGAGATCCAGGTGGACCAGATGGGTGGGGCGTCCGCCTCGCCGCCCGCTGTAGTGCTGGGCCAGGGCGAAGGTGGGGCTGGTGATCGGCTCCCCGATCCCGAGGCCCCGGGCCAGACCCTGGACCAGGCAGGTCTTGCCGGCCCCCAGATCCCCCGACAGCAGCAAGAGCTGGCCCCCCCGGACCTGCATCAGCCCCGCCAGCTCCTCACCCAGCCGCCGGGTCGCCTCAGCGTCGGCCAGCACATGGCGACTGAGCTGGTCCGGCGCTTCGCGTCCACCCCCGTTCATCCTGCCCCTGTAGATTGCCTTTAAGCGAGCCCGAAGCCTCGGCGTCTCCGCAGATATTTCCGACCCCATTCAACCCATCGTCACTCCCTGAAGGGAGTTTCCTTCCCATGGTGGCTGCGCCCCCCTCCGTTGTTTCCGCTCGCTCCGACGCGCCCGAGCTGACGAACCCTTCCTATGTGATTGCCGATCGCTCCCTGGCCGACTGGGGGCGCAAGGAGATGGCCATCGCTGAAACCGAGATGCCCGGCCTGATGGAGCTGCGGCGCCGCCATGGCGCCGAGCAGCCGCTCAGGGGAGCCCGCATCGCCGGCAGCCTCCACATGACCATCCAGACCGCCGTTCTGATCGAAACGCTGGTGGCTCTGGGCGCCGAGGTCCGCTGGGCGTCCTGCAATATCTTCTCCACCCAGGATCACGCCGCCGCCGCCATCGCCGCCGCCGGCGTGCCGGTGTTCGCCTTCAAGGGCGAGAGCCTCGATGAGTACTGGGCCTTCACCCACCGCATCCTGGAGTGGGGCGACGGTGGCACTCCCAACATGATTCTCGACGATGGTGGCGACGCCACCGGGCTCGTGGTGCTGGGCACCCGGGCTGAACGGGATCCTTCGGTGCTTGATCATCCCTCCAACGAGGAAGAGACGGCCCTGTTCCGCTCGATCCGAGCCAAGCTCGCCAGCGATCCCGGCTTCTACTCCCGCATTCATGGCTCCATCCAGGGGGTCACCGAGGAAACCACCACGGGTGTGGCACGGCTCTATCAGATGCAGAAGGCTGGAGAGCTGCCCTTCCCGGCCATTAACGTCAACGATTCGGTCACCAAGGCGAAGTTCGACAATCTCTACGGCTGCCGCGAATCCCTGGTGGACGGCATCAAGCGTGCCACCGATGTGATGGTGGCCGGCAAGGTGGCCCTGGTGATGGGCTATGGGGATGTCGGCAAGGGCTCGGCCCAGTCGCTGAGAGGCCTCGGTGCCACGGTGATGATCGCCGAGATCGATCCGATCTGCGCTCTGCAGGCCGCCATGGAGGGCTACCGGGTGGTGCGCCTCGACGACGTGGTGGCCGATGTGGACATCTTCGTGACCGCCACCGGCAACTTCCGGGTGATCCGCCATGAGCACCTGCTCGCCATGAAGGATCAGGCGATCGTCTGCAACATCGGCCACTTTGACAACGAGATCGATGTGGCGTCGCTGAAGGCGTACCCCTGGGAACCGATCAAGCCCCAGGTGGATCACATCACGCTTCCCAGCGGCCACCGCATCATCCTTCTGGCGGAAGGGCGGCTGGTGAACCTGGGCTGTGGCACCGGCCACCCCAGCTTCGTGATGAGCAACTCCTTCACCAACCAGGTGCTGGCCCAGATCGAGCTGTTCACCAAGGGCCACCAGTACGGCAAACAGGTGCATGTGCTGCCCAAGCACCTCGACGAGATGGTCGCGCGCCTCCACCTCGGCAGGATCGGCGCCCGGCTCACCGAACTGACCGCCGAGCAGGCCGCCTACATCGCCGTGCCGGTGGAGGGTCCCTACAAGCCCGATCACTACCGTTACTGAGCCCGGGTTCAGGGCTCGAGCCGACCCCCAGGCCGATGGCTGAGGCACTCGGTCCAGTGGCGGCTCCGGGACGACAGCCCCAGACCGCCGTCCGGCGTGGAAGACTTGCCCCGTCAGGGATCGATCGGGATGGCCATTGAACTGGTGCAACAGCTGCCCGAGATGATCGGAGCCGCTGTGGAGTCCAATCCGGTGGCCGGCTACGGGGCGATCTTCGCGGCGATGTTCCTCGAGAACCTGTTCCCGCCGATCCCATCCGAACTGATCATGCCGCTGGGCGGCTTCTTCGTGCATCAGGGCAAGCTGTCCCTGGTGCCGGTAGTGCTGGCCGGTCTGCTTGGCACCGTGCTCGGTGCCCTGCCCTGGTACGGGGTCGGGCGCCTGGTGAACGAGGAACGCATCGAGCACTGGCTGGAGCGCCATGGCCGGTGGATCGGCATCCGCCCCCAGGAGTTGCACCGCAGCCGTGAGTGGTTCAGCCGCCATGGCACTGCCCTGGTGTTCTGGGGTCGGCTGGTGCCTGGCATCCGCACCCTGATCTCGGTGCCTGCCGGCATCGAGATGATGCCGATGGTTCCCTTCCTGATCTGGACGACCGCCGGCAGCCTGATCTGGACCCTGCTGCTCACCGTGGCCGGTCTGCTCCTGGGGGAGGGCTACAACAGCGTGGAGCTCTGGATCGATCCGGTGGCCCGGGTGATCAAGGTGCTGCTGGTGGTGGTCGTGCTGGGCTTCGGACTCTGGCTGGCCCTGCGCGTCTGGAAGCAACGGCAGAGCAGCCACTGACAGGGGCAACCCCTGAACGGAGCCCGCTCAGGCCGGGAGCCCGCTCAAGCGGGTCCCGCTGCGGTTCAGAACGGCACCTCCTCGCTGCTGGGCTCACCGCCGCCATAGGCGCCGCCGCCGAAGCCGCCCTCTCCACCGCCGTCGCCGTAGCCGCTCTGCTCGGCATCCCGCTTGGAGCCCAGCAGTTCCAGGCGGTCGACCCGGACCACCGGCTTGGTGCGTTCCTCGCCGGAGTTGCGATCGGTCCAGCGATCCAGTTTGAAGGAGCCGATGATGCCCAGCAAGGAACCCTTGCGGACGTAATCGGCCGCGACCTGGGCCTGCTTGCCCCAGATCTCGAGATTGAACCAGTCGGGTTCGTCGTCCCGGCTGCGGCGGTTCACCGCCAGGGTCAGGTTGGCGACCATGGTGCCGGATTCGAAGTAGCGCACTTCGGGGTCACGGCCGGCACGGCCGACGAGGGTCACGGAATTCACACCCATCTGGGTTCTCCTCTGGTTGGGTTCGGGGTTGGTTGGAGCCATGTTGCGCCACCGGTTCGCGGCGCTTCTCCCTGGAGGTTCCACCCTCTGACCCGGCTGTATCAGCTCCCGGTCCGGTGACGCCTCGGGGCCGGCCAGGTGGCCCCACCTATGATTCGCGCCGCTCCGTGGCTGTCCTGTGTTTTTCCGACGTTTCCAGCTCTCCCGTGACATCGGCATCGATCTGGGAACGGCCAACACCCTGATGTATGTGTCCGGTAAGGGGATCGTGCTGCAGGAACCCTCCGTGGTGGCCCTGGATCTCGAGAAAGGTGTGCCCCTGGCGGTGGGGGACGAGGCCAAGCTGATGCTCGGCCGAACCCCCGGCAACATCCGGGCCGTGCGTCCCTTGCGTGATGGCGTGATCGCGGATTTCGATGCCGCCGAGATGATGATCAAGTCCTTCATCCAGAAGGGCAATGAAGGTCGGGGCATCGTGGCTCCCCGCCTGGTGATCGGCATCCCCAGCGGGGTCACCGGCGTGGAGCGCCGGGCCGTGCGTGAGGCCGGCCTGGCGGGCGCGAGGGAAGTGCATCTGATTGATGAGCCGGTGGCGGCGGCCATCGGGGCCGGCCTGCCGGTCACCGATCCGGTGGGCACCATGATCGTCGACATCGGCGGCGGCACCACCGAGGTGGCGGTGCTCAGCCTCGGTGGCACTGTGCTGAGCGAGTCGGTGCGGGTGGCCGGCGACGAGATCAGCGAGGCGATCGGTGTCTATCTGAAGAAGGTGCACAACCTGGTGGTGGGGGAGCGCACCGCCGAGGACATCAAGATCCGGATCGGTTCGGCCTTCCCCGACGACCTCCACGACGAATCGTCCATGGACGTGCGGGGGCTGCACCTGCTCTCCGGCCTGCCCCGCACCATCAACGTGCGCGCCGGCGACATCCGCGAGGCCATGGCTGAACCGCTCAACGTGATCGTGGAAGCCGTCAAGCGCACCCTGGAGCGCACTCCCCCCGAGCTGGCGGCCGACATCGTCGACCGCGGCATCATGCTTGCCGGAGGCGGGGCGCTGGTGCGGGGGATCAGCGAACTGATCAGCCATGAAACCGGCATCCTCACCCACGTGGCCCAGGATCCACTGCTCTGCGTGGTGAACGGCTGCGGTCAGGTCCTGGAGGATTACAAACGTCTGGAGCGGGTGCTCGACACGCCGGACTTCTCCCGCATGACCTCCTGAGCCGATGCCGTTCGGACGCCTCTCCCGCGTCCCGGGGCTGCGGCTGGTCAGCCAGTCGTGGCCCTGGGCGCTGCTGCTGCTGGTCCTGGTGGGTGTCCGGCTCAGCAAGGGGGCGGTGCTCACCGATGCCTACGCCCTGCTGAGCCGACCCTTCTGGCCGGGCACCGCCCAGCGGGAATGGCTGGAGTCGGCAGACCGGCTGGACCGGCAGTCACGGCTGACCCAGCTGGAGCTGGACAACCGGCGTCTGCGCACCCTGCTGGATCTGCAGCGGACCAGCCCGGACCAGGTGACGGCCCCGGTGATCTCGCGGGAGCCGGGGGGCTGGTGGCAGCAGCTCGAGCTGGGAGCGGGACGGCTGCAGGGGATCCGGAGCGGGGATGCGGTGGTGGCTCCAGGCGGGTTGATCGGCCGGGTCTCCAGCGTCACGCCCACCACGGCCCGGGTGGCCCTGCTCACCGACACCTCCAGCCGGGTGGGGGTCTGGGTGGGACGCACCCAGCGCCACGGACTGCTCACCGGCACGGGCAGCAGCCGCCCTGAACTGCGCTTCCTGGAGCAGGACCCCCAGGTGCGCCCGGGCGATGTGGTGGTTACCTCTCCGGCCAGCACCCTGGTCCCCCCGGGTCTCAGCGTGGGGGTGATCCAGTCGGTTGACGGCAAAGCCGTTCCCGCCACGGTTGCGGTCGTGCAGCTCAGCGCGCCGGTGGGCTCGGTCGACTGGGTTCAGGTGCTGACCACGCGGCCGGCCGGATCCTGAGCGATGGGGAGTCTGCATCGCCACCCCTGGTTCGTGGCCAGTGCCCTGCTGGTCCCGCTGCTGGGGCTGGCGGCCCCGCCGTTCCTGCGGATCGCCGGGGTGTCCCCCAGCTGGGCGGTGCTCTGGTTGCTGCCCTGGGCCCTGGTGGACGGCCCCCTCTCCGGAGCCGTGGCCGGGCTGGCCCTAGGCCTGCTCCTCGATGGCCTGACCCTCGGCGGCGCCAGCCAGGTGCCGGCCCTCGTCCTGCTGGGCTGGTGGTGGGGCCGGCTGGCCCGGCGGGGTCCGCCAATCGAGCGCAGCTTCAGCCTCGGACTGCTGGCCCTGATCGGCACGGCCGTGCTGGGGGCAAGTCTGTTGCTGCAGCGTCTGGGAACCACCCTGTTCTCCGCGCTGCCCTCCGCCATCAGCCTGCACACCCTGCTGGCCCAGACCCTGCTGACCGGCCTGCTGGCACCGATGATCTGTTCGCTGCTGCTGCTGCTCTGGCGCCAGCGCGGCTCCACAGCGAGGGGCTGATCCGATGACCCGGCACTCCGATGCCCCATCGCCGCGCCGCCGTCCGGCGGGCGGGGCGGGGCCGCGCCTGAGCCGCCGGACCCTGTTGGGGGGCGCCGCGGCGGCGGCGGCGTTGCTGGCGGGGTGCGTGCCGCCCCGCTCGAAGCGGGAGCTGCAGGTCTGGACCCTGGAGCTGGCGCCCAAGTTCAACGAGTACATGGGCGGGGTGATCGCCGCCTGGGAACGGCGCAACCCGGGCGTCTCCGTGCGCTGGACCGACATCCCCTGGGGCTCGGTGGAGCGCAAGCTGCTGGCGGCGGTCTTCGCGCGCACGGCGCCGGATGTGGTCAACCTCAACCCGCTGTTCGCGGCCAATCTGGCCAGCAAGGGGGGACTGCTCGACCTCGATCCGCTGCTGCCCGCCGGGGCGGCGGACACCTATCTCCCGCTGATCTGGGAGGCCAGCCGCCTGAGCGGGCCCAAGGGCCAGATCGCGATCCCCTGGTACCTCACGGCCCGGATCACCCTGGCCAATGGCGAACTGATCCGCCAGGCCGGCCTCCTGGCGCCCCCCCGCCGCTGGGAGGAGGTGCCGGCGTTCGCGGAAACGGTGAAGCGCCGCACCGGTCGCTATGCCCTGTTTGTGACCGTGGTTCCGGATGATTCCGCCGAGCTGCTGGAGTCCATGGTCCAGATGGGGGTAACCCTCCAGGACGGGCGCCAGCGGGCCGCCTTCAACAGCCCGGCCGGCCGCCGGGCCTTCGCCTTCTGGACCGATCTCTACCGCCGGGGCCTGCTGCCACGGGAGGTGGTGAGCCAGGGCTACCGACGCGCCGTGGAGCTTTACCAGAGCGGTGAACTGGCCTTGCTCGCCAGCGGAGCCGAGTTCCTGCGCAGCATCCGCACTAACGCCCCCGGCATCGCCGCCGCCACCCGTCCCCATCCCCCGCTCACCGGCGCTGACGGGGCCGCCAACGTGGCGGTGATGAACCTGGCCGTCCCGCGCCAGAGCGCCATGCCCAAGGAAGCGGTGAGCTTTGCGCTCTTCCTCACCGATGCCGCCAACCAGACACGCTTTGCCGAGCAGGCCCGGGTGCTGCCCTCGGCCCGGCTGTCCCTGGGAGAGCTCGAGACCCGGCTGCGGCGGCCGGAGTCGGACGACCCCCAGGACGCCCTGGTGCAGCAGGCCCGGCTCCTGTCGCTGGAAACCCTCTCCCGGGCACGCGTGCTCGTTCCGGCCAGCCCAGGGGTGAAACGCCTGCAGGCGATCCTCTATCGCCAGCTGCAGCGGGCCATGCTCGGCCAGATCGAGAGCGATCAGGCCCTGGCGGCCGCCGAGCAGGACTGGAACCGTTATGCCGAGGCCCGCTGGCCCTGAGTCACCGGGGGGGCGTGATGGAAGCCGAGGGGCGGAACAAATGATTAAGTCTTGGCCGAATCCCCAGACGGGACCTGGGTGTTGGCCGCGATGGGTTCGGCCTGAGGGGTAGGGTTGCGTTTCTTCATGAGAGCGGATCCGATGCCCATGGACGAGCAGCCCCGGCCAAGTCAGGGCGATGCTTCCCAGGATCGGTCCGTTGACCCTCTGCCCACGCTCCTCGTCGTTGACGATGAAGCGGCCGTCCGGCGTGTTCTGGTGATGCGCCTCCAGCTGGCGGGCTACCGGGTCATCTGCGCCGAGGACGGTGAAGAGGCTCTGACCCTGTTCCACCGGGAGCAGCCCGACCTGGTCGTGCTCGACGTGATGATGCCCAAGCTCGACGGTTTCGCGGTCTGCCGGCGCCTGCGGGCCGAGTCCTGCGTTCCGATCATCTTTCTTTCAGCCCTCGATGCCATCGCCGAGCGTGTGGCGGGGCTGGATCTCGGCGCCGATGATTACCTGCCCAAACCCTTCAGTCCCAAGGAACTGGAGGCCCGGATCGCCACGATCCTCCGGCGGGTGGGTCGGGGCTCCGCCAGCGCGGAACCGCGGGATGTGCCCGTCGGCCAGGGGGTGATGCGGGTCGGGGATCTGGTGGTGGACACCAACCGACGCCAGGTCACCCGGGAGGGTGAACGCATCGGCCTCACCTACACCGAGTTCAGCCTGCTCGAGCTGCTCTTCCGCGATCCGGGCCGGGTGGTGCCCCGCGCCGAGATCCTCGAGCAGCTCTGGGGTTACCCGCCGCGCCGCGCCGCCGATCTGCGCGTTGTGGATGTCTATGTGGCCCGGCTGCGGGGGAAGCTCGAGCCCGATCCGCGCAATCCCGAGCTGATCCTCACGGTCCGCGGCACCGGCTATGCCTCCCAGCGGCTCGCCGAAGCGGTGGGTGTCGCCTCGGCCTGAGGCCCGGACGGGCGAACCGGCTTGCTGACCCCCGCTCCTGCAGGATGGGGCGTTCCGCCCCCAGGCCCACCGTGTCGGAGACCCGTGCCAACCGCCTGGAGCAGGCCCGCCTGGACAAGGCCGAGGCCCTCAGGGAGCTGGGTCAGGGTCCCTACGCGCTGCGCTTCGATCCCACCCACCGCACCGACGCCCTCCAGCGCGACCACGCCGACCTGCCCAGCGGCGCCGAGCGCGATGAGTTCGTGGCGGTGGCCGGCCGGGTGATGACCAGGCGGGTGATGGGCAAGCTGGCCTTCTTCACCCTGGTGGACACCACCGGCTCGATCCAGCTCTACCTCGACAAGGCCACCTTGGCAGCCGCCAACCCCGACCGGCCCGAGGCCTTCGCTCAGCTGACCACCCTCGTCGATGCGGGCGACTGGATCGGCGTCCACGGCAGCCTGCGGCGCACCGATCGGGGCGAGCTCTCGGTCAAGGTGACCGACTGGTGCATGCTGACTAAGGCGCTCCAGCCCCTGCCCGACAAGTGGCACGGCCTGGCCGACGTGGAGAAGCGCTACCGCCAGCGGTACCTGGATCTGGTGGTTTCCCCCGGCACCCGGGAAACCTTCCGCCGCCGGGCCCGGCTGGTGAGCGGCATCCGCCGCTGGCTGGATGAGCGGGGTTTCCTCGAGATCGAGACCCCGGTGCTCACGGCCGAGGCGGGCGGTGCCGATGCCCGGCCCTTCACCACCCACCACAACGCCCTCGATCTGCCCCTCTATCTGAGGATTGCCACCGAGCTCCACCTCAAACGGCTGGTGGTGGGGGGCTTCGAGCGGGTCTACGAGCTGGGCCGGATCTTTCGCAACGAGGGGGTGAGCACCCGCCACAACCCAGAATTCACGATGGTGGAGATCTACCAGGCCTTTGCCGATTACACCGACATGATGGCGCTCACCGAGCAACTGATCGCCGCGGTCAGCCGGGAGGTGTGCGGGAGCACCACCCTCAGCTACCAGGGGCAGGCCGTGGACCTGACCCCCCCCTGGCGGAGGGCCACGATGCATGAGCTGGTGGAAGCGGCCACCGGTCTCGACTTCCACAGCTTCGCCGACCGGGGGGCCGCGGTGACGGCGATGGCTGGGGCGGGCCTGGAGGTGCCGGCGACGGCCGACAGCGTCGGGCGCCTGCTGAACGAAGCCTTCGAGCAGGCGGTGGAGGCGACCCTGATCCAACCCACCTTCGTGCTGGATTACCCGGTGGAGATCTCGCCGCTCGCCCGCGCCCACCGGAGCAAACCGGGGCTGGTGGAGCGCTTCGAGCTGTTCATCGCCGGCCGCGAAACGGCGAACGCCTTCAGCGAACTGATCGATCCCCTCGACCAGCGACGCCGTCTGGAGGCCCAGCAGGAGCGCCGGGCCGCCGGCGACCTGGAGGCCCAGGGCGTGGATGAGGACTTCATCCACGCCCTCGAGGTGGGCATGCCCCCCACCGGTGGCCTGGGCATCGGCATCGACCGGCTGGCCATGCTGCTCACGGACAGCCCCAGCATCCGCGATGTGATCGCGTTCCCCTTGCTCCGGCCTGAATCAGGGCTGGCGGGGGGTGGTGCCGGCGCAGTGGGATAATGGTGTTCCGTTGACCCTGTCCCCGAGCCCATGAGCGGTGAGCGCGTCGGTTTCCGCTTCAAACACGCGGATGCGGTGGTCAAGCGCAATCCCCAGGGTCGATCCCGTCGCGGCTGGGTGATGGAGCCGGTGGAGCAGACCACCAGTCGCGGTACCAAGATGCCCGCCTATCGAATCCGCTGGCGCGATAGTGAACGGCCCGAGATCGTGCTGCAGCACATGCTGATCGCCGATCCCGATCCCACTCCGCCGCCGGAGGGAGTGAGCCTGGTTCCCCCCGTGCCGAAGAAGTAGGGGAGCCGGAGCTGCCCGACCGTTCAGCTCCATCCCTTCAACCGGTAGACCAGCAGCCCCAGGTGCTCCTTGATCGCCAGGGTGCTCAGCAGCAGGGAGCCCGCGTCGGGCAGCAGCGCGAGCAGCACCGAACCCGGCGTCGGCGTTCCCAGGCTGCCCCGTGCCGGCAGGAGATAGTCGGTGGCCACCGGCACCACCGTCAGGCTGGTGCCCCGGCGCATGGTGGCCAGTGCCCGGGGCATGTGCAGGGCGCTGGTCACCAGCAACACGGAGCGCCAACCCCGTTCCCCGCCGAGCCTGGCCAGGTCCCGGGCCTCTTCGGCGGTGGTGCGGGCCCGCTCGCTGAGCAGGATGCGCTCCGCCGGCACGCCCAGTTCCAGGGCCAGCCGGCGGGCGCTCCGGGCCTCGGGCGGGGCTGGGTCCTGGCCGGTGAAACTGACGGTGCCACCGCTGAGCAGCAGCAGCGGGGCCCGCTCCGCCCGCAGCAGCCGCAGGCCGGTGAGCAGCCGGTCTCCGGCTTCATTCACCTCGACCCCGGTTCGGGGGGGGAGAGCGGCCCGCAGGCCTCCCCCCAGCACGACGATCGCGTCCCCCTCGGGAAGCACCGCCGGGGTGAGGGCGGCGCTGCGCTCCTCCAGGCCCCAGACGAGTTCCTGGGCGGTCAGGGGCAGGGAGCACAGCCAGAGCAGGGCCAGACCGCCGCCCCCCAGCCAGGCGGACCCGCGCCGCCCTCGTCCCAGGCCGGCCCCCAGCACCAGCAGCAGACCCAGGCCGAGGGGATAGAGCAGCTGGGGCAACAGTTTGGAGAGCAGAAACCCCATCCCCGCCGTCTCCCCTCAGGTCCCGGGGCCGGAGGGGCCGCGACGGCGCAGTTGCTCGAGCTCCTGCCGGGTTTCGAAGGCGTCCCAGGCTGCCTCCAGGTCGTCGGTCCCGGCCGGGGTGCGCTCCGCCGCCGGCGGGGTGGCGCTGACGCTGGAGCGCTTGTGCCGCTGCTGCAGCGCGGCCAGTTCCTGCTCGACCCGGTGCACTTCCACGCCCAGCTCGCTCAGGGCCTGCCAGCGATCGCGGCCATGGCCCATCAGCTGACCCAGATGGCCCTCGGCCCGGCGGGCCAGCTCTGCGGCACCGGCCGCCCTGGCCCGTCGCACCCGCTCCTGCCATTGGGTGATCTCCCCGGCCAGCTCCAGCAGGGACTGGCGCAGCTGCTCCGCCTGCTGTTGAAGCTGGGACAGGAGCCGTCGCAGGCGCCGGTCCCGCTCCAGCATCTCCTCCCGCTCCAGCAGCTCCTGCTGCTCGGGATGGCTGCCCAGAAACGCCTCGAGCTGCTGCTCCAGCTGGGCCTCGAGGGTCTCGAACCAGTGGTCGCTCATCGCCGTCCCACGCTGGCGTTCACTCCGGAGCCCGGGTGATCAGGGGAGCTTCGATCTCCTCCTCCAGGGGCGTGATCGCCGCCTCCCGCGAGCGCAGCAGCAGCTGGGTGAGCCGGGCGACGGCCCCCTCGCCCAGATCCTCACGGCTGATCTGGTCGAACGCCTCGCGGTAGAGCCCCTCGAGCCGGGCGATCAGGCCCTCGCGGACCTGGCGCATCGCCTGGCGCTGTTCCTCCCTGCTCATGAACCCGCCTCGGTGCACTCCGCAAGTCTGCCTGCGGGAGTGGGTGCCGGGCCAGGCCCGGTGGCGGCCGCCGGCTCGAGCAGATGCAGGCTGAACTCCCCGGCGGGATCACTCCAGCGACAGCGGGCCCGCCAGCCCGCCGCCGCGGCCAGGGCCTCCAAGGCTGCGGGGCCGTACTTGTAGCTGTATTCGGTGATCAGCGCTTCGCCGGCCGCGAACCGCCAGCGGCGGCCGGCGAGGGTCACCTCCTGGTCGATGCGGCTCCGCAGCGCCATGGCGATCCGGCTCCGCTCCGGTTCCCAGCGGGCCTCGTAGCGGAAGCACCCGGGCGCGAAGCTGCCGGCCAGATCGCGGTTGAGGCGCACCAGCAGGTTGTGGGCGAAGGCTGAGGAGAGGCCAGCCCGATCGTCGTAGGCCGCCTCCAGCCGTGCCGCTGTCCGCGGCTGGTCGATGCCGATCAGCAGCCGGCCGTCCGCGCCCAGCAGCCGGACGAACTGACGGAGCAGGGCGATCGCTTCGGCGGGCTCGAAATTGCCCAGGGAACTCCCCGGATAGAAGCCCAGCCGCCGCTGGTCCCGCAGCAGCGGATGGGGGGGGAGCTCCTCCAGCTGGCTGTAGTCACAGCAGATGCCCAGCACGGGCACGGCCGGATGGCGGTGCTGCAGGGCGCGGCAGGCCCGCTCCAGATGGTCGGCGCTGATGTCCAGCGCCACGTAGGCGGGGGGAGCAAGGGCCTCCAGCAACGGTGAGACCTTGCGGGCGCTGCCGGCCCCGAATTCGATCAGAACCCCGGGTCCCAGGGCGGCCGCCATCGCCTGGGCCTCCTGCCGCAGCAGGGCGGTCTCGGTGCGCGTCAGGCTGTACTCGGGCTGCTCGCAGATGGCATCGAACAGACGTGACCCCTCGGCGTCGTAGAGGAACCAGGCCGGCAACTGGCGGGGCCGGCGGCTGAGACCCTCGATCACCAGCCGCTCCATGTCGGCCGGAGCGGGGTGCAGATCCATCACGGTGACGGGCGCGGTGGCGGTGGTCCGGCGGGTCATCGGCGATCGCCGGCGAGCCGGATCCCGCTGGCCATCCAGCGGGCCCCTGGCGGAAAGAAGTTCCGATAGGTGGCCCGGCTGTGGCCCGGAGGGGTCAGTCGGCTGCCGCCCCGCAGCACCATCTGGGAACTCATGAATTTTCCGTTGTACTCGCCCACCGCGCCCGCGGCTGGCCGGTAGCCGGGGTAGGGGCGATAGGGACTGGAGGTCCACTGCCACAGGACACCGTCCACTTCGTCGAGCTGGGATCCAGGGGCCACCACGGCCGCTTCCCATTCGGCCTCCAGCGGCAGCCGCGCCCCGGCCCAGCGGGCGTAGGCGTCAGCCTCGAACCAGCTGACGTGACGCACCGGCGCCTCCGGCTGCAGCGGCCGGCGGCCCGCCAGGCTGAACTCCCAGGCCCAGCCGCTGGCCGCTCCGCTCCCCCGCCAGTAGCGCGGGGCCTGCCAGCCCTGCTGCTGGCAGTGGGCCCAGCCCTCGCTCATCCAGAGTTCGGGCCGTCGGTAGCCCCCATCGGCCACAAAGGCGCCGTACTCGTGGTTGCGCACCAGGCGGCTGGCGATCGCGTAGGGCTCCAGCCAGTGGCGATGGCGGGGGGCCTCGTTGTCGAAATGAAAGCCCCCGGCGGCGGCTCCGTCACGATCGCCGGGGGGGCCGGGCCGAGCACCGGGGTGACCGATCTCCACCAGGCCGTCGGGCCCCTCCAGCCAGCGCAGCGGCGGCGGAGCTCCGGCCGCACCGGCGGCATGGCCGGCGGCGACGGGACAGGACGGCTCCAGCGGATTGCGGCTGAAGCCATCGAGCAGATCCATCAGCAGCAGCTCCTGATGCTGCTGCTCGTGCTGCAGCCCCAGTTCGATCAGGTCCAGCAGCGGTGCCGCCGGGGAAGCCGATGGCCGGTTCAGCCGTTCGAACAGCGCCTCGAGTGCGGTGTCCACCCGGTGCCGCCAGGCCAGCACCTCGCGGATCGGAGGGCGGCTCAGCAGCCCCCGCTCGGGTCGGGGATGGCGCTGGCCGACGGCGTCGTAATAGGAGTTGAACAGGTAGCCCCAGCGGCTGTCGGCCGGTTCGTAGCCCGGGAGGTGGGGCCGGAGCACAAAGGTTTCGAAGAACCAGGTGGTGTGGCCCAGGTGCCATTTGGGCGGACTGGCGTCGGCCATGCCCTGCAGGCAGAGATCCTCCGCTTCGAGGCCGGCGACCAGGTCTTCGCTGCGTAGACGGGTGGCCCCCAGCCGCTCCAGCAGTGCCGCGCTCGGAGCTGCGGATGGCATGGTCGGAGCGGATCGCTGGGGCGAGCCTAGGGGGGAGCGATGGCTGCGGCTGACGCACCTACGATCGGCGGCACCTCCTTCCACCGCGCAAGGCCGGCTTCATGGGCAGCAGCCAGGCATGGATCACCCAGGGCAGGATCGGCCGGGCCGGGATCACCGAGGGATTCGTCGGAGCCGTCGGGGGCACTCCGCTGATCCGCCTCAAAGCCCTCAGCGACCTCACCGGCTGCGAGATCCTGGGCAAGGCGGAATTCATGAATCCCGGGGGCTCCGTCAAGGACCGCGCCGCCCTCGGGATCCTGCTGGAGGCCGAGCAGTCCGGGGCTCTCGAGCCCGGCGGCACCGTGGTGGAGGGAACGGCGGGCAACACCGGCATCGGCCTCACCCATCTCTGCAATGCCCGCGGCTACACCGCCCTGATCGTCATCCCCGACACCCAGTCAGCCGAGAAGATCGGTCTGCTGCGCAGCCTCGGGGCCGAGGTGCGCACGGTGCCGGCGGTGCCCTACCGGGACCCGGCCAACTACGTGAAGCTCTCCGGTCGCATCGCTGCGGAAACCCCTGGCGCCATCTGGGCCAATCAGTTCGACAACCTGGCCAACCGCCGCGCCCACTACGCCAGCACCGGCCCCGAGATCTGGGAGCAGACCGGCGGCCGCATCGATGCCTGGGTGTCGGCCACTGGCACCGGCGGCACCTACGCCGGTGTGGCCCTGTTCCTGAAGGAGCGCTCCGAAGCCGTCCGATGCGTTCTGGCCGACCCCCACGGCAGCGCCCTCTACGGCTGGGCCACCGGGGGTGAGCTGAGGGCCGAGGGCCGTTCGATCACCGAAGGGATCGGCAACAGCCGGGTCACCGCCAACCTGGAGGGGGCGCCCATCGACGACGCGGTGCGCATCGATGACCAGAGCGCCCTCGACACGATCTACCGGCTGCTGTGGGACGAGGGGCTGTTCATGGGCGGCTCGGTGGGGATCAACGTGGCGGCGGCGGTGGAAACGGCCCGCCGACTCGGCCCCGGCCACACGATCGTGACCGTGCTGTGCGACAGCGGCGACCGCTATCGCTCCCGCCTCTATGACGCCGACTGGCTGGTCTCCCGGGGCCTTCACCAGCCCGGCGGCGGTGGCGACCCCCTGCCCTCCTGATGGACGCGCACCCTCTTGCGGCGCCGGGTCAGCTGATCGCTGAGCGCTACCGGCTCGAGCTGGAGGTGAGCCGTGGCACCCAGGGCAGCCTCTGGCGTGCCAGCGACCAGCTGGCCGGGGAGGCCCCGATGGCGCTCCGGCGGATCGGGGCCGACCAGGACCCCGACCGCTGGAGGAGCCTGTGGAGTCGGCTGCGGGGGGTCCTCCATCCCCAGGTCCCGCGATTCGGTGAGGCCATCACCGGGGGCGAGACCCTCTGGCTGGTGCGGGAATGGCAGGGGGGACCCAGCTTCCAGGATCTGCTGACGGCCCGGCGGGGGCGTCAGCTGGTGTTCGGGGCTGGCGAGGTGCTGTTGCTGCTGCGCCAGCTCCTGCCGGTGCTGGCCGTGCTGCATGGTCAGGATCTGGTGCACGGGGATCTGACCCCGGCCAATCTGCTGCGCCGGGATCGCGACGGCCTGCCGGTGCTGCTCGATTTCGGCCTCACCCGGGAGGTCACGGGGGACGGGTCCGCCCTGGGGGCCACCCCGGGCTATGCCGCCCCAGGCCTGGGGCGCGGCGATCCGCCCCAGCCCTGGATGGACCTCTATTCCCTGGGGGTGGTGGCGCTGGTGCTGCTGAGCGGTGAGGAACCGGCCGCCCTGCTGGATCCGGTGACCCTGGCCTGGCGCTGGCCCGCGGGGCTCAGCCTGGATCCACCCTTCCGGGCCGCCCTCGACCGCCTGCTCACCCCCGATCCTGATCGGCGTTTCACCTCCGCCGCCCAGGCCCTGTCAGCCTTCCAGCAGTTGCCGATGCCCGAGAGCACCGGCCCCGTCGCCCGGTCCGATCGCACCGTGGTGCTGGTTCCCCCCGCGGCGGCGCCCCCGCCGCAGGCCGGTGAGATGGCCGAGACCCCCAGGGCCTCCGCTCCCGAGCCTGCCGCCCCTCCCCAGCCGCCCCCCCCTCCGGCGCCGGTGTCTGCGCCGTCGCCCCCCCTGGCGCCGGTGCCTTCCCCGCCCCAGCGCACCCGTCAGCAGCAAAAGGAGGAGGCGGTGGAGGGTCGCCTCTGGCCGGTGATGCTGGCCCTGGTGCTCTCGGCCGTGGTGGGCATCAGCCTGGGCTGGTGGCTGCTCGGCCGGGGCCAGGCGCCCGGACGGGACACCGCCAGCGAGACCCCCACCCAGCTGCCGCCCAGCCTGCCGCCGGCGGAGGTGGATCAGCGCCAGCAGCTGCTCAATCGCCTGCGGGCCCTGCAGATCGATCGTGGCTGGTTCCTCCAGCTCGTGGATGCCAATCTGCTGGCCCAGTACCCGGAGCGGGGCCAGCGGCTGCCCACCGACGCACTCGAGGATGCCCCGTTCCGCAAGATCTGGAACGAGCTGGCCGAGGAATGGCTTGCCCGGGTCGAGCAACTGCCGATGGCGATCCGCCGCAAGCTCGGCAACTACACCGCCTCCGACTGGGAGGCCCAGGAACGGCGGCTGGCCGACCAGGGGCTGAGCCCCCCGGTTCTGCGTCAGCTGGTCTCCGGCAATGCCCAGGACCTGCTGCCGGGCCGCTCCAGCCAGAGCATTCCCGCCGAGCCCTTCCGTCAGCTCTGGTACGCCGCCGCCGAACAGAGTCTCCAGAACCTGCGCATCGAATCGATCCAGGCGGCACCGGGGCAGGCGCGGGTGCTCACTGCCCAGCTGGAGGCCAACGGGGCGCGCCTCTTTCCGATCCGGGTACCCAGTGGTCACCAGCTGGTGCTGGGCGTGAACGGCTCTCCCCTGATGCAGATGAGCGTCTATGACGCGAGCGGCAAGCTGCTGGAGCCGAAGGGGCCCTTGCGGGTGCTCAGCCTCGGGGCAGTGCCCGGCTCCCAGGTGCAGCTTCTGATCAGCAACGACGGAGTCGCCCCGGCCCTGATCACCCTTTCGCTGCGGGCCGATCCGCCCCCTCCCCGGCCGGAGATGCCGCTGGACACCCCCGACGATCCGCCTCCTTCCAGACCCGTGGTGCCCCGAGTGGTCCCCGCACCCTCCGAAGTCACGCCGCCGCCCTCTCCCCAGCCCCCGGCGGCTCCCCCCACCCCGCCGCCGGTTCCGGATCAGGCCCCGCCCACCTGAACGGGGCTCCACAATGCAATCCCCTCCGTCCTGGTCCCGTCGTTGACCGGCGCTCCCATCGCCATCGCCCTCCTCTCCGGCGGGCTGGATTCGGCCACGGCCGCCGCCCTGGCCCTCGAGGCCGGTTTCGCGGTGATCGGCCTGTCGCTCGACTACGGCCAGCGTCACCGCAGGGAACTGGAGGCGGCCGCCGCCCTGGCCCACCACCTGGGCCTGATCGAGCACCACACCCTGACGGTCGACCTGGCCGCCTGGGGGGGCTCCGCCCTGACCGACCGCACCGCCCGCCTGCCCGGCGATGGGGTGGTGGAGGGGGTGATCCCCAGCACCTACGTGCCGGGGCGCAACACGGTCTTCATCGCCCTGGCCCTCAGCCTGGCCGAGGCGAAGGGGGCGGAGCGACTGGTGCTCGGGGTCAACGCGGTGGACTACTCGGGCTATCCCGATTGCCGCCCCGATTATCTGGAGGCCTGGCAATGCCTGGCGGCCCTGGCCAGCAAAGCCGGTCGTGAGGGCCGCGCTCCCCTCCTCTGGGCGCCGCTGCTGGCCTCCAGCAAGACTGCGATCGTGCGGGAGGCCCTGCGGCTGGGGCTGCCGGTGGCCCGCACCTGGAGCTGTTACGCCGGTGAGGCCGAACCCTGCGGTCGCTGCGACAGCTGTCGCATCCGCGACGCCGCCCTGCAGGAGGCGGGCCGGCCCGACCTGGCCAGCCCCTGGGCCCGCGCCCAGCCCCTGGGCCCGGCGGCGGGATGACTCCGGAGCGGCAGCGACGGCCGCTGGCCTGGCGTGATCCCTGGACCCTGGTGGGGCATCTGGCGGACTGGGCCGGACAGGATGGGCTGATCTGGCTGGATGGGGACGGCAGTCGGCTGGGCCGCCTGGCCACCCTGGCCGTGGCGCCACTCGACCAGGTGGCCTGCCATGGCCTGCCCGGCGAGGCCGGCGCGGCGGATCCCTTCGAGGCCCTCGAGCGGATCCGCCGCCGGGGGGGGGACTGGCTGGGCTGGCTGGGGTACGAGGCGGGCGCCTGGGTGGAGCCGGCGGCCCACTGGCGCAGCCCCGGCCTGGCCACCCTCTGGGCGGCCCGCTATGACCCGCTGCTGCGCTTTGATCTTGGTGAGCGCCGGCTCTGGCTGGAGGGCCGCGACCAGCCCCGACTCTCTGCGATGGCCGACGCGATCGAGGCGTGTCCGGCCGCCCACGCCCAGGGCGCCCCCCAGCCCGTCAGCCGGGCCGGCCTCCCCCCCCGTTGCGCGTCGATTCCCGCCACGGCCTGGCGCTGGCACACCGATCCGGACTGTTTCGCCGACCAGGTGGAGCGGATCCGCTCACGGATCGCCTCCGGCGACCTCTTCCAGGCCAATCTCACCGCCTGCTGCGAGACGCTCCTGGCCGAGTGCCCCGATCCCCTGGCCCTGTACGGCCGCCTGCGGGCCCGCTGCCCGGCCCCCTTTGCCGGCCTGGCCGTCGCCGGCGGCGGCGAGCGGGGGCAGGCGGTGCTCTCGGCTTCACCGGAGCGCTTCCTGCGGCTCGATCCGACCGGTCGCCTCCAGACCCGGCCGATCAAGGGCACCCGTCCTCGCCACGGCAATCCCGCCGCGGACGCCGACTCCGCGGCCGAGCTGATCACCAGCGCCAAGGACCGGGCGGAAAATGTGATGATCGTTGATCTGTTGCGCAACGACCTCGGTCGGGTCTGCCTGCCGGGCTCGATCCAGGTGCCCCAGCTGGTCGGGCTGGAGAGCTATGCCCAGGTCCATCACCTCACCTCGGTGGTGGAGGGCCAGCTGAGGCCCGGTCGCACCGTGGTCGATCTGCTGCGGGCCTGCTGGCCGGGGGGCTCGATCAGCGGGGCCCCCAAACTGCGGGCCTGCCAGCGCCTCGGCGAGCTGGAGCCGGTGGCGCGGGGTCCCTACTGCGGCTCCCTGTTCCAGCTCACCGAGGACGGCGGCTTCGACAGCAGCATCCTCATCCGCACGCTGGTGCTGGAGGGCCACCGGCTCAGGGTCCACGCCGGCTGCGGCATCGTTGCTGATTCCGATCCCGCCGGTGAAGCCGAGGAACTGGGCTGGAAGCTCCAGCCCTTGCTCGATGCCCTGAGCTGAATGGATCGCCCCCCGGCCCCCACCCCCGCCATCCCCCCGGCTGCCGCCGCGATCGCCTGGATCGATGGCACCGCCGGCGGGCGCTGGGGGTCGCCAGCGACGCTCTGCCTTCCCCTCGATGACCGGGGCCTGTCCCTGGCCGACGGACTGTTCGAGACCGTGCTGGTGGAGGGGGGGCGGCCGGTGCTGCTGGAGCGGCACCTCGAGCGCTGGTCCGCCGCTGCCGCCCTCCTGGGGATGCCCAAACCTCCCCCCCTGGATCGGATCAGAGCCCTGGCCGGGGAGGCCGTCGCCCGCAGTGGTCTTGATGGCGGCGCCCTGCGGCTGAACTGGAGTCGGGGGGGAGGGGGCCGAGGTCTCGATCCGCCCCCCCCGGGCGAGGGCAAAGCCGATCCGGCCGGGGGCGCTCGCCTCTGGCTGCAGTACAGCCCCTGCCGGCCCCAGTTCGATCCCGTTCGGCTGATCGTCAGTCCCACCGAACGGCGCGATGCCGCCAGCCTGCTCAGCCGCTGCAAGACCTTCGCCTATGGATCGGCGGTGCAGGCCCGCCGCCAGGCCGCCGCCGCCTCCTCCGACGACGCCCTGCTCCCCAGCACGGCGGGGGGGCTCAGCTGTGCCACCACGGCCAACCTGCTGGTGCGCCGCGACGGCCACTGGTGGACGCCGCCCCTGACCAGCGGCTGTCTGCCGGGGGTGATGCGCGGGCGGGCCCTGGACCTGGGTGTGGCGCTGGAGGCACCCTGGCCGCTGGAGGTGGAGTCGCTGCAAGGGGAAGGCCTGCTGTTGAACAGCCTGGGTTGCCGCCCGATCCGCAGCCTGGCGGGGCGCCCCCTGCCGCTCTGGCCGGATCCGGAGCGATTCTGGCGGGGACTGTTCCAGGACCCCGCCTGATCGATCTCGCCTGGGCGATGCCTGGCATAACGTCACTCCACATGGGAGGAGGTGGACACGTGGACGGCAGGTGGGATGGGCCGGAACGGCGCTGGGGCTGGTGGCGGCTGTCGGGTGTGCTGCTGGGTTCCCTCCTGGCCCTGTCGGCCTGCGGGGGCCGCCGCGAAGTGGCGGTTCAGGACGCCGCCCTGGGGGACCCCCTGGTGGAGGTGGACGGGGTGAGGGTGGCGCTGGCCAAGACTTTCCAGCCCGGCGTCTCCAATGGGCTCTACAAGGGTGCCGTCCGGGTCAGCGGTCGGGGGCAGATGGGCGAGGGAACCCTCTATGCCCTCAATGCCGTCTGCAGCCTGGAGGACAGCCCTGGCTGGCCCCCCTACGACAATCTGTTTGGCTATCCGATCGCTGCCGTCTCGGAGGCGGAGCCGTTGTCAGCCCAGCAACGATGGCAGATTCTTTATCATTTTGATGGCCGGATCGAGTCCAAAGGTGAGCTGAAGCCCCAGCCCTGGATGGCCCGTCTCAAAGACAATCTCTGCCGCCGGGGCGACTTCAACGACAGCACCGCCCGCCCCGCCCCGAGGGTCTGATCAGGCCGGCCGCTGGCGGAACTCCCCCCAGCGGGGACTCGACGAATCCGGTATCCGATGAGACTTACAGGCTGGGGTCTCTCGCCTTGGATGACCATGAAATCCGCTCACGGGTCTTGCGTCCATGCCCAAAACTCTCTTCAAGGTTGATCTCACCAAGTCGATGGATCAACAGGACATGCCCGGCCACAACCGCTGGCATCCTGATATTCCCGCCGTCGTCTCGGTCAACCCTGGGGAGGTGTTCCGGATCGAATGCAAAGACTGGACGGACGGCCAGATCAAGGATAACGATGACCCGCAGGACATCGCTGACGTCAATCTTGAGGTGGTCCATGTCCTGAGTGGTCCCATCTGGGTGAACGGAGCCCAGCCTGGTGACATCCTCGTGGTCGATATTCTGGACGTGGGAGCGCTCCAGGGTGATGAGTGGGGCTTCACTGGAATCTTTGCCAAAGAGAACGGCGGTGGGTTTCTCACCGATCATTTCCCCAAGGCCGCCAAGGCCATCTGGGACCTTGAGGGCATCTACACCAGTTCCCGCCACATCCCCGGTGTCCGTTTCGCTGGCATCACCCATCCAGGGCTGATTGGTTGTGCCCCCTCCCACGAATTGCTGCGGGAATGGAATCGGCGCGAAACCGAACTCGTGAACACGGCTCCGGATCGGCGCACCTACGGGGCCGGACTCTCCGGCAGCGAACCGGTGCTGGCCGCCCTGCCGAATCCGAACAGCGCCATCCTCGGCACCGTGGGGGCAGCTGATTTCGAGCGCATCGCCAATGAAGCGGCCCGCACCGTCCCCCCCCGGGAGCATGGCGGCAACTGCGACATCAAGAATCTCACCAAGGGCACCAAGATCTATTTCCCCGTATACGTGGAAGGTGCCAAGTTGTCCATGGGGGACATTCACTTTTCACAGGGTGATGGTGAGATCTCCTTCTGCGGGGCGATCGAAATGTCCGGCTATCTCGATCTACATGTTGAGATCATCAAGGGAGGTGTGGAGAAATATGGGATGGTCAATCCCATGTTCAAAACAAGTCCGGTTGAGCCTCATTTCACCGATTATCTCGTCTTTGAAGGCATCTCCGTCGACGAGTTTGAAGGAAAACAGTACTACATGGATGTGCATATTGCCTACCGCAGGGCCTGCCTCAACGCGATTGAGTACCTCAAGAAGTTCGGTTACAGTGGTGAGCAGGCCTACCTCCTGCTCAGCTGTGCGCCTGTGGAAGGGAGGATCAGTGGGATTGTGGATATCCCGAATGCCTGCTGCACCCTGGCCATTCCCACTGCGATCTTTGACCAGGACATCCTTCCTTGTTGAAGCTGGCCCCCGTCACACTGGCATCGCCAGTTGTTGGGGCTGAACACTCAGTCCCATTTTCATTGTTGAACCAGTCCCATGCCCGTTTACGAGTACAGCTGCACGAATGGCTGTGAGAATTACGATATCTGGCGCCCCATGGATCAGCGTCAGAGCGAAACGGATTGTCCACTTTGCGGTGGCCACGGCTCTCGGGTCTTCAACCCACCTATGACGGTCACCGGACCGTTGCGGCTGAAGCGGGAGGTCTCGGAGCCTCGCCTGATCCGGAAGGAGCAGCCAGGTTCACCGTCCACCGGTCCGCGCTTGCGTGATGGCGGCAGCAGCCGCCCCTGGATGTTGAACAGGGGCTGTTGATTGCCGTACCCGCTGGTTGCGGAGGGTCAGACAGTGAGAAATTCCTCAACGATCGCATCCGAGAGGTTCTCGGTAGGTCCGCTGGAGACGATACCGCCCCGCTGCATTGCGTAGTAGTAATTGGACTGGCGTACGAAGTGAAGATGCTGCTCCACCAGGAGCACACTAATACCCGTCTCTTTCATAATTCGTTGGACGGCATGTTCAATGTCCAGAATGATGGACGGTTGGATCCCCTCTGTTGGTTCATCAAGCAGCAATAACTTTGGTTTCCCCAACAGGGCACGCGCAATAGCCAACTGTTGCTGCTGGCCACCACTGAGATCTCCGCCTTTGCGATTGAGAAACTGCTCAAGAATCGGAAACAAATCAAAGACGAGCGGGTCGATGTGGCGATTCTTGCCGATTCCTCCTGGCAGGGCTTCCATGCCGAGCATCAGGTTTTCCCGCACGGTGACCTGCGGAATGATGTCTCGACCTTGGGAGACATAGCCGATTCCGCTCCGAGCACGGCGGTAGGGCGGCTCGACGGTGAGTTGTTTGTCGCCGTACTGCACTGACCCTGACCGCTGTTGAAGCAGGCCAATGATGGTTTTGAGAAAGGTCGTCTTACCAACTCCATTCCGACCGATCAGGCAGACCATCTCCCCTTCGGGTACGGAGAGATCAACGTCTCGAAGGATATGGCTTTCGCCGTAATAAACATTAAGGTCGGAAACATGAAGAATCGGTTGAGCGCTCATGGTCAGGTTGGAGGATCGTTCGAGCTGAATAGCCTGGGCTGTGGCCTGGGCTGTGGAAAAATTGAGCTTAATCTTCTGATTGGCCGAGGTAGACTTCAATAACGCGTGGATCTTTCTTCACGGTCTCAAGACTTCCTTCGGTCAGCAGTTGACCTTGATGAAGCACCGTGACCGGTGCATTCAAATCGCGGATGAATTCCATATCATGCTCGATCACTACGACGGTGTGATCTCCTGCCAACGATTTAATTAATTCGGCTGTCCGAACCGTTTCCTCGTCCGTGAGGCCGGCCACGGGCTCATCCAGCAGCAGCACTTCCGGGGCCTGGGCCACCACCATGGCAATGGCAAGCCACTGTTTCTGGCCGTGGGAGAGGGAGCCCGCCGAGGTCTTGGCAAAAGGGGAGAGTCCCACATAATCCATCAGCCGTTGGACTTCATCCTTGGAGGAGGCGGGAAGCTTCTCCAGCATCAGGTTGAAGGCATTCTTCTGGGGCGAGACAGCCAGCTCGAGATTGCGCATGACGCTGAGGTTGTCAAAGACGCGAGGCGTCTGAAATTTTCGGCCGATTCCATCTCTGGAGATCCGCTGCTCGGACAGTCCCACCAGGGAGCGTCCTTTGAACGTCACGGTTCCCTTGGTGGGCTTGACCTTGCCGGTGATGACATCCAGGAAAGTTGTCTTACCGGCTCCATTGGGCCCAATGATCGATTTCAATTCACCTTTTTTCAGGGTCAAGGTCAGATCGGTCAGGGCGTAGAAGCCATCAAAGCTCACGCTGACATCCTTGAGTTCAAGCAGTGGTGCGGTCATCGGCTCTGGGCTTCTGATGAAGTCGGTTGCGGAAGGAATGGTGGATGATGGATGGGGGCGAGATCAGGACACTTCTTCAAGGGCGGCCACCTCCTCATCCAGTTGAGGGTAGGTTCGCGATTTGGGTGCCAGGCCAAAGGCGGCAAGCATGGTGCGAAGCCCACCCCCTGTGAACCAGCCATAGATGCCATCGGGCATCAGCACCACCACGAAGATGAACAGGGCTCCCTGAACAAACAGCCAAAGTTCAGGGAGTGCTTCGCTCACAAGGCTCCTCAGGTAGTTCACCAGAATCGCACCGATAATCGGACCCACCAAGGTGCCCCGTCCTCCAACGGCCACCCAGATCACCATCTCGATCGAGAAGGAAATGGTCATGAACTGGGGAGAGACGATGCCTGTCTGCACCGTATAGAGGGCCCCGGATACTCCACAGAGAGCTCCCGCCACCAGAAAGACGATGGTCTTGAAAGGAACGGGGTTGAAACCCGTGAAACGGAGCCGCTGTTCGTCGTCCCGAATGGCGATCAAGGCATCACCGAATCGACCAGAGGTGAAATAGCGACAGATCAGAAAGGTAACGGGAAGCAGGATGACGGTGAGCCGGTAGAGCCAGAGTTGTGATTCACTGGAACCAACCAGCATGCCCAGCAGTTCGGTCGTGCTGGTTTTCAGACCGTTCGTGCCGTTGATCAGCTTCTGCTGGCCATTGAAAAAGTGAAAAAACACCATCAGGGCCGCTTGGGTGATGATGGAGAAATACACTCCCTTGATGCGATTCCTGAAGATGAGATAACCCACCAGGCCGGCCACAATCGCCGGAATCAACCAAAGGGCGATCAGGGTGAAGGCCGGAGACCAGAAGGGCTGCCAGAAAAATGGGAGTTGATCCACCCCATAATTTTCGAAGAACTTCGGAATCCCGTTGCTGCTGGCTTCACTTTCCGTGTTTAGCATCAGGTACATGGCTACGGCATAGCCACCCAACGCGAAGAAGATCCCTTGGCCCAGGCTGAGCAAGCCGGTGTACCCCCAGATCAGGTCAATCGCGAGCGCCGTGATGGCCAGGGAAAAGTAGCGGCCGAACAGGTTCAGTCGGAAGTCGCTGAGCACCGCCGGCAGAATGAACAGGGCGATGGCCAACATGATCCAGGGAACAAGTCGCTGAAAGAGTTTCACGGCTGAGGGGTCTCGATCTTGAAGGGGGATGGCGGGTTGGAGCGAGGCTGGGCGGGCTGATCAGGCATCGACGGACCTGCCTTTCTGGGGGAACATCCCATTGGGTCGGAATTGCAGGAAGACGATGATGAAGATGAAGACCAGCACGAGGGACATGCTTGTTGTGGCGAAAAATTCCACCGCTCCTTTCGCCACGGGAGGCAGGTTGGGGAACACGATCAGCAAGGACCCGGAACCCACCACCGACTGGATGATGCCGAGAATCAAGGAGGCCAGCACGGTGCCGAGCAGGTTGCCGACGCCACCCAGCACGATGACCATGAAGCAGGAGACGATGTAGGCGGCGCCAAGGTTCGGACCTACCGAACCCAATAGGGTGATCGCGCAGCCGGCAACCCCGGCCAGGCCGGAACCAAGGCCGAAGGTGATGCTGTCGACGGTGTCGGTGGGGATCCCGAGGCAATTGCTCATCTGGCGGTTCTGGGTGACCGCACGGATGCGCAGACCCCAGGAACTTTTGGTTAAGAACCACACCACCGCCATCAGCAAGACGGCGGATAACAGGATAATGAAGATGCGAATGCCGGGTAACCCTATCCCTGCGATGCTCCCCCAGCTCCCCTGCAACCATTTTGGTGCGGTCACGTCAATGTTGCGTGGTCCGAACCAGGCACTGGCCAGCGGGCGGATCGCGGATAAGGCATTCACGCTCACCAGGCCGATCACACCGGCCACAGACCAGAGCAGTCCACAGATATAGGGGAGAAAAGGCTTGCCACTCAGCTTGGCAACCAACAGCCGATTGCCGAAGATACCCAGGGCAACGGTGAGCAGAATGCCCAACAACATCGCCGTGGAGATACTTCTGATCAACTGGATGAGAATCAGGCTGACCCCCCATGTGGCCAGCAACGTTTCCAGGGGGCGGCCGTATAGTTGTCGGATCAGGGTTCTTTCCAGCAACACCCCGACCAGGGCGGTCACGATGAAGGCGAAAACCAGGGCGACTGGATAATACAACTCAAAGAGAACACCGCCCAGGGGACGAAATAATCCCTGGACGACGAAGGTGACATAGGCCCCGAGCATCATCAATTCGCCATGGGCGAGATTGATGACACCCATTAAGCCGAAGACGATGGCCAGACCGGTTGCAGCCAGCAACAGCACCGAGCCGATGCTGAGACCGTCAAGGATCTGAGAAAAAAAGAGTTCCAACGGAAGAGTGACTGAACGAGAAACTCAGGCCCGAGAGTGTCCGGGCCTGAGTGGGTGGAGACTGGCCAGAGATGGGAAGGATGGCTCTGGGGGGAGCCATCCCACCGGCATCACATCCTGAACTTGCCGGCGTCCGGGCGATCCTGGGTCCAATCACAGGTGTAACCCTTGGTTTCGGGCACGAACTGGTTCCAGGGAAGGGGCGGAATGGCCTTACCACTATCTTCGAGGATCTTGAATTGCCCGGTCGGTTCGGCCTCACCGATCAGCACCCGCTCGGAGGTGTGATGGTTCGGGTACATCTGGATTTCGCCCTGGGGCGCGGCGAAGGTGATCCCGATCATGGCCTTACGAACGGCATCGAGATCCTCGAAGGTGCCAGCCTTCTCGACCGCGTTCTTCCAGAGGTAAACCATGTTGTAGGCGGATTCGGCCGGGTCACCGGTGACCCGATCAGCTCCGTACATGTCCTGGAAGTCCTTGGTGAACTTCTTCGAGGCTGGGGTGTCCAGGCTCATGAAGAAGTTCCAAGTGGCATAGGTGCCGGTTGTGTACTCAGGGCCGATCTGGCGAATTTCCTCTTCGGCGATCGAGAAGGACATGATCGGATACTTCTCCGGATCAATGCCAGCGGCCTTGAACTGTTTGAACAGGGCAACGTTGGAATCGCCATTCAAGGTGTTGATGATGATGCCGCCTTCGGGATACACCTCCTTGATTTTGGCAATGATCGGAGCGACTTCCGTGTTACCAAGGGGGATATAGTCCTCGCCGACGGTTTCACCGCCTAGGGCCTTCATCTGCTCCTTGATGATGGTGTTGGCAGTACGTGGGTAGACGTAATCAGAGCCAACGAGATAGACTTTCTTGCCGAACTTGTCTCCGTAGGTCTTCATCAGCCAGTCGACAGCCGGCTCGGCCTGCTGGTTGGGAACCGCTCCGGTGTAGAAGATATTGCGGGAGCACTCCTGCCCTTCGTACTGAATCGGGTAGAAGAGCATGTGGTTCTTTGCTTCATACACCGGCAGCATGGCTTTGCGGCTGGCTGACGTCCAGCCGCCGAACACGACGGCAACATTGTCAGAATCAATCAGCTTTTGGGACTTTTCGGCGAATGTGGGCCAGTCCGAAGCGCCATCTTCCGTGATCGCCACGATTTTATATGACTTTCCATCCACCTCAATGCCACCTGCTTCGTTGATCTCCTTGATCGCCATCTCCTCGACTTCCTTTAAGGTCGTTTCGGAAATGGCCATAGTTCCACTCAGGGAGTGAAGAATGCCAACTTTGACTTCACCGTCAAAGTCGCCCGCGGCGTCCCCCCCTCCGCCTCCGCAGGACGCCACGGTGAGGCTGACAGCAGTAACGGCAAAACCGGCGAGCAGCCGTTTCGAGAGTTGCAGAACCATTGGGCCTTTTTCAAGGTAAGTGATGTTGCCGCAATGCTCACGGCACCGCTGAACTTACGGACTGTCACATCTTCACTGTGTATCGGATCGCACCGAACCTGATGAGGTTGCTGACCGGTGTTGATTCGCTGTCGTGTGCAAGATTTCTTCTGTCTTTTTCGCCACCGAGCCATCGGTCGACTTCGCCGGTCCCGTGCCCACCACTGAGTAGATCTACCCACGAGTGCCGTCGCCGGCAATGGACTCAGGACATCGTTTCGCACGTCGCCCCGGCATCGGTGGCCGCTGTGCTGGCCCCTTCAGCCTGCGGAAGCTGTGCGAACAGGAAGGCCAGGACGGCGTCCAGTCCCTGACCATCGCGGAGGTTGGTGAAGCACCAGGGCCGGCCGGCCCGCATCCGCAGCGTGTCGCGTTCCATCACGCCCAGGTCGGCACCCACCATCGGGGCCAGGTCGATTTTGTTGATCACCAGCAGATCCGAGCGGGTGATGCCAGGCCCCCCCTTGCGAGGAATCTTGTCGCCGGCGGCCACATCGATCACATAGATGCAGAGATCCACCAGCTCCGGGCTGAAGCTGGCGGCCAGGTTGTCGCCTCCGCTCTCCACCAGCACCAGATCCAGGGCGGGGAACTGCTCTTCCAATTCCTCCACCGCCGCCCGGTTGATCGAGCAGTCTTCGCGGATGGCGGTGTGGGGGCAGCCTCCGGTCTCGACGCCGCGGATGCGCTCCGGCTCCAGGGCCCCGGCTCGGGTCAGGAACTGGGCATCTTCCTGGGTGTAGATGTCATTGGTAACCACGGCCAGCTGCAGGCGGTCCCGCAGTGTCCGGCAGAGGGCTTCCACCAGGGCTGTCTTGCCGGATCCGACGGGTCCGGCCACACCCACACGCAGTCTGCTCACGAACCCAGCGGCGGCAAGGCCCCACTCTGTCGGCTTTGTCTCCCCTGCGGACGACGAATCCCCCCGGTTGGGGGGCCTGTTGACCCGGTCGTCAACTCCGGAACAGGCGCGAGTAGAGGGCGACGTGCTCCAGCTGGGCCAGGCCGGCCCCGACGCCTCCGCTCCAGAGCCTGCGGGGATCGCTGGTCGACAGGTGGGCGGCCCGTTCGGCCAGCAACGGCGCCAGGGCGAGCTGGAGGCGCTGGCCCTGGGTGGGCCCCAGTGGCATCAGTCGCACCGCGGCGCTGATCTGTCCGGCCACCCAGGCGTAGAGGTAGGCCTCCAGGAGCTCCGTCAGTGGCAGCCCCAGGCACTGCCCCGCCCAGGCCCAGGCCGCCGGCCAGGCCAGGTCGGCGGTTCCGGCGCCTCCCGGCAGGGGCCAGCCCAGGTCCGCCAGCACCTGCAGCAGGGATCGCCCCATCTGTCGCTGCTGGGCGCGCAGCTCCGGCGCTTCCCGCAGAGCCAGCAGCCAGCCGTTCAGTTCGCGCACCTCAGCCTCGGCCCTGGCCCCGGCCTCGGTCCCCTCGCCGGCATCCCACTGGCCCAGGGCGCCGCCCAGGGGGGCGAGGGCGGCGGCCTCGAGGCGGATGGCTCCCCGGTTCAGTTCGGCGTCGAGCCAGTGTCCCAGCGCTTCCGGAGAGGGGATCCTGCCCTGCTGCACCAGCACCTCGAGCCCCTCCGAGTAGCTGAAGGCTCCCACCGGCAGGGCCGGACTCACCAGCTGGAGCAGATGCAGGCGGGCCACCGACTCAGGAACCATGCTCAGTGCCCATGGCCAGCGCTGTAGGCGCCGGGCTCCGGCCGAAAGGGTGCCCGGACCCTCTCCACGGCCAGGCCGCGCTGACGCAGCAGATCCTCCAGCACCGGATCCTGCAGCAGCCGCAGTTCCTCGGCCCGCAGTTCCATCGCCACATGGCGATTGCCGAGGTGATAAGCCGCCTGGAGCAAGGAGCGGGGATCGCCCCCACGCACCACCAGCAGGGCCTCCTCGGCCGCCTCGACCACCACGAGGGTGGAGCCGTCGGTGCTGGCCAGCAGCTCCCCCGGCTCCAGGGCGGCTCCGCGGGGGAGCTGAAGCAGCAGGTCCAGTCCCTGGGCTGTCCGGCGATGGCCCCGCAGACCGGTGCGCTCGTCAGCGCTCAGCGCCAGCGCCAGTGCCCCGCCGGCGCTGGCGCATTGTCCCAGTCGACGGACGAGCACGATCATGGCGCCAGCCTCCAGACCCCTGGTCCAGGCACATGTCGCCGTCGTTACCGGATCGGAGGCGGGCCAGGCCGAGCATCCCACGATGACCAGTCTGGTTGCCCCCGCCACACCCCACGCCCTGCCGCCCTGGCGGGGTCATGCCCGGATTGCGTTCCTCTGCCCCGATGGCCCGGGGGGGACCACGATCCATCAGGGTGCCTGCACCGCACCCCTGAAGCTGCAGCGCACCTTCGCCCAGGGGGATGGCCGCTGTGCCCTGCCGCTGCTCCATACCGCCGGGGGCCTGGTCGGGGGCGACGAACTGCAGGTGCGGCTCAGCCTCGCCGCCGGCAGCAGCGGGCTGGTGACCAGCGTGGCGGCCCAGAAGGTCTACGGCACGATCGGCCGCTCCCGCCTGACCCCCGAGGGCCGCTGGGTCCGCCAGGACCTGCAGGCCTCCCTGCAGGAGGGGGCCGATCTGGAATGGCTTCCCCAGGAGGTGGTGGTGTTCGCCGGGGGGCTGCTCGAGCAGTCCTGCCGGGTGGAGCTGGCCCGGGGGGCCAGCTGGCTGGGGGCCGATGTGGTGCGGCTGGGCCGGAGCGCCGCCGGGGAAACGCTGGGGGCCGGTCGCTGGCGCTCGCGCCTGGAGATTCGCCGCGAGGGGCGCTGGATCCTGGCGGACCGGCTTGAACTCGGTGGGGACAGCCTGGAGAGCAGCCATGGACTCGCCGGGCACCCGGTGTTCGGCAGCCTGGTCTGGGCCTCCCCGGAGCCGGTGAGCGGGCCGTTGCTGGATGACTGCCGCGCCGCCCGGACCGATCTGGTGGGCGAGATGGCCTGCGGCCGCCTCGAGCAGGGCCTGGTGGCCCGCTACCGGGGCCCTTCCAGCCAGGCAGCCCGCTTCTGGTTCACCCGGATCTGGGCCCGGATCCGGGCCGAGCGGGGCCTGGCGAGTCCTGTTCTGCCCCGGCTGTGGCCGTTCCAGGAAGATCCCTGGCTCGGCATCTCCGACAGCTCGGACGGGACCGCCGGACCCGCCTGATGGCGTGCCGAGGCCGTCCGCCCTGGGGTGGGTCCCTTCCCCTGGACCTGGCGCTGCTGGAGCGCCGTGATCGCCTCGCCAACCTCGCTGAGCCCCGGACGGCGGTCGACGATCGGCGCACTCCTGCCGGCCTTCCGCCGATCCGCCAGGGTCGGCAGATCGGCCGGATGGGGATTTGAGGCCGGCCTGCCCACATCCCGGCCGCTGGTGGGGCCAGATCCCGGGCTCCTGCCAGCGCATCAACCCACGGACCCATCGGCGCCGTCGCCGCCGTGGGAACTCCGGGCCTGCCGGTCCTGGGGCAGCCGGCCGAACCGGAGCCGAAAGTTCCTCCTGAACCTGGGGCCACGCCAGGCCACTGCCACAGTGGCAGCGGCCTGCCCCTTCCCATGCATCTCACGCCCCAGGAGAAGGACAAGCTCCTGATCGTCACCGCCGCCCTGCTGGCGGAGCGGCGCCTCAACCGGGGCCTGCGGCTCAACCATCCCGAAGCGGTCGCCTGGCTCAGTTTTCAGGTGCTGGAGGGAGCGCGTGACGGGAAATCCGTGGCTGAGCTGATGGGCGAGGGCACCACCTGGCTGCGCCGCGACCAGGTGATGGAAGGGGTGCCCGAGCTCATCCCCGAGGTGCAGATGGAAGCCACCTTCCCCGATGGCACCAAGCTCGTCACCCTCCACGATCCGATCCGATGACCCCCCTGATCCCCGGCGAACTGATCGTCGAGCCCGGCAGTCACACGCTCAACGCTGGTCGCCCCGTCACCCGCATCAACGTGGCCAACCGCGGTGACCGGCCGGTGCAGGTGGGATCCCACTTCCATTTCCATGAGGCCAACAGCGCCCTGGAGTTCGACCGGGAGGCGGCCCGGGGCCAGCGCCTCGACATTCCCTCCGGCACCGCCATCCGTTTCGAGCCTGGTGATGCCCGGGAGGTCCACCTGGTGCCGGTGGCTGGCGCCCGCCGGATCTTCGGGTTCAACGGCCTGGTGAACGGCCCTCTCGACTGAGGGGTCCCAGCCCACTCTCCCGCTCCGTCCTCTCCTCAACTCCACTCCCATGCCCTATCGGATGGATCGGCGGGCCTACGCCGAAACCTATGGCCCCACCACCGGTGACCGGCTGCGGCTGGCCGACACCGAGCTGATCCTGGAGGTGGAGAAGGACTTCACCAGCTACGGCGAGGAGGTGAAGTTCGGCGGCGGCAAGGTGATCCGCGACGGCATGGGCCAGGCCCAGGCGCCCCGGGGGGAGGGGGCGGTGGATACGGTGATCACCAACGCCCTGATCCTCGACTGGTGGGGGATCGTCAAGGCCGACGTGGGGCTGCGGGACGGCCGCATCTGCGCCATCGGCAAGGCCGGTAACCCCGACATCACCGATGGGGTGACGATCGTGGTGGGCCCCGGCACCGAGGCGATCGCCGGCGAGGGCCACATCCTCACCGCCGGCGCCATCGACACCCACATCCACTTCATCTGCCCCCAGCAGATCGAGACCGCCATCGCCAGCGGCGTCACCACCCTGCTGGGCGGCGGCACCGGCCCGGCCACCGGCACCAACGCCACCACCTGCACCCCCGGCGCCTTCCACCTGGCCCGCATGCTCCAGGCCGCCGAGGGCCTGCCGGTGAACCTGGGCTTCTACGGCAAGGGCAACGCCAGCACCCCCGAGGCGCTCGAGGAGCAGATCCGCGCCGGCGCCTGCGGCCTCAAGCTCCACGAAGACTGGGGCACCACCCCGGCGGCGATCGACTGCTGCCTCACCGTGGCCGACAAGTACGACGTGCAGGTCTGCATCCACTCCGACACCCTCAACGAGGCGGGTTTCGTGGAGGACACGATCCGCGCCATCGGCGGCCGCACCATCCACACCTTCCACACCGAGGGGGCCGGCGGCGGTCACGCCCCCGACATCATCAAGATCTGCGGTGAAGCCAACGTGCTGCCCAGCAGCACCAACCCCACCCGCCCCTACACCCGCAACACGCTCGAGGAGCACCTCGACATGCTGATGGTGTGCCACCACCTCGATCCGGCCATCCCCGAAGATGTGGCCTTCGCCGAATCGCGCATCCGCCGCGAGACGATCGCCGCCGAGGACATCCTGCACGACCTGGGCGCCTTCTCGATCATCGCCAGCGATTCCCAGGCCATGGGCCGGGTGGGGGAGGTGATCACCCGCACCTTCCAGACCGCCCACAAGATGAAGGTGCAGCGCGGCGCCCTGCCGGAGGACGCGGCCGGGGCCGGGGGAGGCCGCCACGACAACGCCCGCCTCAAGCGCTACATCGCCAAGGTGACGATCAACCCGGCCATCGCCCATGGCCTCGATTCCCAGATCGGCTCGGTGGAGGTGGGCAAGCTGGCGGATCTGGTGCTGTGGAAACCGGGCTTCTTCGGCGTCAAACCGGAGCTGGTGATCAAGGGGGGCTCGATCGTGTGGGCCCAGATGGGCGATGCCAACGCCTCGATCCCCACCCCCGGGCCCGTGCACGGCCGGCCGATGTTCGCCGCCTACGGGGCGGCCCTGGCCCCGTCCTGCCTCACCTTCGTGTCCCAGGCCGCCCTCGATGCCGACCTGCCCCGCCAGCTGGGGCTGAAGCGGCCCTGCGTGCCGGTGGTTGCCACCCGGGGCATCGGCAAGGCCGAGATGCGCAACAACAGCGCTCTGCCGGCGGTGGAGGTGGATCCCCAGACCTATGAGGTGTTCGCCGATGGTGAGCTGCTCACCTGCGAGCCCGCCGAGGTGCTGCCGATGGCCCAGCGCTACTTCCTGCTCTGACGCCGCGGGCGCCTCAGGGGAGCGGCTGGGGTGTACCCGCTCCGGTGCACACTGGCCAGAGAACGGGGCGCTTGGGAAGACTTTGGTAGCGACGACCACCAAAGTTGTCAACCTCGATCAGCATGATCAAAGCAGGCCGATCGTGTGTCGATGTTCACCGATTACAGACCCAGCAAGGCCTACGACGAGTACTTCACGGCCGCTTCCGAACCCCGTTCGGCCCTGAGCCCCCTGCTGTCCTCCCTGGGCCAGCTCGGCATTGAGGAGATCAACCGCAACCATGCCGCGGCCGGCATGCTGCTCAAGCGGCTCGGCGCCACCTTCCGGCTCAATGGATCCGGTGAGGAGGGGGTGGAGCGCATCCTTCCCTTTGATCCCCTGCCCAGGCTGATCCGCTCCGGGGAGTGGCAACGGCTCCAGCTGGGCCTCATCCAGCGTCTCGAGGCGATCGACAGCTTCCTGGGCGACGTCTACGGCGATCAGAAGATCCTCGCCGACGGGGTGGTGCCGCGGGCCGATGTGGAGAGCTCCCAGGGTTGGCGCCCCCAGATGCAGGGGTTCCAGCCCCCCCTGGGTCGTTGGTGCCATATCTCCGGCCTCGATCTGGTTCGCGATGGCCAGGGCACCTGGCGTGTGCTGGAGGACAACCTGCGCTGCCCCTCGGGGGTGGCCTACTTCCTGGAGAACCGCCGCGTCATGAAGCGGATGTTCCCCACCCTGTTCGCCGGCCGCACGGTGCAGCCGATCGACGACTACCCCTCCCACCTGCTCCAGACCCTGATGGAGCTGGCCCCCTGGACCGACACCCCCACCGTGGTGTTGCTCAGCCCCGGGGTGTTCAACAGCGCCTACTTCGAGCACAGCTACCTGGCCCAGCAGATGGGCATTCAGCTGGTGGAGGGCCGCGACCTGGTCTGTGAGGGCAACCGGGTGTGGATGCGCAGCACCGGTGGCCTGGAGTCCGTCGATGTGATCTATCGCCGCATCGACGACGATTTCCTGGATCCCGCCGTCTTCCGCCCCGATTCGATGCTCGGGGTCCATGGGCTGATGGAGGCCTACCGGGCCGGGAGGGTGGCGATCGCCAACGCCCCCGGCACCGGGGTTGCCGACGACAAACTGATCTACGCCTACGTGCCGGACATGATCCGGTACTACCTGGGCGAGGAGCCGATCATCGAGAACGTGCCCACCTACATCTGCTCCAGGCCGGAGGATCAGGCCTATGTGCTGGCCCATCTCAAGGATCTGGTGGTCAAGTCGGTGGCCGAGGCGGGTGGGTACGGCATGCTGATCGGCCCCCACGCCAGCCAGGAGGAGATCCTCTCCTTCGCCGGCAAGATCCAGGCCGATCCGCGCAACTTCATCGCCCAGCCCACCCTGGAACTCTCCACCGTGCCCTCCCTCAGCGAGGGTGAGCTGTATCCGTGCCATGTGGACCTCCGTCCCTACGTGCTGCGGGGGCGCCAGGCCTGGGTCAGCCCCGGGGGTCTCACCCGTGTGGCGCTCCGGCGCGGTTCGCTGGTGGTGAACTCCTCCCAGGGGGGAGGCTGCAAGGACACCTGGATCGTGGACGAGACCACATGCTGAGCCGCGTCGCCGATTCGCTCTACTGGATCAACCGCTATGTGGAGCGGGCCGAGAACATCTCCCGATTTCTGGAGGTCAGCGAGGCGATGGCGCTCGACTGTCCGCCCGGCAGCGCCGAGCCCTGGCTGCCGTTGATCGACGCCAGCGGAGATCGGGAACTCTTCGACAAGCTCTATCCCGGAGGCGGCCCCGCCGAGGTGGTGCGCTTCCTGGTCAAGGAGCCGGACAACCCCAGCAGCATCGTCAATTGCATCGCCACGGCCCGGGAGAACGCGCGCCAGATCCGCGAGGTGATCACCACCGAGATGTGGGAGCAGATCAACGACCTCCACCTCACCCTGCTCGAGAGCGACCAGTTCTGGCAGCAACCCGGCCAGGAACAGCTCCACGAGGTCCGCAAGGCCTGCCAGCTCTTCTACGGCATCACCGACGCCACCTTGAGCCGCGACCTGTCCTGGCAGTTCAGCAAGCTGGGCCGCCTGGTGGAGCGGGCCGACAAGACCAGCCGCATCCTCGACGTCAAGTACTACCTGCTGCTGCCGAGCCCCGAGGAAGTGGGCGGCGTGCTCGACGAGCTGCAGTGGATTTCCCTGCTGCGCTCGGCTGGGGCCTACCAGATGTTCCGTCAGTCCCAGCAGCAGGCGATCGCGCCGAAGGCGGTCGCTTCCTTCCTGCTGCTCGATCCGATCTTTCCCCGCTCCGTGCGCTATTGCCTGGAGGGTCTCAGCAAGGCCCTGCGGATCATCCGGGCCAATCCGGTGCCCGGCCCCCCGGACGACCTCGAATGCCTCTGCGGCCGGATGCTCGCCACCTGGAGCTACGTGCGGATCGATGAATTGATCGCCCAGGGGCTCCATGAGGCGATCGATCGGTTCCAGAGTGATCTGAACCAGCTGCACGAACTGATCGACACCCACTACTTCGTCGTGGCCGCACCCCCGTCCATCACGTCGACCTCCGCTTCCACCCCACCCGCCTCACCGGACGCTGCGGGGGCCTCGGCCACCACCGTGCTGCCCGCGGGCACCCTTCCCTCCCCACCGGCATGCGCGCCCGCATAACCCATACCCTTTCCTACCGCTACAGCGCTCCGGTTCTGCTCGGGCCCCACCGCCTCTGCCTCAAGCCCAGGGCCCAGGGATTCCAGCGGTTGCTGAGCTTCGATCTCTCGATCACGCCCGATCCCCACCGTCTGCACCCCCTGGTGGCCGCCAGCGGCGATGACATCCTGCGGGCCCGCTTCGACGGCAGCACCGAGAGCTTCGACATCCGGGCGGTGAGCGAGGTCGAGACCCAGCTGCCGCCCTTGCTCCAGGTCTGTCTGGAGGAGAACGAGCCGGCGCTGCCCTATCCGGTGGGTCACCTCAACGGGGACCTGATGGGCAGCCTGGAGGGCTGGCTGCCGAACGGACAGCACGAGCCGGCCGCCGTGGAACTGGCCCAGGAAGCCCTGATGGGCAGCGATCAGCGGGCCCTGATGTTCCTGCAGCAGCTGGTGGAGATGATCCAGGACCGGGTCAAGTACACCCAGCGGCACGTGGGACCGGCCTGGCCGGCCGGTCGCACCCTCAAGGAGCGGGTGGGGTCCTGCCGGGATCTGGCGGTGCTGATGATCGAGGCCTGCCGCTGCGTCGGCCTGCCGGCCCGGTTCGTGAGCGGGTATCACCTGGTGGAGCCCAGACCCGAGCGCTACGACCTGCACGCCTGGGCGGAGGTCTACCTCCCCGGGGCCGGCTGGCGGGGCTTCGACCCCAGCGGCATGGGGGCGATCGACGATCGCTACATCCCCCTGGCCACCTCCTCGAAAGCAACACTCACTGCCGCGGTTAGCGGCAGCTTCAGCGGTCCGCCGGGGGTGATCAGTGACTTCAGCTGGTCGATCGGCGCGGATCTGCTGGATGCCGCCCATGCCGTGCCGGACCTGCTCCATTTCGGACCGTCGCTGTCCGGAGGCCGAGCATGACCTTGAATCGGTAACCATTCGATCAGCGGCCGGGGTCTCTCCCGCACCATGAAGGTCCCAATCCGCGTCGCCACCGTTCATGTCCGCCAGCACCGTTCCCCCCGTCACCAGCGGCGCGACCACCCCGGCCGATGGACGCGCCCTGGCTGAGTCAATCCGGCGCCATCTGTTTTTCACCCAGGCCAAGTCACCCTCGCTGGCCACGCGGCACGACTACTACCGCTGTCTGGCGATGGCGGTCCGTGATCAGCTGCTGCAGAACTGGGTGGACACCGCCGAGACCTACACCCGTGAGGGGGTGCGCACCGTCACCTATCTCTCGGCCGAATACCTGCTCGGTCCCCACCTGGAGAACAACCTGGTGAATCTGGGCCTGCGGGAGGCGGCCGAGGCCGCCTGCGCCGAGCTTGATCTCGATCTGCAGGAGCTGATCGGCGAGGAGCCGGAACCCGGTCTCGGCAACGGGGGACTGGGGCGGCTGGCAGCCTGCTTCCAGGAGTCGATGGCCAGCCTGGAGTTGCCGGCGATCGGCTACGGCATCCGCTATGAGTTCGGCATCTTCCGCCAGCAGATCGAGCGGGGTGCCCAGGTGGAGAGCACCGATCCCTGGCTGGCCCAGGGCAACCCCTGGGAGGTGATCCGTCCGGAGTGGACCTACGCGGTGCGGATCGGGGACCACACCGTGATGGGGGTGGCCTACGACACGCCGATCCTGGGCTACGGCGTCCACACGGCCAATACCCTGCGCCTCTGGTCGGCCCAGGCGCCGGAATCCTTCGATTTCGCCTCCTTCAACGCCGGTGCCTACACCCAGGCCGTGCTGCAGAAGATCAACTCCGAAACCCTCTCCAAGGTTCTCTATCCCAACGACGAGACCAATCAGGGCAAGCAGCTGCGCCTGAGCCAGCAGATCTTCTTCGTGAGCTGCTCCCTGCAGGACATGTTCCGCATTCTCCAGGGCCAGGGGCTGGCCGTCACCGAGTTCCATCACAAGTTCGCCGTCCAGCTCAACGACACCCATCCGGCGATCGCGGTGGCCGAGCTGATGCGGATCCTGATCGACGACCATGACGTCGACTGGGACACCGCCTGGTCGATCACCACCGCCAGCATCAGCTACACCAACCACACCCTTCTGCCCGAGGCCCTCGAGACCTGGGGGGTGGATCTGTTCGCCCAGCTGCTGCCCCGCCAGTTGGAGATCATCTTCGAGATCAACGCCCGCTTCCTGCGGATGGTGCGAATCCGCTATCCCGGTCAGCCGGCCCTGCTCGAGTCCCTCTCGTTGATCCAGGAGGGCTCCAGCCGCAAGGTGCGCATGGCCAACCTGGCGGTGGTGGGGAGCCACCGGGTCAACGGAGTGGCGGAACTGCACAGCGCCCTGGTGCGCAAGGACCTGTTCCACCAGTTCGCCGATCTCTGGCCCGATCGCTTCACCAATGTCACCAACGGGGTGACACCGCGGCGTTGGATCGCAGTCGCCAATCCCCCCCTCTCCGGCCTGCTCGATGAGGCGATCGGCTCCACCTGGCGCCGGGATCTGGCTGAGCTGCAGCGGCTGGAGGCCTTCCAGGATGACAGCGCCTTCCTGGAGCGCTGGCGCTTGGTGCGCGACCAGAGCAAGCAGCGGCTGGCGGGCACGATTCACCGCGAGCTGGGGGTGCTGGTGGATCCCGTCTCCCTCTTCGATGTGCAGGTGAAACGGATCCACGAGTACAAGCGCCAGCACCTGGCGGCGCTGCAGATCGTGGAGCGCTACCTGCGCATCCGCAATGGGGAGGACCTGCCACCCCGCACCTTCATCTTCGGTGGCAAGGCGGCTCCGGGTTATGCCATGGCCAAGCTGATCATCCGCCTGATCGGCGGCATCGCCGAGATCGTCAACATGGATCCATCCATGGACGGGCGCATGCGGGTGGTGTTCCTGCCCAATTTCAGCGTCAGCCTCGGCCAGAAGGTCTATCCGGCCGTGGATCTCTCCGAGCAGATCTCCACGGCCGGCAAGGAGGCCTCCGGCACGGGCAACATGAAGATGGCCCTCAATGGTGCCGTCACGATCGGCACGCTGGACGGGGCCAACATCGAGATCCGCGACCTGGTCGGACACGAGAACTTCTTCCTGTTCGGCCACACCGCCGAGCAGCTCGATGCCATCAATCGCGCTGGGTACCACCCGATGCCCTGGCTGGAGAATGACCCGATCGCCCGGGAGGCGATCGATCTGATCGGTTCGGGCCATTTCAGCGAGGGCGACCGCGACCTGTTCCATCCGCTGCTGGCCAACCTCTGCAGCAGCGATCCGTTCCGGGTGATGGCCGATCTGGCCGACTATCGCCGTGCCCAGAACGCTGTTGACGAGGCCTGGCGGCAACCGGCCGCCTGGAGCCGCATGTCCCTGCTCAACACGGCCCGCTGCGGTTTCTTCTCCTCCGACCGCTCGATTCGTGAGTACGCCGAGCGGATCTGGAACGTGGAGCCCGTGCCGATCAATGCCTGTACCGTGCTTCCCTCCGCCCAGCCGGGCACCCGCTGAATCCATGGTGGTGTCGTCGTTGTCTGTTCGCCCCGTCGCCCGCGACTGGATGGGGGCCGTAGCGGTGGAGGCGGAGCGCCGGCTCAGCGGCGAGGGGATCCGGCTGACCCTGGGGGGCGAGCCCACGGTGGTGCCGCTGGAGCCCGACGGGGCCGAATGGTCGGTGGCGGCTGATGGCCCCACCAAGCTCGCCTACGCCCGCCGGCTGGCCGAGGAACTGCAGCGGCGGGCCTGGCCCGGCAGCACCTTGCTGTTCTGCCCCGGCAAGCGCTACGACGGCGAAGTGAACCCCCGCTGGGCCCTCCGCCTGCTGACCGGGCCCGGCGGGCGGCCCCTGGTGGGCTGGCCCCAGGACCGGGTCTCCGGAGCGGCCGAGGCCCTTCCGGCGAAGCAGGCCAAGGCATTCCTCAAGCGGATCGGCGCCGCCCTCGGCTGCCGGTTCAGGCCCCTGCGGTTGCGAGATCCCCGTGATCCGGGCAACCGGGTCTGGGCGGTGCCCCTCTGCCATCGGGCCCCGTCCGAGGACGAGCCCGAGGCCCCGGTGGGCTGGCAGGCGGCCTCCTGGCCCCTGGCCAAGAGCCTGCGCGAGCTGCTGCCCGCCCTCGGTCCCGCCGGCCTGCGGCTTCCTCTGCAGCACTTCCCCGAGGGGGTTCTGCGCCAGGTGCTGACCCTGGAGATCTCCAGCACCGGCTGGAATCTGTTCCTGCCGCCCCTGGCCCGTGAACCCCTGGAGGAGCTGCTGACGCTGATCGCCGCCGCCAGCGCCGGCTGGAGCCGCCCCGATCTCAGCGGGGTTCTGCCGGTCGACCTTGAGGGCCGCTGGCAGGTGCTGGGTCTCACCGCCGATCCCGGCGTGCTGGAGATCAATCTCCCCGTCTGCCACGGCTGGGCCGACTACGCCGGCTGGATCCACCTGCTGGCCGAGGCTTCCGACGCGGTGGGGCTGCGCTCCTGGAAGCAACAGGGAGATCAGCAGGAGCCCACCGGCGGCGGCAACCACCTGCTCTGGGGCGGCCCCAGCCTGGAGCAGAACCCCTTTTTCTCCAGGCCCGCCTGGCTGGTGGGGATCCTGCGGTTCTGGCAGCGTCACCCCAGCCTCTCCTATCTGTTCTCCAACCGCTCGGTCGGTTCGGCCTCCCAGGCTCCCCGCCTGGATGAGGGCAGTGCCTCGGCGCTCGATCTGCAGCTCGCCCATCGCGCCATCGAGCAGTTGCCGGAGGGGGACCAGCGGCAGCTGATCAGCGAAACCCTGCGCCATCTGCACGCCGATCGCAGCGGCAACACCCATCGCAGTGAGATCAGCTTCGACAAGTTCTGGAATCCCGCCTGGTCGAGCGGCTGCCAGGGGCTCATCGAGTTCCGGGCCATCGAGAGCCTGCCGGATCCGGGCTGGACCGCCGCCATCGCCCTGCTCTGGAGCGCCCTGGCGGCCCATCTGCTCAATCCCGCCCATCGCCCGGCCCGGCTCGAGGTGTTCGGAGAACGGCTCCATGACACCTGCCAGCTTCCGGCCTTCCTCTGGGACGACCTCTGCGAGGTGCTGGATCTGCTCGCCAGCGATGGCCTGGCTCTGCAGCCCGAATGCTTCCGGGCGATCTGGGACTGGCGATTTCCCCTGCTGCTGCGCTGGGAGCACGAGGGGGCGCAACTGGAGATCCGGCGGGCGCTCGAGCCCTGGCCCCTGCTCTGCGATGTGCCGGTGGAAGGCGGCAACACCAGCCGTTTTGTCGACAGCTCACTGCAACGCCTGGAGTTGAAGGCCAACACCCGCTTGCTGCAGACGTGCCGGCTCTGGCTCAACGGCCGTCCCCTGCCCCTCGGTGATGGCTGGCTGGGCCTGCGCTACCGCCACAGCCGGCTCTATCCCTCCCTCCATCCCTGCCTCGATCCCCATCTGCCGCTGCGGCTGGCGATCGAGGCCCCTGGAGCACCGCTGGCCCGCTTCTGCCTCGGGGCAGAGAGGGGCCGCTTCGAGGCCGTCGCCCCCAGCGCCGTCGAGGCTGGTGAAGCGGAGCCCCTGACGCTCTGGTGCGGCGACGGTGCACCCTGGCCGGCCCCGCCACCGGGCCGCCGCACCCTGGACCTGCGGCTCCCTTGAAGGGTCAGGTCACCTCGGTAGGGTCGGTCGAGTGTCCGGGTGTGACGGGATGAGCCGACTGCTGGTCACCGGTGGCGCCGGCTTCATCGGCAGCCACACCTGTCTGGTGCTGCTCGAAGCGGGCCACCGGCTCGTCGTGCTCGACGACTTCTCCAACAGTTCCCCCGAGGCCCTGCGGCGGGTGCAGGAGCTGGCGGGCCCCCAGGCGGCCGGCCGGCTCGAGCTGGTCGAGGGTGACATCCGGCGGAGCGAGGAACTGGAGCGGGCCTTCGCCGGCGCGCCGATCGAGGCGGTGATCCACTTCGCCGGGCTCAAGGCGGTGGGCGAATCGGTGGCGGATCCACTGCGCTACTGGGAGGTGAATCTGAGCGGCAGCCTGCGGCTGCTTCAGGCCATGGGCCGTGCCGGCTGCCGCACGATCGTGTTCAGCAGCAGCGCCACGGTCTACGGCCTGCCGGAGAGCGTGCCGATCCCGGAGGGGGCCCCTGTGGCCCCTGTGAACCCCTACGGCCACAGCAAGGCGGCGGTGGAGCAGTTGCTGGCCGATCTGGCCGCCTCCGAGCCGCTCTGGCGGATCGGGCGGCTGCGCTATTTCAACCCGGTCGGGGCCCATCCCAGCGGCCGCATCGGCGAGGATCCCGGCGGCATTCCCAACAACCTCTTCCCCTTCCTCACTCAGGTGGCGGTGGGACGCCGCTCCCGGCTGGAGGTGTTCGGCTCCGACTGGCCCACCCCCGACGGCACTGGCGTGCGGGACTACATCCACGTGATGGATCTGGCCGAAGGACACCGCGCCGCCCTGGAGGTGCTGCTGGCCGAGCCGCCGCAGCTGCTCACCGTGAACCTGGGCAGTGGCCGGGGCTCCTCGGTGCTGGAGGTGCTGGCCGCCTTCGAGCAGGCCCATGGCCGCCCGGTCCCCCATGTGCTGGTGCCGCGGCGCCCGGGCGATGTGGCGGTCACGGTGGCCGATGCCTCCCTGGCCGCGGAGAAGCTGGGCTGGCGCACCCGCCGCGGGTTGGAGGAGATCTGCCGCGATGGCTGGGCCTGGCAGAGCGCCAATCCCCACGGCTATGGGCCGCGTGCGGACTGAACCGGAACCGGGCCTGCAGCTCGTGCTGGCCGGCGGCGGCCACACCCATGTGCTCATGCTGCGGGTCTGGGCGATGCGGGGTCCCCCCCCCGGCGCCAGGATCCTCCTGGTCAACCGCTGCAGCACGGCGCTCTACAGCGGCATGGTGCCGGGGCTGGTGGCGGGGTTGTATGGGGAGGAGGAATGCGCCATCGATCTGCGCCGGCTCTGTGAGCTCTCCGGTGTCGGATTCATCCGCGCTGAGATCACCGGCCTCGATCCGGCCCTCAGGGAGCTGCGGCTGGCCGGCCGGCCCCCCCTGCGCTGGGACCGGATCAGCCTGGACGTGGGGGCCGTCACGCCGGAGGCGGACGACCCCTCCGACGGCGGGATGGCGGTGAAGCCGCTGGAGCCCTTTCTGGTCTGGTGCCGAACCGGCCGCAAGCGGGTGAGCGTGGTGGGGAGCGGGGCGGCCGGAGTGGAGGTGGCCCTGGCCCTGCGGGCCCGCCATGGTGCGGCGGTGGAGCTGCGGGTGCGCCATGAGGGACTGCGGCTCGGCTCCGCCGCCGCCGATCGGGCCGGGGCAAGGTTGCTGGCGGCGGCGGGCATCCCCGTGCGCCGGGCCGGGCCGGCGGCCGGCGCCCTGGTGCGCTGCACCGGCAGCCGTGCGCCGGCCTGGCTGGCGGCGAGCGGGCTTCCCTGCGATCCGCGCAGCGGGCGGGTGTTCACCGCCGCCAGCCTGGAGGTGGAGGGCCACACGGGTCTGTTCGCCAGCGGCGACTGCGGAGTGCTGCGATCGCAGCGGCGGCCGCCCAGCGGCGTCTGGGCGGTGCGGGCCGCCCCGACCCTGGAGAGCAACCTACGCCGCTCCCTGGCCGCCTCCACCGGGAGAACGGCGCGGCCCCTGCGTCGCTGGCGCCCCCAGGCCCGGGCCCTTCAGTTGCTGGGGGACGGTGGCGCCGTGGATGGCGTCCCCCGGGCCCTGGCCCTCTGGGGACCGCTGGCCCTGGGGCCCTCCCGCTGGATCTGGCGGTGGAAGGAGCGCATCGACCGGCGCTTCCTCGCCCGTTTCACGGCCCTGGAGCCGATGGGGGCCGGCGGGGCGGCGATGCCCTGCCGCGGCTGCGCCGCCAAGCTGGGAGCCGATGCGCTGACGGCGGCCCTTGAGCGGCTGGAGCCTGGCGCGGATGAGGACGCGGCTGACGGCCATGGTGGCCCCCCCCGGCGTGATGACGCCGCGGTCGTGGCCGAAACCGCCGCGGGTGAACTGCTGCTCCAGAGCATCGACGGGTTTCCGGCCCTGGTGAGCGATGACTGGCTGAACGGCCGGCTGACCGCCCTGCACGCCTGCTCCGACCTCTGGGCCTCCGGCGCCCGGGTGGTCAGTGCCCAGGCCCTGGTGACCCTGCCGCGGGCCGCCCCGACCCTGCAGCAGGACGGCCTGCTGCAGACCCTGGCGGGGGTGCGCTCGGTGCTGGATCCGCTCGGCGCCCCGCTGGTGGGGGGGCACACGCTCCAGCAGCGCAGCGCCGGGGAGGGGCTGATCCTGGCCCTGACCGTCAACGGCTGCTGCCCTCCGGAGCGGTTCTGGCCGAAGGGCGGCCTGCGGCCCGGCCAGGCCCTGCTGCTGAGCCGGCCACTGGGCAGTGGAGTGCTCTTCGCCGCCGCCATGGCCGGAGCGGCCAGGCCGGAGTGGATCGATGGCGCCCTGGCGGTGCTGCAGCAGAGTCAGGCGCCCCTGGTGGAGGTGCTGGCCGCCCAGGGCTGCCGGGCCTGCACCGACGTGACCGGCTTCGGCCTGCTGGGCCACCTCGGGGAGATGCTGCGGGCCGCCCCCCTGCCGTTGCGGCTGGAGCTCGACCTCGGAGCCATCCCGACCCTGCCGGGGAGCTGGTCCCTGCTGGAGCGCGGCTTCGCCAGCAGCCTGGCGCCGGCCAACCGTGGGGCCTGGCGGGAGCTGGACTCGGGCCGGATGACGCTGGCCGGTGACCCCGGGGCTGCGGGCCTGGGGGGCTGGCGGGAGTTGCTGGTGGATCCCCAGACCTGCGGGCCGCTGCTGGCGGCCGTGCCGCCCGCCCAGGCCGCGGCGTCCCTTGAGGCGGTGCGACGGGCGGGTTTCCCGGAGGCCGCCCTGATCGGCCGGGTGCTGCCGGCGGATGCCGCGCTCAGTGCGCCGGGCGGCTGACCGTGCCCCGTCCCGCCGGGGCCATGCGGGCCGGCTCATTCCCCGGTGCGTCGCTGCGGCCATACCGATCCTCAAAGCGGACGATGTCGTCCTCGCCCAGATAGGGGCCGCTCT
>NZ_JBSJOZ010000017.1:0-46027 GCF_056633155.1 Cryptocyanus atlanticus LEGE 06306
CCTCTCCTCCAGGCCCTGCTCCCAATCCGGTCTCCCGTTTGGGCGCAGTCCAAAATCCTATCAGAGGGCAGGCGGGTTCATCAAGGCATCGGCCCAGGGCATGAAGGTGCGCAACGCCGCTGGACTGCTGGCCGCCAGCACCGGGAAGTCCGTGGTGGCGTGGTCCTCGCCCGCCACCAGGTGCTCGGGGCTGCGCACCAGCCAGCACAGGGGACACTGGAGCTCGGTGAGCACCAGCCAGGCCGCCGCCAGATCCCAGATCTTCGGCGTGGCCTCAAGGGCCGCCACTGTCTGCCCCATGGCCACGCTGACCAGATTCAGGCTGGCGACCCCGAGCAGCCGGATCTTGCCAGGGAAGCGCTGATCGGGAAGCTTCTGCAGCACTCCGATCGATCGGCTGCAGAGGGAGGCGCAACCGGCCAGCCGGGCCTGATCTCCCGGAGGATGCAACCGTTTGCCGTTGCGCCAGGCTCCCTGCCCCCGCAGGGCCACGATGCGTTGGCGCAACGGGGGCACATCGAGCACCGCCAGCACGGGCCGCCCCGCCTCGAAGCGGGCCAGGGAGATGGCCCAGTAGGGAATGCCGGCGGCGAAGTTGGTGGTGCCATCCAGGGGGTCCACCACCCAGAAGGCCGAAGACGGGGGGACCTCCTGGCGGCCCTCCTCGCTCAGCACCCCCTCCCCCGGGTACAGGGCGTCCAGACCACTCACCAGGGTCTGGTCGCTCCAGCGATCGCAAGAGGTGATCAGGCTGCCGTCGGCCTTGGCTTCCGCCTGGGCGGCCATGTGACCAAAATCCCGACGCTGCCGTTCCCCGACCGTATCCAGCAGTGCCGTGAGGCGCAACGCTTCAGGGGGAAGACTGGTGAGAGTGGCGGTCATCCGAGTTCGGTGGAGAGGACCTGGCTGAGGCTCCGGCTGGTGTCGTCGCGGAAGCGGTGCACATTGACGCGACTGAGGATCCGCAGGGCCGCCAGGGACACCAGCGCCGCCACACAGAGCACGAGCGCGTAGGGGGGGAATGGTCCCTCTCCAGGGATGATGGCACGACCAAGATCCAGCAATCCGCCCCCCAGGAGCTTGGCGGAGGCGCGGGAGAAGGCTTGGGCCAGCCCCCAGACGCCGATGAACGTGCCGGCCACTTCCGGCAGGGTGAGATCGAGCATCAGACAGAGGGTGCTGTTGGTGCCGATGCCCGAGGCCACACCGAACAGCAGCAGCACCGCCTGGAGCAGGGCCACCTGCCGCAACAGACCACTCAGCACGAGCAGGAGCATCGAGAGCAGGATCAGCTGGCAACCGAGCCGGGCGGTGGCGTACTTGCCAAGTCGGGGCACCACCAGCCAGCCGGCCACCACCAGACCCGCCAGGGTGCCGATGCCCCAGAAGGCATTCAGGGAAGCGGTGGCGCCGATCGGCATGCCGAAGACATCGGCGCCGTAGCTCTCCAGGATCGGGTCCTGAAGAAAGAGCGCCAGGGTGAACAGCACCAGAAAGGCGAAGAACACGGCCACCTCCCGGCTGGAGGTGATCAGGCGCCAGGCCTGGGGCAGGGTGATGGCATCGTCGCGCTCTCCGGCGCTGGAGGGATGCCCCCGCTCGGCTGGGGGTTCGATTCCCCAGGTGGCGACCAGCGTCAGGGCGAACACCACGAGGGCCGAGCGAACCATGAACCGCGCCAGCACGGCCTCCAGCACGGCCGGATCGTCGACGCCATCGAGGATCCGCAGACTGCGGGCGATGACCAGGGCCCCGATCACGATGCCAACGGTGAGCAGGCACCAGATGATGCCGACGGCCCGGGGCCGCTCCGCCTCCTGGGTCCGGTCGATCACCAGGGCCAGGTAAGGCGTGGTGGCCAGCGAAATCGCCAGGCCATAGGCGGCGAACAGGCCGCAGAGCATCACGACTCCGAGCAGGATCGGGCCCCCCTCACCGGAATCCATCGCCCCGTTGAGCCGAAAGATCAGCGGCACCACCAGGGCCGCCAGCGAACAGAACAGGGCGGCGCCAAGCCAGATGTAGGGGGTGCGATGGCGACCGCCGACCGGGTGGGCGTCGGACACCTGCCCGAACAGGATGCGGCTGGGGGCCACGAACTGCTCGAAGGCCAGGGCACCGCCGACGAGCAGCCCGGGGAAGCCCAGTTCACTGATCATCACCCGGTTGAGCAGACCGGCGAAGACCACGGCCAGAAACCCCAGACTCCCCTGGAAGAGCCCCAACCGCAGCGTGCTGACCAGGGACAGCCCGGGACGCGGAGGCGGCGGATGGGTCATCGGAGAACGGCTGAGTGCCGCAGCGACGCTATCAAGAGCCTCCGGTGGGGGCGGGGCTCAGGGGCCCAGGGGACCGCGACCGTCCGGGCCCCGTTCTTCCGACTGACAGGCCGGCAGCAGGGGCTGGGGCTCCACCGGGATCTGGGTGGCAGGATCGGTGGCCGGCTTGGTGGACGGCAGGACAGGAGGCTTGCAGAACGCCACCTGATCCAGGCCTGTGCGCCGCCGCAGTTCGGCCAGCCGCCGGTTGTAGTCGGTGATGGCGCGGGCATAGCGCACTTCGGCGTTGGTCAGGTCGCGCTGGGTGTCGACCACCTCCCGCTGGGTGGTGACGCCGGCCTGGAAGCGGAGGCGGGCCAGCCGGAGGGCCTCCCGAGACGAGATCACCTCGCGGGAGGTGGTGGTGATGTCCCGGTTGTTCTTGAGCAGTTCATAGAAGCTGACCTCCACCTCCTGACGGATCGCATCACGGCGGCTGGCGAACAGGAATCGATTCTCTTCGGCAACCTGTTTCTGCTGCCGGTACTCGGCGGCAGCCCGGCCTCCATCGAAGAGATTCCAGCGGAGATTGAGGCCGATCGAATTGTCGAAGCCGTAGGTGAAGGCCCCCATGTCGATCGAATCATCAATGGGGACGCCGGTCTCCCCATTGGAGCGGTCCCAGCCGAAGGTATTGACGATGCTCAGGAACGGCTGAACGGCGGCGATGGAGGCATTGGCGCTGCTGTTGGCGATCGAGATGTCGAGGATGATCTGATCGAGCTCCTCCCGGAAGGCGTAGGCGGCCACGATGCTCTCCTGGAGGGAAGGAAGCCAGGAACCCACAACCCGGGCGGGTTCCTTGGCGGTGGGCGTCACGGTCTGGGGAAGGTCCAGCAGAGCGGCGAGGGTGCGTCGGGCGACCGATTGGTCGGCCAGGGAGTTGGTCAGCAGCTGCTGGTCGCGGGCCAGCTGGGTTTCCGCCTGCAGCACCTCAAGCTTGGTGGAGACGCCGGCCTGGAAGCGGGCCCGGGCGTCCTTGAGGCTCACCAGCGAAGCCCGAACGGACTCCTGGCCGATGCGCACGTTCTCATCGGAGAGCTGGAGATCGAAGTAGGCCTGAGCCACCTGCAGGCGCAGATCCCGCAGGGCAATGAGGTATTGATTCTGGGCCTGCTCAAAACGGTCCCTGGCGGCGGCGATCTGGGGAACCCGGGCCGGATTGATCAGATCCCAGTTGATGCCGATGTTCATCGCCGCCCCGATGGTCTGCCCCTGGGTCGTGGTCGTCGATGACGAGCCGGGGGCATTGGGGAACAGGCGGGAATCAGCCGAATTGGAGCGGACGCGGTAACTATTGGTGAGGGCCGGGAAGTTGCCCCCGGTGCTGAGGTCGATGCTGGGATACCAGGCGGCGATCTGGGCCCGAAGCGCCGAGCGGGCCTGCTCGACCTGCATGGCCACCGCCTTGAGGTTGGGGTTGTTGACCTCGGCCAGGTTCTCGACGTCGGCCAGGCCCAGGGGGCGCAGCTGCTGGATGCGGACCTGGGACGGCTTGGTGGGAAGCGCCAGGGGGGGAGGGGCGATCAGGGGCCGCAGGGCCGGTTTCAGTTCGGTGGCGGCGGGAGCCAGCACCGAGGGGTCCGATTTCGGCCGCTCGCCCTTGATCTCCGGGGCCAGCGGCAGGGCCGCGTCGGCCGAGACCGTCTCCCCCTGGGTCTGGTTTGCCTCGCCCTGGAGCGGCTCGCCCTCGATGGGCTGGGTCTGGATCGGCTGGGATTGGGCCAGGGCCGGGGCCGACTCAACCGGGGCGGTCCGTTCGCTCCCCGGTTCCTCCGCCCGGGCCGCAGCGGAGACCCACGGGAGGAGCGCCAGGCCCGCAAAGGCTGCCGAAGCAAGGAAGGAGCGCCGCACGCCGTGCACCGGGTAGTACGGGGGGAGCTTAAAGAAGCTGAGCTGGGATGCCGATGCAAGCGGCCACGAAATCATCCGCCCCCTGCACCAGTCGGATCGGCACGGGCAGCCGGCCGCGCAGCTGATCCAGGGTCACATCGTCGAGAAACACGGGCTCCCCCTGGCGGAGCATCACCCCCGGCAGCAGGAGCTCCTGCCCCAGGTCCAGGCCCGCCAGTCCCTCCAGCAGATCGGAGCCGGTGAGCAGTCCGGTCACGACCCGCTCCTGGCCCCAGTAGGGACTGGGGAGGCCATGCAGCTCCACCTCCAGCCCCTCAACGGCGTTGAGACGCTCCACCACCGGAGCGAGGGCCCCGGCCACCAGGGCGCCCACCACCCAACTGACCCGGCGGGGACGGGAGAGCTGCGGCGGCAGATCAGCCGTAGCTCGATCCAGCGCCTCGAGGAAGGCACGGATGCTGCCGACTCCATTCTCCTGCTGGGGAAGATCTTCATAGCTGTCGCGCTCCGGCAGGGCCCTGCCGGCCAGCAGATACCACTCATCGGAGAGCCAGGCGAACCGGCTGCCGAGCCGGGTGGCCCAATCGTGCTGAAGGGCCTCCACCAGGGTGATCACCTCGATGGCGACGCCGGCATCCACGGGAATGAGCCCATCCCCGGGGGGGCGGAACCGGGTGAGGCCCACCGGCACGACCGCCGCGGAGAGCACGGCCGGCCAGTCCCCGGCGGCGAAGGCCGCCAGATCGGTGAGGGTCCTGCGCAGCGCTGGTCCATCGTTGAGTCCGGGACAGACAACCACCTGGGCATGGATCTGCAGACGCCGCTCCGCGAACCAGGCCAGCTGCTCCAGCAGGAGCGCCGCCCTTGGGTTGACCAGCAACCGGCTGCGCAACTCGGGGTCGGTGGCGTGGACCGACACGAACAGCGGTGAGAGGCGCTGCCGCTCGATGCGCTCCCAGTCGGCCGGGGTCAGGTTGGTGAGGGTGAGGTAGGAGCCGTAGAGGAAGCTGAGCCGGTAGTCGTCGTCCTTGAGATAGAGGCTGCCGCGACGACCGGGCGGCTGCTGATCGATGAAACAGAAGGCGCAGTGGTTGTTGCACTGGCGCAGACCATCGAAGATCGCCTCGGTGAAACCCAGCCCCAGGCCGTCATCAGGTTCCTTTTCGAGCGCCAGGTGATGCAGGGTTCCGTCGGAATCCTCCACCACCAGGGAGAGATCCTCCTCCCCCACCAGCACCTGCAGATCCACCAGATCCCTCGGCCGCACGCCGTTGACACTGATCAGCCGATCCCCGGGCTGGAAGCCGAGCTCCTCTCCGATCGAACCCGGCTCCACGCTGGCCACCACCGCCGGCTGGGGCTGACGCGAGGCCTCGCCGCTGGCCAGGGGGAGGCCGGTGGAGGGTTCATGCCACACGGCGGGTCCGAACGGTTGATAACAGTCTGGGACCTCAGGCCGTCCCGTTCCGCCAGACCCAGAGCAGCAGCAGCAGGCCGAAGATCAGCCGATAGCCCACGAACACCCAGGTGCTGTGGTTCTGCAGAAAGCGCAGCAGCCAGGCGATCGCCAGCCAGGACACCACCGCCGCGGCAAGGATGCCCACCGACAGGGGAACCGGCGCCAGGCTCGCCCCGGCCCCGAAGGCCGACTTGAGCTCCACCAGGCCCGCCAGCGTGATCGCCGGGATACCGAGCAGGAAGGAGAAGCGGGCGGCGGCGGCCCGCTGCCAGCCATCGAAGAGGGCGGCGGTGAGGGTGCTGCCGGAGCGGGACACGCCCGGGACCAGGGCAAGAGCCTGGGCCAGGCCCACCAACAGCCCGTCACGGGGCCGTACGGCGGGCAGAGCCCGGCGGCGGCGGCCGACCGTCTCGGCGGCGGCCAGCAGCAGGGCCATCACGATCGACACCAGCGCGATGGAGGTGATCCCCCGCAGGGCCGACTGCTCATAGGCCGGCCAGAAGACCTTGATTCCCAGCCCGGCCAGAACGATCGGCAGCGTGCCGATCGCCATGGCCAGGCCCAGCCGAGCCGAGGGATCGCTCCACTGGCCCTGGCGTGAGGCCCTGGCCATGCCCGTGCCCACGGCGACCAGGTCGTGGCGGAAGTACAGGAGAACGGCGACGATGCTGCCCAGTTGGAGTACTGCGGTGACCGCCACGCCGGGATCCCCCCAGCCCAGCAGCACGGGCACCACCTTCAGGTGGGCCGTGCTGCTGATCGGCAGGAACTCGGTGAGACCCTGGACCACCCCGAGCACGAAGGCATGCCAGCACGCTTCCAGAAGGCCGGCAGGGGCCGGAGGCACGGCAGGGGTCATGCGGGGGATCGAGGCTCCGTCGCCGTGACCCTATGGCCAGGAGGGCGCTCCAGGCTCGCGACCCCGCCGGCGTGCATCCCTTAAGGTTGCGTACCTTTCTTCATACATGCAGGTGATCGCGGTCCCGACCAGCCCCCCCGCCCCGCCGCTGGTTCGATCCGCCCCTGAGGTCGCCCTTCCGGGCGCCGTCGTGGTGGTCCGGGCCGTCCCCGGGGACTCCGGGACCCTGCCCCTCCTGGCCGGCCTGCTCGTGGTGGGTCCGGTGTTCCTGCAGGCCCCCTGGGTGCGTATGCATCCCAGCAGCGCGACCCTGTTCACCGCCGTCCTGCTGGCGGTCGGTGTGCTGCTTGGGCAACACGCCCCGCTCCGCTGGCAGCCGCTGGGGAGCCTGCTGGTGGGATTCAGCGGCAGCTGGCTCGCTGGTTGCCTGTTCTGGGGATGGTTCCGCCTCCATCCCGGCTGGCATCTGCCGATCGAGGCCTTTGCCCTCCCCCTGGCCCTGGCCGGACTTCGCGGTCGCTGGGGCCTGGGGGCCGCCTTCTACCTCGCCGCGTTGCTCGGCACAGCCTGCACCGACGGCGCCATGGCGGCGATCGGGCTGATGCCCCTCTGGCCGGCCGTGCTCCAGGCTCCCGCCGATCAGGCCGCTGTGCTGCTGCAACAGGCGGCGCTGCAGGTGATGCAGCCCACGTCGGTGATGGTGGTGCTGGCCCTGGGGGCGGGGCTGATGGCCGTCGCCCGGCTTCTGGCCCGATCAGGCCCGCGCGCCAGGCTGGCCGCGGCCGCTCTGGGCACCACGCTGGCGGTGGACGCGGTCTTTGTCGCCGCCGCTCTGCTGAGCCCTCACCTCAGCGGCCTGATCTGAATCAGGCCGATTGAAGAACTGCAAAAGCCTGGAGCGGAGCGGGCAGAACCACCCCTGCACGCCTGTAACGTGACAGCGCCGATCCAGCTCGGGATCCTCCTGACGTTCAGGACCATTCCGACAGGCCGGGTCCGGTTCCGTCAAACGTTCCGGTCCCGTCAAAGGTTCAGTCAGGGCGTCCATCCAACCGCCATCCACACCGAATCCACACCGATCCACAGATACGGAGCATTGCGATGAAACGGCTGGTTGCCTGGTTGATGAGCGGCGTGCTGGTGGCAGGTCTGCTCGTCTCTCTTCTGGTTCCTCCCGGCGCGGGGGCTGAGGAGCTCCGCAACGTGGCTGATGAGAAGATCGCCGAGCGGCAGGGCAAAGTTGATCTCAACAATTCCCCCGTTCGCAGCTTTCAGCAGTTCCCCGGCATGTATCCCACCTTGGCCGGCAAGATCGTGCTGGGGGGGCCCTATCAAGTTGTAGACGATGTGCTGACACTCGATCTCACAGATCGTCAGAAGGAACTCTTCGAGAAATACAAAGACAGTTTCATCGTCACAGCCCCTTCCATAGCCCTCAATGAGGGCTATGACCGGATCAATCCAGGCGTGTACCGCTGACCGCCTACACTGACCAGCCCTGGCGAAAGCCGTCGGCCCACCGGCGGCTTTTTTGGTGGATCCATGCCCGATGAGGCCGAAGCCGGCTCGCTCCTGGCCTCGAACTGGGATGTGGTGGTGGTCGGTGGAGGCGCCGCGGGCCTGATGGCCTGCCTGGAGTTGCCCCCCGGGCTGGGGGTGCTGCTGCTCAGCAAGGAACGGGGCCCCCGGTCGGCCAGCCGCTGGGCCCAGGGGGGCATCGCCGCGGTGACCCGCACCGACGACAGCTACGCCAGCCACCGGGACGACACCCTCAGGGCGGGGGCGGGCCTCTGCGATCCGGCCGCCGTGGATCTGCTGGTGCACCAGGCACCCCTGTGCGTGCGGCGCCTGCTGGATCTCGGCATGGCCTTCGATCGCGAAGCCGGAGCCCTCAGCACCACCCTCGAAGCGGCCCACAGCCATCGGCGCGTCCTGCACGCCCAGGACCGGACCGGCGGCGCCCTGGTGGACACCCTGGAACGGCAGGTGCTGCGGCGGCCGGGGCTGGAGCAGCGAATCGGGGCCATGGCCCTGCAACTCTGGGTGGAGGGCGGCCGCTGTCGGGGGCTCCAGGTGCTCGAGGGCGATCGGGTGCGCTGGTTGCGGGCCCGGGCCGTGGTCCTGGCCAGCGGCGGCGGCGGCCACCTGTTCGAGAAGACCACCAACCCGGCCCAATCCACCGGCGACGGCGTGGCGATGGCCTGGCGCGCCGGTGCCGCCATCCGGGATCTGGAGTTCGTTCAGTTCCACCCCACGGCGCTGATGCTGCCGGGGGCTCCCCATTTCCTCATTTCCGAAGCGGTGCGGGGGGAAGGGGGAAGGCTGATCGACGCCGCCGGCCGCAGCCCGGTGGCCGAGCTGGCCGGTGGCGATCTGGCTCCCCGCGATCAGGTGAGCCGGGCCCTGGTGCGGACCATGCAGGACCAGGGGGTGGAGCAGCTCTGGCTGGATCTGCGCCCGGTCGGGCGGCAGCGGCTGGAGCGCCAGTTCCCGACGATCCTGCGACGCTGCCGTGAGCTGGGCCTGGAACCCACCCGCGATCCGATCCCGGTGGCCCCCGCAGCCCACTACTGGATGGGGGGCGTGAGCACGGATCTGTCGGCCGCCACAACCCTGCCGGGCCTCTACGCCATCGGCGAAGTGGCCTGCACCGGAGTGCATGGGGCCAACCGTCTGGCGAGCAATTCCCTGATGGAGTGCCTGGTCTTCGCCCGCCAGCTGCGAACCCTGAGCCTGCCGCCGCCGGGGGCGGCACTCCCGGACCCGGGGAGCACCCCCACGCGCCAGCTGACCCCTGGAGCCGGCGCTGCCCAGGGGTCCCGGACCGTGATCGCCGAGCGGATCGAGGAGCTGCGACATCGCTGCTGGCGCGTGGCCGGCGTCGAGCGCCAGGGCGCCAGCCTGAGCGAAGCGGTCGGCGCCGTGCGGCCCCAGCGCCGGGAGCTGGAGACCGATCCCCTGTTGCGGGCGGCCCTGGAGCTCCAGCCCGGGGACCAGCTCCAGCTCGGGGCGGATCCGGTGGCCCGACTGCGACCCCTGCAGGAGCTGCGCCAGTTGCTGCTGCTCGCCGACCTGCTCATGGAGGCGGCCCTGTTCAGGCAGGAGAGCCGCGGCGGTCACTACCGCACCGACGCTCCGGCCCCCCAGCCGTTCTGGCGACGCCACAGCCTCCAGAGGCAGGGGGAACCAATCGGCACGATCCCGCTGACGGGGGAGGGGTGATCAGGAGGGGGGCTGGCCCTGGAAGCCGCTCAACTGGGCCAGGGTGTCGAGCGATTTGACGCCGGAGTCGAGCTGGCCGTTGATCTCCCAGGTGGGGAAGCCCTCGATCCGCTTCTGATCACAGAGGGCTTTCTGACTGTTCTGACCATCGGCGGCGCACTCGATCACCTTGAGGCGGGCGGAGGCCTCCTTGCCGAACAGCTCCTTCTGCTCATGGCAGTGGGGACACCAGTAGGCGGAGTACATCACCGCCCCGCTGGCGCTGAGGTGCTCGGCCAGAGCCAGGGTGCCCGGGGTGCTGGCCGCCAGCACCGGAGGGGCGGCCCCGCGGGTGCTGAGCACGGCGGGACGGTCCACCGAAGCGGCCCAGCCCAGACCCACCAGACCCACCACCAGGGTCACCAGGACCCCGCGGAAGAGAAGCTGCCCCCGATCCTCCCAGTCCCAGCCGATCAACGTTAAGGCGAACAGGGCCACACTCAGCACGGCCGAGAGGACGCAGAAGAAACAGAAAGCCTGGATCTTGACGATCAACAAGCCCATCAGCAGCAGGCTGAACACGGCCATACCGCCGCTGATCAGGAAGAGCGCCCACCAGCTGCGCTCCACGAGGGGTCCGCGGGGATCGCTGCGCAGCACGATCGGGAGCACCGCCAGGGCCAGCACGGCGAGGTAGGTGAGGAAGCCGAACAGGGAGAGGGGCTGGCCGAACAGGCTGCCCCAGACGCTGTTGAGCACCTTGTCGCAGCCCTCGGCTCCGCCTGGACAGCTGAGCGGACCGATCAGGCCCCAGCGCTTGAGGGTGATCGCTCCGGTGTCGATCGCCCCGATCGTGGCCAGCACGGCCATCAGAATCCGCACCCAGCGACGGCCGGGCTCGGATCGGCGGCGGCTGCCCAGACGGGTGCTCAGGCGGGTGGTGCTCACAGCGAAGGATCGCAGTTGGAGGATTGTGGCAGGACCCGCTTCAAGGCGGCCACCCGCTGGGCCTCCACCGGTGACTGGATGCGACCCAGGTGCTTGAGGGCCGTGCCCGCGATCACTCCGGCGCAGCGGGGGCCCAGGGACTCCAGCAGGGCCGGGGTGGCTCCGCTGCCGATGAGGACCGGCGCCCCCCCGGCCGCCCCGACGGCCTCATCCAGATCCTGGGGCGCCGTGGGTCGGCCCGTGCCGGATCCCGACACGATGACGCCGTCGGCCCCGCCCCGCTCGAGCACATCGGCCACCGCATCAGCCACGGAAAGGGGGGCCAGGGGAGCGCCGTGCTTGACCAGCACGTCGGCAAGAATCGCCACCGCGTCAGCCCCGATCAGGCGGCGGCGGCGCAGCAGTTCGGCGGCACCGCCCTCGATCACCCCCTGGTCGGTGACGGTGGCGCCGCTGAGCACATTGACGCGGATGAACCCGGCCCCGCTGGCCTGGGCGATCGCCAGGGCGGCGAGGGCATCGTTGCGCAGCACATTGATGCCCACCGGCAGGGGCGTCGCCGCCACCACCGCCAGGGCCAGCCGGCTCATGGCGGCCACCGTTTCCGGGGGCACCGGCCCCCTCCAGAAGGGCACGTCCCCGAAGTTCTCGACAATGAGGCCATCGGCGCCCCCGCTGAGGTAAGCGCGGGCATCGGCCAGCGCCGCGGCCTCCACCGCCGGCAGATCCCCCGCCCAGAGGGGGGATCCCGGCAGGGGGCTCAGGTGGATCACCCCGATCAGGGGACAACGCTGCGGGAAGAGGGCCCCCCAGCGGGAGGGGGCCAGGGCAGACGAGGGAGTGGGTGGGGTGGGCATGGGGGCTGGAGGCACGGGTCGGCGCGGGAGCGAAGGGGTGGGGGGGGGAGGGAGGCCGGCGGCGGGCCCACCCCGCATCTCATAGGGTGAAGAATCGGCCCCGCAGGGTCCATCAGGACCTAACGCATCTGGATCCGGCCCGTCCATGCCCCCGCGCCGACCCGGCCACCCTCCCCACTCCCCGATCCGCCCCCCATGTCCCCCCGCGCCGCGACCCGTGCCATGCCCCCAGCGGCGCCGGCGCCGAAACCGACGGTCGCCTTCACCCACCTCGGCTGCGAGAAGAACCGGGTGGACACCGAGCACATGCTCGGCCTGCTGGCGGAGGCCGGCTACGGCGTGAGCGCCGATGAACGGGATGCGGCCGTGGTGGTGGTGAACACCTGCAGCTTCATCCAGGACGCCCGGGTCGAGTCAGTGCGCACCCTGGTGGAACTGGCCGAGCAGGGCAAGGAACTGATCATCGCGGGCTGCCTGGCCCAGCATTTCCAGGAGGAGCTGCTCGAATCGCTGCCCGAGGCCAGGGCGATCGTCGGCACCGGTGATTACCAGCACATCGTGAGCGTGCTGGAGCGCGTGGAAGCCGGCGAACGGGTGAATCAGGTGAGTGCCGTGCCCACCTTCGTGGGTGATGAGCATCTGCCGCGCTACCGCACCACGTCCGAGGCGGTGGCCTACCTCAAGGTGGCGGAGGGCTGCGACTACCGCTGCGCCTTCTGCATCATTCCCAAGCTGCGCGGCGACCAGCGCTCCAGGCCGATCGAATCGATCCTGGCCGAAGCCCATCAACTGGCGGCCCAGGGGGTGAAGGAACTGATCCTGATCAGCCAGATCACCACCAACTACGGCCTCGACCTCTACGGACGGCCCCGGCTGGCTGACCTGCTGCGCGCCCTCGCCGAGGTGCCGATCCCCTGGATCCGGATGCATTACGCCTATCCCACCGGCCTCACCCCGGAGGTGCTGGCCGCCTACCGGGAGGTGCCCAATGTCCTGCCCTACCTGGACCTTCCCCTGCAGCACAGTCATCCCCAGGTGCTGCGGGCGATGAACCGTCCCTGGCAGGCCGACGTGACCGGTGATCTGCTCAGGCGCATCCGCGATCAGCTGCCCGATGCCGTGCTGCGCACCACGTTCATCGTGGGCTTCCCTGGCGAGACGGGGGATCACTTTGCCCATCTGCTCCACTTCGTCGAGACCCAGCGCTTCGACCATGTGGGCGTGTTCACCTTCTCGCCGGAGGAGGGGACGGCCGCCGCGGTGCTGCCCGACCCGGTGCCCGCCGCCCTGGCGCACGAGCGCCGCAACCGCCTGATGGAGACGCAGCAACCGATCGCCGCCGCCCGTAATGCCGCCTGGGTGGGCCGCATCGTGGATGTGCTGATTGAGCAGGAGAACCCCTCCAGCGGCGCGATGATCGGCCGTTGCGCCCGATTCGCCCCGGATGTGGACGGGGAGGTGCGGGTGCGGCCCGGAGCGCTCGGTCTCAGTGGGGCGCCCGGCACCCTGGTGCCCGTTCGGATCACCGGCGCCGACCACTACGACCTGGAGGGAGACGTGGTGGGCGCCGGCGCGATGGTGGGCGACGCCGTGGCGGAGCTGAGGCGATCAGCTTGAGGCGCTGGATTCACCACAACCAGCGCACCACCTTTCTGATCGCCTCGGGCCTCAGCACCACCGGCTCCTTTGCGGGAATCACCGCCAAGGGTTGGATCCTGATGCAAGCGACCCAGAATCCGCTGCTGCTGGCCGTGCACTTCGCCGCCCTGGCAATGCCCAGCCTGCTGGCCAGCGGAGCGGCGGGGGTGCTCACCGATCGGATCGGCAGTGAACGGGTGCTGATCCGGGCCCAGTGGGGGCTGGTGGCGGGGGCGGCCCTGGGGGCGATCGCCATTCCCCTGCTGCAGGGTGCCGCCCAGGTGACCCTGCTGCTGCTGAGCACCCTGGTGGTGGGCCTGGCCAGCGCCTTTGAACTGACCGCCCGCAACAAGTACTGCGCCCTGCTGATCGATGAGCCCCGGCAGTTGGCGTCCTACCTGACCAGCTTCTCGGTGGTGTTCAACCTGGGCAAGCTGGTGGGGCCTCCGATCGGTGGTCTCCTTCTGGCGCTCACGGGACCGGCCACGGCCCTTGGAATCGATGCGGCCACCTATCTGATCCCGATCGCCACGGTGCTCTGGCTGCTGCAGCCGAATCGGAGGCTAGAGAGCAGCAGCGGACATGGCCCGGGCGCCTCTCTGGGTACCGCCTGGCGGGGCTGCGGAGCGGCGCTGCGCCATGTGCTCGTCTATATGGCCCTGGCCTGCCTGGCCGTGTTCTTCCATCCGGGGCTGGCGCCGCTGATCGCCGAACAGGTACTGGGCCCCAGCCCCCAGGCACTCGGCCTGTTCACCAGTGTGCTGGCCGCCGGCAGCATCGCCGGGGGGCTGCTGCTCCAGCGCCACAGCAGCTGGCTGAGCCGTCGCCCCGCCCTGCTGCTGGGGGGCTGCACGGTGCTCACCAGCCTGGGCCAGCTGGGCATGGCCCTACCGGCGAGCAGCGGGTTCCAGCTCACCATGACCTTTCTGATCGGGGCGGGGACCGCCGGATTGCTGGCCGGTGGCAGCCTGATCCTCCAGGTGGCCTCGCCCCTGGTGCTGCGTGGGCGGATGGCTGGGCTGGGTCAGATCGCCTTCCTGGGCGGTGGGGGGTTGAGCGGCCTGCTGGCGGCCGCCCTGAGCCTGCGGGTGGGCCTGCCGGCCACCTTCGCGCTGATGGGCAGTGTGGGCATGGCCCTGGGGCTGGCGGAACTGATGGGACGCCAGGGCCGGCTGCTCCCCCTCCATCCCGGCGGTCCGGAGGGGGAAGGGCTCAGATCAGCTTGATGCCCCTCAGCAGGGTGGAGAGCAGGAAGGCCGTGATCAGGCCTGCGGCCATCAGGGCCAGATACAGAGCCGCCGCCATGGTGACCAAAGGAACACATCACCCCCATTAGAGCAGGACAGGCCCTGATCCCGTGGGGAGCCCTTAGGCTGGCGGCCACAAGCACGGGGGCTGGCCGATGGCGGCAAGGCCCTCTGGCATCACCAATGTCGCCGGAACAGCATGCGCGCCCTGCTCGTCTACCCGGAATTCCCCAAGACGTTCTGGAGTTACGAGAAGATTCTCGAACTCGTCAATCGCAAGGTTCTGCTGCCCCCCCTGGGCATGGTCACCGTGGCTGCCCTGTTGCCGCAGCACTGGGAGTTCAAACTGGCCGATCGCAACGTTCGGGAGGTCACCGACGCGGAATGGGACTGGGCCGAGCTGGTGATCATCTCCGGCATGATCGTGCAGAAGGCCGACATGGCCGCCCAGATCGCCAAGGCTAAGCAGCGGGGCCTGCCGGTGGCCGTGGGAGGCCCCTTTGCCAGCTCCACCCCGGACGCCCCCGAGCTGCAGCTGGCCGATTTCAAGGTGCTCGACGAAGGGGAAATCACCCTGCCGATGTTCATCGAAGCGCTGGAACGGGGTGAGCAGCAGGGCCGGTTCAGTTCCGGTGGAGACAAACCGGATGTGACCTCAACTCCCATTCCACGCTTCGACCTGCTTGAGCTCGACGCCTACGACTCCATGTCTGTTCAGTTCTCGCGGGGTTGCCCCTTCCAATGTGAGTTCTGCGACATCATCGTGCTGTACGGACGCAAACCACGCACCAAGACCCCCGAACAACTGATCGCCGAGCTGCAGACTCTTTACGATCTGGGCTGGCGCCGTTCGATCTTCCTGGTCGACGACAACTTCATCGGCAATAAGCGCAATGCCAAGCTGCTTCTCCCTGCGCTCAAGGAGTGGCAGATTGCGCATGGGTATCCGTTCAGCTTCGCCACCGAAGCCTCGGTCGACTTGGCTTCGGACGAGGAAATGATGTTGATGATGGCCGAGAGTCGCTTCGACAGCGTCTTCCTCGGGATCGAAACCCCTGACGAGGCCAGCCTGGAAACCGCCCGGAAGCTGCAGAACACCCGAAGCTCCCTGGAGGAATCCGTGGACCGGATCACCTCCTACGGCATCCGGGTCATGGCGGGCTTCATCATCGGCTTCGATGGTGAAAAAACGGGGGCCGGCCGTCGGATCGTGGAGTTCGTGAGCCGCACCGGCATTCCCGCCGCGATGATGGGCATGCTGCAGGCCCTTCCCAACACCGGCCTCTGGCATCGCCTTGAGAAGGAAGGCCGCCTCATTCAGGACGAAGCCTCCGCGAAAGGGGTGAATCAGACCAATCTGCTGAACTTCGTGCCCACCCGCCCGATCCGCGACATCGCCAACGAGTACGTCGAGGCGTTCTGCGCGCTCTATGAGCCGAATGCCTACATGGATCGCGTATACAGCTATTACCTCAAGGTGGGCAAGCCCCGCTGGCAGCCCTTCGCCAAGCGTGATGGGGGTCTCCCCAAGCTGCCCAGCTGGACCGATGTGCGGGCTCTGCTGATCGTGATCTGGCGGCAGGGGATCCTGCGGGACACCCGCGGACGGTTCTGGCGCTACCTGCTCGGAATCGCCCGCCGGAACCCGAGCCAGGTCGAGCAGTTCCTGGTGGTGCTCGCCCACAACGAGCACTTCATGGAGTACCGCGCCATCGTTACCCAGGAGATCCAGGAGCAACTGCAATCCCTGCCTCCGGAGCAGCCCTCCTCCGGGGCGGAGATCAAGGAACTCCAGCCGGCCTGAAGGGGAGCCCCCGCCGACGGGGCTCAGTCCTGGACGTAGGGGAGCCCGTTCAGCAGGGCGGCTTCGGCCTTCTGCAGTTCCCGGCCGAGGTATAGGGCATGGTCGAGCCGGGTCAGTGCCGGGGAATCGGGCTGTTCCGTCAGCCGCATGCCCAGTTCCTTGGCGGTGCGTCCCCGGTAGACACCCAACGGGGCCCTGGCCTGGGCGCCGCGGCATCGGAGCACTTCGCCGGTGTCGGGATCGGTCGCCAGACCCCGCGCATCGATGCCGTTCCCGTAGTGCTCGGCCACCAGTTCACCGCTGGACTCATCCAGCCGGATCAGGACATAACCGCCCGGATCAAGGGTGATGGCCCGTTGGGAGAGCTGCTCGTCGAGGGCCCGGCGCTCCTGCAGCGCCAGATTCTGGCGCTGCAACTCCGGCCCGGAGGTGCGGATGTTCATGCCTTCAATCGTAGTCAGCCCGTTTCACCCCCCCCGCACCAGGGGGAGATCGCGGCGTGTGAAGGGCATCTCGGCGTTGACAGCGTCGATCTCGCTGAGCATCTGGGCATTCGCCTCCGGCAGCCAGCGACGCAGCAGGCGATCGAAGCCGGGATCCAGCCAGCGATGCAGGCTGGCCCTCGGCTGGGCCAGGAAGCCCCGCCGCCGCTTGTGGCTGCCCCCGGCGCCGGGGTCGAAGCTGCGGATGCCCCGCTCGATCGCCCAGGCGATCGGGGCGTAATAGCAGACCTCGAAGTGGAGATTCTCGATCTCCTCGTCACTGCCCCAGTAGCGGCCCCAGAGAGCGTCCTCGCCGCGGACGCAGAGGGCCATGGCCACCGGATCGGCCGGGTCGCCGCGGTGGGCACTGAACAGGACCAGATCCCGCCTCAGCTCACCTGCGGCGATCACGAAGAACTCCTCGGTGAGGTATTTGCTGCCCCAGGCCCCCCAGCGGCTGCAGTGCTGCTCATAGAAGCGGTGCATCCGTCCGAGCAGCGCCGCCGGAATGGCCTCCCCTTCCCAGGGTGTGACCTGGAGACCGGCCGCGGCGATCGAGCGCCGCTCGCGACGGATGTTGCGCCGCTGGTTGGCGTTGAAACGGGCCAGATAGTCCTCGAAGCTGGTGTAGCCATCGTTGACCCAGAGGCTCTGCTGGTTGAGCCAGGTGGCACAGCCCGCGGCCTCGGCCAGGGGTTGCCAGTGGGGATCGACATAGAGGAAATTACAGCTGAGGATGCGCCGCTCGCGGCAGAAGCCATCGATCAGCTCCAGCAGCCGCGCCGTGATGGCGACCGGATCCTCCTGGGGATCGATGTGAAAGCGGTAGCCCTGCACCGGGCTCAGCGGGCTCATGCCGATCAGCTTCGGGTAGTAGCGCAGCCCGAGCTGGCCGGCGAGCTGGGCGAACGACTGGTCAAAGACGAACTCGCCATAGCTGTGGCCCTTGAGATACAACGGCGCCACGGCGATCAGACGCTCGCCGCCCCAGAGTCCCAGATGGCAGGGCTGCCAACCCTGGTGGGGCGCGACACTGCCGGATCGTTCGAGTCCGCTCAGCCAGCGCCAGCCATAGAAGGGGAGGCCGCTGGGGCCGGTCAGCTCCTGCCAGCGCTGCTCGGGAATCTCCGTGATGCTCCGATGCCAGCGGGCCACAAGCTCAGCCATGGCGATCGAACACGATGGCGGAGGGCAGGGGGCAAAACTAACGGGATGACTGAGCGCATGCGCGGCGGAAGACCGGCGGGCCACCGCGGCGGCGGGGGGGGTGGAGCCGCCGCCGCCCTGATCAGCCTGGTCACCCTGATCGGGCTGGGGGGGCCGGCCGAGGCCAGCCTGCTCGGCCCCCTGCTGCGCCTGCTCCGCCCCCAACTGGAGGACCGGCTCGCCGAGGTGTGCGTCGACGCGGTGGCCGGGGCGGAGCGTGGCCTGCAACGCAGCCTGCGGGAGCCCTGCCGACGGCTGGCGGCCCCCGCCAGCGCCTGCCTGATCGAGGAGGCCGAACGCAGCGGCCGCAGCTTCGCGATGATCACCGAGCTGGTGGCCGGCCGCATCGGCGACGACGGCGAAGTGGTGATCCGGCGCTGCGCCGCCCGGCTGCTGGGCCTTCCCTCCGAGAGCTTCCGGGATGTCTCCCTGGAGGACCTGAGGCGGCGGCTCGGCGACGGCCGTTAGGGTTCATTCCGCTGGCGCCGGTAGCGCAGCTGCAGCTCCCCGCCGCCGAGTCCGCGCTGCTCGCTGAGCGCCCAGCGGGCGGCCGAGAGATCGGGGCTCCGGGTGCCCACCCAGGTGTGGGCGCCGCCCAGCACCGTGGGGCAGAGGCTCAGCTGAAGCTCCTCCACGAGATCGCTCGCCAGCAGCGTCGAAACCAGCTCGGCGCCCCCCAGCAGCACCAGACGCTCCAAGCCGGCGGAGGCCAGCTGCTGCAGGCTCGGCCTCCAGTTCTCCAGGAGTAACCGCCGCTCGAACCCCGCCGGCGCCGGGCTCTCCGCGGCGGAGCAGAGCAGCCAGCGGCGCAGCGGCTGGCGGAAGAAGGGAAGCGCCGGATCGATCGGACCGCCACGGCTGACCACCACGGCCGTCGGCTGGGGAGGCCGGCCGGCGCGGAGGCGCTCCGCGAGCAGTTCGGAGCGCCGCAACAGGCAGGTGGTGCCATGGGCCCGCAGGGTGCCGGCCCCGATCAGACAGCCATCGGCCCAGGCGAGCGCATCCTCAAGGACGCGGCGATCACCGCGGCCACCGATCTGGGCGGCGCCACCGCCGGCCGGGGCCAGGCGACCGTCCAGGCTGATGGCCAGCACCAGTCTCAGCTGGGGGGCCGTCAACGGGGGGGCCGGGTCAGGCCGGCCCGACGGCATTCCCTAGAGGGAGGCGAGGGCTTCGAGGGCGGCGGGGCGCATGTCGAGCCGGGGGGATTCGGCGAACACCTCGGCCGCGTTGTTGGGGCTCTCCTGCAGCCGCACCTTGTGGAGGGCCGCGCCGGTTCCCGCGATCGGAGCGGCGAGCAGATCGGCGATGTGCAGGGCGATGTTCTCCGCCGTGGGCACGCAGGCTGCGAAGTGGGGCACATCCTTGTTGAGGAAGGTGTGATCGAAGGGCTCGACCACCAACTCCTGGACCAGACCCTTCAGCTCACCCAGGTCGCAGACCATGCCGGTGCGCGGGTCGATCGTGCCCCGTACCGTGATGTCGAGCAGGTAGTTGTGCCCATGGCCGTGGGGGCGGGCGCACTTGCCGTAGATGCCCTCGTTCTCGCTCTGGGAGAGCTCGGGCCGGGCCAGCCGGTGGGCGGCCGCAAAGTGGGTGCGGATCGAGAGAAAGGCTTCCATGGTGTTGCCGACGACATCGGCCCAGAGGGTGGGTTGCTCGTACAGGCGCAGGCCGGCGAGCGGCAGACAGGGCTCCAGCCGGCGCCAGATCGCCTGGCAGAGAGCCTCGGTGGTGGGCAGCCGGCCCTGGGGATCACGGAGATCGAACTCCGGCCAGCAGTCGTTGAGACAGCGAAAGTCGAGGGGATCGGTGATCTCCCGCCGGATGGCGTGCTTCACCTCCGAGAGGTTGAGGACCATGCCGTCCCCATCGAGGGGGCCGGCCATCGCCACGATCAACTCGTAGTTGTGACCATGGCCCGGGGCGATGGAGCACCGGCCGAACCGGGCCTCGTTCTCCGCTTCACTCAGTTCCGGCAGGCGGTAGAGATGGCTGGAGCTGAAGGTGGCCCGGCGGGTGATCAGACAGCCCCGACCCCGTCCATGGGCCGAGGACCGGCCCGGTGGGGCGGCGGCCGACAGGGCCAGGGTGCCGGTGGCCATCGTCCATGGTTCCGCGTGGGGATGCATCCTAGGGAGTTCGATTTCGCCCCCGGCGCCCCCGGGTGGCCGCGGAGTCCGCCGATGTCCTCCCCGTCTCTGCCTCTGCCCCCGGGCGGCTCCCCGCCACCGTCGGCCGCCCTGGCAGGGCGGCTCGAGGGCATGAACCTGTATCTGGTGGGGATGATGGGGGCCGGCAAGACCAGCGTGGGTCGCCCCCTGGCCGCGGCGCTGGGATACCGGTTCGTCGATGCCGATGCGGTGCTCGAGGGGGCGGCGGGTCGCACGATTCCGGAGGTGTTCGCCGCCGAGGGGGAAACCGGCTTCCGCGACCTGGAGACCGCCGTGCTGAACCGGATCGCCGGCTGGCACTCCCTGGTGGTGGCCACCGGGGGCGGGGTGGTGACCCGCCCCGTGAACTGGGGGCAACTGCACCAGGGGCTGGTGGTGTGGCTGGATGCCCCGGAGACGCTGCTGCTCGAACGGCTCAGCGCCGACCCGGGCCCGCGGCCCCTGATGACCACCACAGACCCCACGGAGGACCCCGCCACAGGCCCCGCTCTCCGGCTGCGGGGCCTGCTCGCGCAGCGTCGTCCGCTCTATGCCCAGGCCGATCTGCGCATCCTTCAGGACGGTCGCCCCGCCGCGGAGGTGGCCCGGCAGGTGCTGGAGGCCCTTCCCGCCGTTCTGCGCCCCCGCCAGGCGCCGCCGCAGGTCCCGCTGAGCCTGATCGAGCCGGATGGGGCGCTCGGAACGAGCCTGAACTGACACCGGAGTCGGTGCGATCAGCGCCCCGGCGGCTCCAGGCGCACGGCATACCACTGGATCACGAGGCCGGGTTCCAGCTCCAGCTCGCAGGCGGTGTCCAGCAGGCGCTCCGCCCGCTTCCGGTCTCCGGAGAGATCCTGCAGGTCGGCCGGGGGGGCGTCCAGACCGCCCAGGTGGGCCGCCAGCCAGTCGAGGGTGGCCGGGGCGGTGAGGATGCGCTCCCCGCTGGCGGGCTCCAGCACCACGTAATGATCGAGTTCCCGCAGCAGGGGATCGGACATGCTCTCCGGGCGGATCGCCACCATCCTGCTGGCTCCAGGGCTCAGATCACCTCCACCGCGGCGGAGGGATCGGAGCCCCGACCCAGCTCGAGGTAGAGCCGGTCGCGCCAGTCGAACAGGGGAGCCAGCAGCGGATGGTCGGCCAGCCCGGGAACGCCCCGGCCCGCCAGGGGAGCACCGGCTGAGGCGGGGAAGCGAAGCAGGGAGAGCTGGGCGGCGACGGCCAGGTCGGCCAGGCTGAGGCTGTCACCGACCAGATGGCCCCCCTCGGACACCAGGAGCGCCAGCTGCTCCAGGTTGCGCTGCAGCTGACGGCGCTCCCCCTGGCCGAGCGTGTCACCCAGGGGGGCGAGCAGATCGGTGGGCAGGGCGCCCACCAGGGAGCGCAGCGCGGCCGGGGTGGCCTCGGGCAGCAGCGCTCCGCGCAGCACGGGATCCGATCCTGCCGCCAGGAGCAGGGCCTGGCGGGCTCCGGAAGCCAGGGCCGTGTCGGCCCAGTCCTCGAGCAGCAGCACCCGGGCCCGCTCCTTCGGATCGGCCGGCAGCAGGGCGGGCTCGGGAACCGTCTCTTCGAGGTGAAGGGCGATGGCGCTCGAATCGGCGATGATCGCCCCGCCATCGACCAGCACCGGCACCTGCCGCTGCCCGGAGAGACGGAACAGCTCGAGCTGGCCGAGGCCCGGAGTCACCTCGACCACGCCATAGTCGAGGCGTTTGGCCGCCAGGATCAGTCGCACCTTCTCACAGAAGGACGAATGGCGGAACTGGTGGAGCTCGAGCATGGCCGGCACGGTCCTCTGGGCGGCAGAGTAGCCGTCGCCTCCCTTCTCCCGTAGCACTGACTTCCCCACCGACCCCGTTGCCGCCATGAAGGAGTTTTTTCTCAACGTGACGCGCTACCCGCGCTATCTCGTTGCCTTCGTTCTCGGTGTGTTCAACTCCGTGGCCCAGCCCCTGGCGCGGCGCAGCAGCAGCAATCCGGTGACCGCCGTCGCCCTGATCGGGGCACTGGTGAGCGCCCTGATCAGTCTCACCCTGGTGCTGCGTGCGATGGTGTCGCCAGCACCGCTGGCGTAGGGCATGGGGCAGGGGCGACGGGTCGAGCGGATCGCCTCCATGATCCGCCGTGAACTCAGCGAGCTGCTGGTCAACGGCATCAAGGACGAGCGGGTCAGCCTGGGAATGGTGAGCGTGACCCAGGTCGAGGTGGCCGGGGATCTGCAGCACTGCAAGATCTTCGTGAGCATCTTCGGCAGCGAACAGGACCGGGACCGGGCCCTCGCCGGGCTGCGCTCGGCCGCCCCCTATGTGAAGGGGGAACTGGGCCGGCGGCTCAACCTGCGCCGGACCCCGGAGGTGTCGTTCCAGCTCGATCGTGGCCTCGAGAAGGGCAGCGAGGTGCTGGGCCTGCTCAACCGTCTGGGACGGGAACGGGAGGTGCGCGGCGAAGTGCCGCCCGGCAGCGACGTCAGCGCGGACAGCGAGGGCCCTGAGGACCTCAGCCCGGACGGGGAGAACCGAAGCCAGGCCGATGGCCGCCGGGACGAGCATGACGGCTTCCGCTGACGACGGGCCGGCGACGCTGCGGCAGCAGGTCGCCCGCTTGCTGGTGGTCCGGGGCAGTGGTCACCTGGGGGACGGTCAGCGCCGCTATCCCCGCTGGGAGCTGCCCAATTCCAGCCTGCGGCGCCTGCTGGCCGAGGGTGTGGGCGGAGTGATCCTGCTGGGTGGCAGCGCGGCGGACCTCCGCCTGCGCACCCAGCAGCTCCGGGGCTGGTCCGACCACCCCCTGCTGCTCTGCGCCGACGTGGAGGAGGGCGTGGGTCAGCGCTTCGAGGGGGCCAGCTGGCTGGCGCCACCCCTGGCGGTGGGGCGCCTCCACGCCAGCGATCCCGCCAGGGCCCTGGCCCTGGCGGGGCGCTACGGACGCTGCACGGGACGCCAGGCTCGCCGGCTCGGGCTGAACGGGGTGCTGGCCCCGGTCTGTGACGTGAACAACAACCCGGCCAATCCGGTGATCAACGTGCGGGCCTGGGGGGAGGATCCTGTCACCGCCGGTGCGCTGGCGGCCGCCTTCATCGCGGGCGCCCAGGGCGAGGGGGTGCTCTGCTGCGCCAAGCATTTCCCCGGCCACGGGGACACCAACGCCGACTCCCACCTCGAACTGCCGGTGCTGGCCCACGGACGCGGGCGCCTGGAGTCGGTGGAACTGCCGCCCTTCCGCGCGGCGATCGGCGCCGGGGCCGCCGCGGTGATGACAGCCCACCTGCAGCTGCCGGCCCTGGATCCCGAGCGCCCGGCCACCCTCTCGGCGGCGGTGCTCAACGGGCTGTTGCGGCGGGATCTGGGCTTCGAGGGTCTGGTGATCACCGATGCCCTGGTGATGGAGGCGATCACCGCTGACTGGGGGGCGGGGGAGGCGGCCGTGCTGGCCGTCGAGGCCGGGGCCGACCTGGTGCTGATGCCCGCCGACGCCGATGCCGCCATCGCGGCTCTGGAGGCGGCGGTGGACAGCGGACGGATCCCGCGCGAACGCCTGGCGGCGAGCCTGCGGCGGCGCCAGGACGCCCTGGCCACCCTGGATCGCTCCGTCGGCGGGGCGGGGGCACCGGGGCGAGGCGCGTTGGAGGATCTCGAGGGCCTCGAGAGCGACGAGGAGGGGGCCCTGGCCAGCGAGCTGGTCGGGCTGAGCCTGCGGCTCCGGCCCGGGATGGTCCTGCCCCCGGGCCCGGGGGTGAACCTGATCCGGCTCGACAGCAGCCTGGGCTGCCCCTTCCTGAGCGCCATGGCTCCCGCCCTGCAGCGGCCGGCCGCGGCCACCTACCAGCCCTGTCTGATCGACGGTCGCGGCCCCAGCCCCTGGTGCGGCGATCCGGAGGCGCCCCTGGCCCTGGAGCGGCTCCCCCCCGGGCCGGTTCTGCTGCAGCTGTTCGTGCGGGGCAACCCCTTCCGGGGCGGGGCCGGCGGCGAGGAACCCTGGCCCGCCGTGCTGCGCCAGCTCAGGGGGGCCAATCGCCTGGCCGCCCTGCTGGTGCTGGGCAGTCCCTACCTCTGGGAGGACCTGCTGCCGTTGCTGCCGGAGGGGGTCCCCGCCGGCTACAGCCCGGCCCAGATGCCCCTGGCCCAGGCCCGGCTGCTGGAGGCGATCGGCCTGGAGGCCGGCACCCTGGAGGCCGGCTTCACCGACTGAGCCCGGGGGCCGGGCGACCTAGCCTCGCTCAGCGTCGGGGCCGGCCCCATGCTCAGCCTGTCGATGATCGTCAAGGACGAGGCCGCCCGGCTGGGCCGCTGCCTCGACTCCGTGCGGGGCTTTGCCGACGAACTCTCCGTGGTGGACACCGGATCGAGTGACGACACGATCGCTGTGGCGGAGCGCCATGGCGCCCGGGTGCATCGGATGCCCTGGCCCGGGGATTTTGCTCCGGCCCGCAACCAGGCTCTGCAGTGGGTCCGGGGCGACTGGGTGCTTGTGCTCGATGCCGATGAGACCCTGCGTCCGGAGGCGCGGGAGCCGCTGCGGGCGCTGATGGCGCAGCCCGACACCGTGCTGATCACGCTGCTGCGCTTCGAACTGGGGGCCCGGCAGTCGCCCTACTCCTGCGTCAGCCGCCTGTTCCGGCGCCATCCCGCCATCCACTGGAGCCGGCCTTACCACGCGATGGTCGATGACAGCGTCACCGCTCTGCTGGAGGCCGAACCCCACTGGAGCGTGGTGGACTGCCCCGAACCGGCTCTGCTCCATGAGGGCTACGGCCCCGAGCTGCTCGCGGCGGGGGACAAGGCCGCGCGCCTCCGACGGGCGATGGAACAGGAGCTGGCAGCCCATCCGGGCGACCCCTACGCCACCGCCAAGCTCGGCGGCCTGGAGATCAGCGAAGGCAACCGGGAGCGGGGCCTGGCCCTGCTGCATGAGGGCCTGGCCCACTGCCCGGAGCGGGCCCATCCGCAGCGCTTCGAGCTGCTGCTGCATCTGGCCATCGCCAAGGCCACAACGGACGCCGATCGAGCCGAGGCCTGCTACCGCGAGGCGCTCTCCCTGCCGGTGCCGCCCCGGGTCGCCCTGGCGGCACAGCTGAATCTGGCCGCCCTGCTGCTACGGCGGGGAGAGCACCGGGAAGCGCGCGAGCTCTGCGAGGCCGTGACCCGCACCGCGCCGGAGGTGGCGCTGGGCTGGTACAACCTCGGCCTGATCCGCCGGCGCCAGGGGGACATCGCGGGGGCCCTGGCGGCCTACGCAGCGGCACTGGAGCGGGCTCCCGACCAGGCCGACACCCACCAGAGCCTGGCGGTGGCCCAGCTGATGGGTGGCCACATCGACGCCGCGCGGACCAGCTTCCGGCGGGCCATCACCCTGCTCCGGCGGCAGGGGCGCCTTGAGGAGGCCGAGGGACTGCGCCGTCAGGCCGGCGCCCTGGTGCGGCTGGAGGCCTGAGACGATGGCCATCCTGCAGGATCGCCGGGTGGCGGTCACCCGCGCCGAAACCCAGCTGAGCGAAACGCGGACCCTGTTCGAGCGGGCCGGCGCCGTGGTGCTCGATCTGCCCGCCCTGGTGATCGCCCCCCCGGACGCCTGGGGCCCCCTCGACGATGCCCTGGCCGACCTCGACGACTTCCACTGGCTGATTTTCTCGAGCGGCAACGGCGTCGATGCGGTGGAGGAGCGGCTGGGCCGGATCGGCCGCAATCTGGGCGGGCGGCCCCGGAGCCTGAAGATCGCGGCGGTGGGCCGCAAGACGGCCGCCCGGCTGGCGGCGCTGGGGGCCCCGCCGGATTTCATTCCGCCCCATTTCGTGGCCGACAGCCTGATCGAGCACTTTCCCGTCTCGGGCTGGGGGCTGCGCCTGCTGCTGCCGCGGGTGCAGAGCGGCGGACGCACCCTGCTGGCCGAAGCCTTCGCCGCGGCCGGCGCCCGGGTCGTGGAGGTGGCCGCCTATGAATCGCGCTGCCCGGCCCATCTGCCCCTCTCCACCGCCGCCGCCCTGCGGGACGGCCGGGTGGATGCCATCACCTTCAGCAGCGGCAAGACGGTCCGCCACACGGCCCTGTTGCTCGAGCGGGACCTCGGGACGGACTGGGCCGCGCGGCTGGAGCACGTGGCGATGGTGTCGATCGGACCGCAGACGAGTGCCGTCTGCCGGGAGGTGCTGGGGCGGGTCGACGCGGAGGCGGATCCCCACGATCTGGAGGGCCTGGTGCAGGCCTGTGGGCGGGCCCTGGCGGGCAGAGCCTGAGCCCGATGCCCTTACAGGTCCAGGCTCAACGAGCGAGCCCGCTCCTGGCCCTGGCGGCTCACCAGGGTCAACCGCCCCCGCTGCACATCGATGGCGGCGACGCGCCAGTTGCCCGGCAGCAGGTCGGTGGAGCGTCCACCCGTGTCACCCACTGCGACCGAACCGCCCTGGTTGCCGAACTCGACCAGGGCAAGTGGTCGTCCGCCGCTGCTCATCACGCCGCTGAAGCGGAACCCTTCCGGCAGGGCGAGGGGTGTGCCGTCGGTTCGCGCCGCCGCGGGCTCCCCCACCGCCACCGGGGTGAGGGGAGCGAAGGGATCGAGGCGCCCCGGCGGCATGGCCGCCTCCACCTGCTGGGGACTCGGCAGGGGGGTGAAGCCGGCCGGGGCCGGGGCGGCGGAGGCAGACCGCGTCAGGCGGGGGGCGGGGGCCGCCGGCGGTGGTGCCGCAGGAGCCGGCTGGGCCCCGCTGTCGGCGGGAGGAGATCCGCCGCAGGCCCCCAGCAGCGCTAGCAGGGCCGGGGCCAGAGCCAGCCGGAACCAGGGGCGGGGGGGCAGCGGCATGGGCGTCAGGACGGGACGGGCTCGGATTCGACCAGATCCCGGAACCGGTCCAGGTTGGCCTGGAGTTCCCGGGTGACGATGCCCCCCAGGATGGAGGGTTCCATCAGCGGCGCAAGGGCCCCGGGGAGCTCGTAGCTGACCGTGAGCCGGACCACGGTCAGCTCCGGGGTCTGGGTGTAGAAGCGCACAGCTCCCCGGGTGGGGAGCCCGCCCACCGACTCCCAGTGCAGCTGCTGGGCCTCCACCCGCTGGGTGATGCGCGCCTTCCAGTGGAAGCGGAATCCCTGGGCGGAAAGGGTCCAGTCGGTGAGGTCGGGATCCTCCAGGGTGGTCACCGACTCGATCCAGCGCATCCAGCGCGGCATCGCCTCCAGATCGCTCCACACCTGCCAGACCCGATCGACCGGAGCATCGATCTCCGTGGTGACGCTGTGTTCCAGCCAACGACCCATGACGATCAGGCCACCGCCGTGTTCATGGCCAGGCACGCCGGCTCCTCCAGGATTGCCGCCGCCGCCAGCCGGCCGCTCATGGTGGCGCCCTCCATGGAATCGATGTAGTCCTGGCGGGTGTAGCTGCCGGCCAGGAAGAAATTACTCACGGGTGTGCGCTGCTCGGGACGGTACGGCTCCATTCCGGGGGCCTCCCGGTAGAGCGACTGGGCCAGTTTGACCACGTTGCTCCAGAGCAGGGACAGGTCCCGTGCCGATGGAAACAGTTCCCGCACCTGGGCGTCCACGGCCGCGACGATCGCCTCGGTCTTCATCGGGATCCAGCGATCGCCGGGTGTGAGCACGCATTGCAGCAGGGAGCCCTGGCCTTCGCGGCGGTAATCCTCGGGACTGGCCAGGGCGAGATCGGCAAAACAGCTGAAGTCCGCGTCGGCGGTGTAGAGCAGATTGTTGAGTCCACAGGGCCTGGAGGGATCGCGGCGGGCGGCGGCCTGGGCCTCCCCCTCCCCCAGCTCGGTCACCCAGCCGTCGTAGCGGAGCTGCACGGTGGCCACGGGCACGGCCTCCAGGCGGTAGATGTGCTCGAACTGGTCATAGCGGCGCCAGGCCGGCGGCAGCAGCCGCTGGATGCCCGGCACGTCGCAGGCGGCCAGGTAGGCGTCGGCCTCCACCAGGATCTCGCCCTCGGGAGTGCCCAGGCGCAGGCCGGTGATGCGGGGGGAGCGGGCGGCGGCACCGGTCTCCTCGTAGAGCACCTCGCTGACCCGGTGGCGCAGATGCAGGCGGGCCCCGCGCGCTTCGATGTACTCGAGAATGGGCTGGTGCAGCCAGCGATGGGGGGAGCCCTTGAGCAGGTTCAGCTTGGAGGCCTCGGTCCTGGAGGCGAACATCAGGAAGATGGTCAGCATGCAGCGGGCGGAGATCGCCTCGCAGTCGATGAAGCCGAGGGCATAGGCGATCGGATCCCACATCCGCTCAATGCTGCGGCGACTGCCCCCGTGTGCGAGGAACCAGTCCTGGAAACTCATCCGGTCGAGAGCACGGATCACCTCCATCGCCCCGTCCGGATCCACCAGCCCCCGCACGATCGGGCTGGTGCCCAGGGCCAGGGCATTGCGGAATTTGTCGATGCCGTCGAGCTGGGAAGTGGTGAAGAACGCCTTGAGGCCATTGAAGGGAGCCCCGACCGGGAAGCGGAAATCCAGCTCGCGCAGGTCCCCGCCCCGGTTCACGAACAGGTGGGTGTGGTCCTTCGGCAGCAGATTCCCGAAGGCCCCCACCTTGCGCATCAGGGCGAACAGGTTGGCGTAATTGAAGAAGAAGACATGCAGACCCATCTCGATGTGGTTGCCACCGCTGTCGACCCAGCTGCCCACCTTGCCCCCCACGAAGGGCCGGGCCTCATAGAGATCGACCCGGTGCCCCGCCTCACAGAGGTCAACCGCAGCGGACAGTCCGGCCAGCCCCGCACCCACGATGGCGACGCGCACCCTTGATTCCCACAGGTGCGACGACTCTATGGAGCCGCCCCGTCCGTCGGTGATGCGTCGGATCCTGAGCTCCCTCCATAGAGTGGTCGCACGCATCGATCGGACGTCCGCAGGTCCTCCCATGAGCAGCAGCCCCCTGACCGCAACCCCGCCGGCGGCGACGCCCCAGCCCGCCCCTCCGCAGACCGGGACCCCACCGGCCGTGGCCACCCACACCGGTCGGGACGGCAAGGGCATCCTGATCACCGAGCCCGCCATGCGCCAGTTGGGCGCCCTGATGCATCAGCCGGGTCAGGAGACCATCCTGCGCGTTGGTGTGCGCTCCGGAGGCTGCAGTGGCATGAGCTACACCATGGACTTCGTGGAGGCCGCCGCCATCCGCGACGACGACGAGCAGTACGTCTACGAACCGGAGGGGACACCCAGCTTCCGGGTGGTCTGCGATCCCAAGAGCCTGCTTTACATCTACGGCATGCAGCTGGATTTCAGTGCTGCGCTGATCGGCGGTGGCTTCAACTTCACCAATCCGAACGCCAGCCAGACCTGTGGCTGCGGCAGTTCCTTCGCGGTCTGAGCGTCTGGTCACCCGTGAACGCTCCAAGCGGCCCCAGCAGGGGTTCCTTGGCGTGGGAATCTGAGCACACTCCGACCCGCCGCGCCGATGACGGCCACCACCGAGTCCGCTGAATCCCTCTTCGATCAGGCCATCCGCCGCTATCAGGATGGCGCCCCGGCCGCGGACGTGCTCGATGACTTCCTGACGATCACGGCCCAGGCCCCGCGACTCTCGGCCGGCTGGACCTGCCTGGCCTGGCTGCAGCTGCTGGTGGATCAGCCGGAGCCGGCCCTGCGTTCGGCGCGGACGGCGGTGAGGCTCAACCCCCAGGACCCCCAGTCACGGCTGAATCTCAGCCTGGCCATGCTCGACACCGGCGCCAAGGGCGTGCGGGAGCATATCGACGTGGTACTCCGGATCACCGCCCTGGCCCCTGATCTGGCCACCGAACTGAACGAATCGATCGCCGATGGTCTCAGGCGGCGACCGGGCTGGGCGGCCCTGGAGAAAGTGAAGGCCTGGCTGCAGGGGTGAGCCGCAGCGCAGCGGAAGGGAACTCCCCGCGGCGGCGGAGGGTCCTGCTGCTCAGCAACGGGCATGGCGAGGATCTCAGCGGCGGCCTGATCGGGCAGGAGCTGGGGGCCCTCGGTGTCGAAGTGGCCGCCCTGCCCCTGGTGGGGCACGGCACCGCCTACCGGCTGGCGGGCGTGACGGTGCTCGGCCGCACCCAGGAGTTCAGCACCGGCGGCCTGGGCTACACGAGTCTGCTGGGGCGGCTGACCGAACTGGTCCAGGGACAGGTGATCTACCTGCTCAGGCGGCTGCTTCTGTTTCTGCGGGAAGCCCCCCGGGCCGATCTGGTGGTGGTGATCGGCGACGTGATCCCCGTGCTCGCGGCCTGGTGCAGCGGGCGGCCGGTGATCACCTATCTGGTGGCCTACTCCAGCCACTATGAGGGGCGCCTGCGCCTTCCCTGGCCCTGTGGCCCCTGCCTGGCCAGCGGGCGGTTCCGCCGGGTGTTCAGCCGCGACGCCTTCACCGCCACTGACCTGAGCTCCCAGCTGGGGCGTGAGGTCACCTTTCTCGGCAATCCCTTTCTGGATCGGGCCCTGGAGCCCGCCGATCGCCTCGAGGCCGCCACCCCGTCTCGCCCCGACAGCCAGTGCCTGGGGCTGCTCCCGGGCAGCCGCCTGCCGGAAGCCCTGCGCAACCTGGAGCTGATGCTTCAGGTGCTGGCACGGTTGCCCGCTCCCCTGCGGGCCCGGGAGCGGCTGGGACTCCATGCCGCCCTGGTGCGCGACCTGGAGCCCTCCCAGCTGGCTCGCCTGGCCGCGCCCCACGGCTGGGCCCTCACGGAGGGGCGGCTGCGGCGGGGGGGCCTGGAGCTCCAGCTCCACTGGGGCCGCTTCCCGGCCGTGGTGCAGCAGGCCGACCTGCTGCTGTCCATGACCGGCACGGCGGCGGAGCAGGCGGTGGGACTCGGCAAGCCGGTGCTCCAGCTGGTGGGTTTCGGCCCCCAGTTCACGGGCCGGTTCGCCGAGGCCCAGCGCCGGCTGCTGGGCCCGTCACTGGCGTGCGCCCCAGGGGAACCGGGCTCGGAGCTCAGTCTCACCGGCACGGCGGAGCTGCTGGCCTCCCTGTTGAACGAGCGGGGGCGGGAGGAGCGGAAGGACCGGTGCCGCCGCAACGGACTGGAGCGGATCGGCGGGCCCGGAGGAGCCGGCAGGATGGCCCAGCAGATCCTGCAGGTGCTTGATGGCTGAGGTCCCCGCCCCGTCCCTTCCGCAACGGCTGAAGCGCTGGATCGATGCCGTGCTGGTCGCCGATGTCTTTCTGGTGATCGGGGGTGCCGTCTGGTTCGCCCTGGCGGTGGGGCTGCACAGTCAGCACGTGGAAGCGCCGCTGCGGCTGCTCCAGCGGCTGTGGGAGCCCCTGTTCACCCCGGCGATCTCCCTGCTGATGGGCGCCGCCGTGCTCAGTGGGGTCCTGGGCTGGTGGCAGCGGCGAGGGCGGCGGGCAGATTCGGGTAGCGGAAGCTGAAACGCCGGGCGAGCAGGCGTTCCGGGAGCACCTGTTGGCCCTCCAGCACCACCGAGGCCCCATCCCCCAGCAGCAGCTGCAGCAAGGGAGCCGGAACCGGCAGGAGGCTGGGCCGGTGGAGCGCTCGCCCGAGGGCCGCCGCGAACACCCCCATCGAGACCGGTTCGGGGGTCACGGCGTTGTAGACCCCCGCGTAGGAGGGATCCTCCAGGGCCGCGAGGATCAAGGCGCAGAGGTCGGTGCGATGGATCCAGCTCATCCACTGTCGGCCTGAGCCGATCGGTCCGCCGAACCCGGCCCGGAAGACGGGCAGCATCTTCCCCAGGGCGCCGCCATCGGGGCCCAGAACGATGCCGATGCGGAGCTTCACCACCCGGCAGAGATCCGCCGCCTGATCGGCGGCGGCCTCCCAGCCCTGGCAGAGCCGGCCCAGCACATCGGCGGCCGCCGGCGAGGTTTCGGTGAACGGGCCGCCGAGGCCCGTGCCGTAGTAGCCGACGGCGGAGCCACTCACGAGCACCGCGGGTCGTGTCGGATCGAGACCGCCGATCGCCTCAGCCAGCAGGCGGGTGGTGTCCAGCCGGCTGTCGATCAGGCGCCGCACCTGCTCCGGCGTCCAGCGGGACTCGGCGATGGGCTCTCCGGCCAGATTGACCACCCCCTCCGCAGAGGCCAGGGCTTCGCGCAGATCGGGCCGCGACCAGCAGCCGGGGGCGGCCGGATCGGCCTGGAGCCGCTGCAGGCCGGCGTGATCCAGACCCGCCAGTGGAGCGGCGCTCCGGCTGACCACGGTGCAGCGGTGGCCCCGCCCCAGCAGGGTCGGCACCAGCTCACGCCCGACGAAGCCGGTGCACCCCAGCAGCAGCAAGCGCACGGCCACGGTCCCCAGAGGAAGGAATCGAGACTAAGGGGCGCTGCCCTCGGGGGAGGGGTCGGCTGCCGGAGGCAGGGTCAGGCCCAGCCGCCGGGCCAGGGGCACCAGGGCGAAACCCTGGACGAGCAGACCCAGCAGCACCACCCCGAGCGACAGGGGAGGCATCTCCACGCCCCAGGGCACTGGACTGGCCGCCGCCTGGATCGCCATGGCGATCGGAACGGCCCCGCGCAGGCCTGAGAGGGTCACGAACGTTTTGTCGGGCTGGCTGAACTGGGATCCTGTCAGGAGCGTCTGCACCATCAGCCAACGCACCACCTGCAGGGCGAACAACAGCATCAGACACCAGCCGAAGGCCTCCACCACCCCGCTGGGCTCCACCACCAGCCCCATGCAGAGGAAGAGCAGCAATTCGGCCATCTTGGCGAAGCCGGCGTGGGCCTCCACCAGCTCGGAGCGCTCCGAGCCGGCGCCGGTGCCCACCACCAGGCCGGCGATGTAGGCCGCCAGCAGACCGCTGCCGCCCAGGAGCTGGGTGACCCCGACCAACAGCATCAGTTCCGCCAGGCTCATCACCACCAGCAGCGAGGGGGTGCAGCGGCGCCGGTGGTGCGCGAGCAGCAACTGGGCCAGGCTTCCCCCCACAAACCCCAGCAGCGCGCCGAGCAGAAACTGGCGCAACACGTCGATCACCAGCTCCGACGGGGTGGAGGTGGCTCCTCCCGCCATGGCCAGCGCCACACCCGAGAGCACCACCGCCACCGGATCATTGAGGCCCGACTCCGCCTCGATCAGATGCATGAGCCGGGGCGGCAGGGTGCCCATCAGCGGCCGCAGCACCACCAGCACCGCGGAGGCATCGGTGCTGCAGACCATGGCCCCGATGAACAGGGCCAGCGGCAGGCTGGTGGGGATCGAGCCGCCCGGAACGTGCTCCCCGAGCGCCACCAGAGCCGCCACCAGCAGAGCCGTCATCACGGAGCCGGCGGTGGCCAGCCGGATGGATGGCTTGAGCACCGAGCGCACCTTGTCCCAGCTGGTGGTCAGCCCGCCGAAGAACAGCACCAGCACCAGGGCCACCTGGGCGAGCTCGTCGGCGTGGATGAGGCTCAGCAGGGGAGGGGGCTGGCCGGGCAGGGCATCGAGGTTGTTGTCGGTGAGGAGCCCCAGCAGGAGCACGAGCAAGATGCCGGGCAGCTTGAGCCGGGAGGCGATGTCATCCAGCAGCACGGCGGCGAGCAACAGGGCGCCGAACATCGCCACCATCAAGGACAGGCTGGTGCTCACGACGCCTCTTCAACGGCCCGTGGTTCTAGCCTGAGCTGACCACGGACGCCCATCATGGCCGACCCCACGGAGGCTCCCGCCGCACCACCGCTCGCCCCTTCGCTGAAGAAAGGCAGCCTGGTGAAGGTGAATCGGGCCGCCTACACCGGCAGCCTCGAGGCGGCCGCCAGCGATCCCTCCCCTCCGGCCTACCTGTTCGAAGGTCCCGGCGAGGTGCTGAGCATCAAGGGGGACTATGCCCAGCTGCGCTGGCGCCTGCCGGTTCCGGATGTCTGGTTGCGGCTCGATCAGCTCGAAGCCTGCTGACCGGGGTTCACCGGCTCAGAGATCCAGGCGGCGGCGCTCGGCCTGCAGCTGGCGGCGCCGCCTGGTTGCTTCGCGCAGCATCTCCCGACCGTCGTGGAGGTAGCTGTCCACATACCCCAGCGTGTAGCGCTCGCATTCGATCAGGGCGTCCTGCACGAGGCTGAGGCAGTGATACAGATCCAGGCCGAACCCACCGGCAGAGGGGGGACAGGGCTGGGAGCGATAGAGCCCGATCACGGTCTCGAGTCGGGCCTTGCTCTGGTCGAGGTAGGCCACGAACGCCTCCATCAGCCGGTCGTCGTAGGGATCGGCGGCCAGGGCGCGGAGCTGGCTTGGAAAGGGATTGATCACCTGAGCCAGCCGTCGATCGATCGGCGCGTAGACCTGTCGCAACCAGCCCTGCAGCTCCCCATCGCGGGCGGGACCCTCCGGGCGCGGGGAGGTCAGCGGCGTGGGATGGCCGGGCCGGGAGCTGATCGGTGAGCGTGTCCTGTCGTAGCGCCGGCGTTTGTCGCCATCCCCGAGCACATCCCAGGCGGCGTTGAGCTGCAGGATCAGCCGGTGGTCACCGCCGGCATCGGGGTGATGCTGCTTGACCAGAGTGCGATACGCCGCCTTGATCTCCGCCGGACTGGCCGATGGAACCACCCCCAGCACGGCATAGAAGTCGGTGCCGGCGAAGGAAACCATCGGCTGGCGGCAGGGCGGCCGCCCCCATTCTCGCAGCTCCCACCCCGGGCCCGCAGCAGCGGGCCCGGGGTGGGAGGCCATGAAAAAGCCCCCCGGAGGGGGGGCTGGGAAGGGGTGTGAGGAGAGGGTTCCGGCTCTGGGAATCAGAACTTGAAGGTGGTCTGAACCAGCCAGCCGAAGATATTGAAGGTGCTGTCAGTTCCCGTCTGCTGGCCGAGGGGACGGCTCAGATAGAAGACCGAAGGGGTCACGGAGATGTTGTCCGAGACCTGGAACTTGTACCACCACTCCCAGACGTAGTTGCCGTCCTGTGGGGTAGTGCTGCCGTTCGGATCGCTGCCGCGGGTGAGGGCAGTGGCGAAGGTGGGCTGGCCCACCGCCATGCCGGCCGAGTTGCCCTTGGCGAACACATCAGTCCACTGCAGACCGGCGAACCAGCTCTGGCTTTCGCTCACATAGGGCTGAACGAAATCCAGTCCGTTGGCCTGGGTCTCATTGCCGGAGAGGCTGTTGTATCCCCAGCCCAGGCTGATCGAGGGAAGCCAGCCGCTGTCCTTGGGCTGCCAGTAGCCGCTCACCGCCACGCTGTTCGATTCGCCATTGGCGAGGAACCAGCTGTTGGAGGCCACGAAGTTGGTGCCGCGGCGGAAGTTGGACCCCTGCTGCCCGTAGCGGTAGGCGGTGGACAGGCCCCACTGGGGTGCGGTGTAGGCCAACTGCGCGAGCACACTGGCCCGGGAACAATCCGTGCCGATGCCGCCTTCACTGGAGGAGCAGTTGAAGGCGTTGCCATCAAAGGCTTGGCCGTTGTTTCCCACCGGAGAGACATAGCTGGCTGAGACGCTGAACCGCCCCTTGCCCTTTTCAACCTTCTGCCTCCAAATGGCCCCGAACATCGAACCGGTGGCCTTGTTGTAGACGCCGGGGGCGCCATGCAACGCGAAGACGTCGAGAATGCGATCACCTTTCCCACTGCCATACACCGTGGGTGAAGCACCGAGAGCCTCGGTGTTCCGGGCCTTGGCACCCAGGATGAAGGTGAACTGATCACCGACCGGGAAGCGGTAGTAGAGACGGTCGATCCCGACCGAATCAGATCCACCGAAACCATTGCTGGCGATGTCGAGGGCGGTCAGGTTGACTCCGCGCCCTGCAAAGGCATTGTCGAAGTTACCCGTTCTCAGGCGGGTGAACAGCAGATCCTTGCCGGTGAAGCTGGTGGAAAGATTCAGCCGGAGATCATAGTTGAAGGTGGTGGCGCCATACTCAGCATTATATTTCGAAGCCGCATCCTTGCCGACGAAATCAGGGTTGGCACTGAAAACGCCGACGCCGGAGCGATCCCCACCGGCATTGACGGCACCCAGCACGAAGGTGGCTTGACCCTTGAGGGTGGTGGTGGTGGAGAACTGGGTGGCCTCCAGCTCACCCACCTTGGCTTCGAGGTTGTCGACCCGGCCCCGCAGGATGGCGAGTTCCTTCTCGAATTCCTTGAGCAGGCGGCGCAGCTCGTCGGTCACTTCGGTGATCCGGTCGAGGCAGGCGTTGAGCAGGGCGGCGGCTTCCCAGCGGCTCAGCGGCTTCTTGCCACGGAAAGTGCCATCGGGGTAGCCGGCGACGCAGCCATAGCGCTCGATCAGGTTCGAAAGCGCCTGGTAGGCCCACTCGGTGGGCTGCACGTCGGAGAACTGGGTGATGCTGGTCACCTGAGCTTTCTTGCCGGCGTACTGATTGATGCCGTCAAGATTGAGATCGGCAGCAGACGCAGCCATGGGGGCCATCAGCCCAAGTGCGGCTGGAGCCAGCAACAGTTGCTGGAACGGTTTCATGAAATCCTCACACCAATTGAGGGAAGGCCCATGGAATGGGCACTGCAGGATTGTATCGGTCAGCAGATGTCACATGTTCAACCCAGAGCACCATCCAATGTAGTGAAGACAACATCGGATCGGGTCTGATGGCAGGCTTGCGGGCCGAAGTGGCGGGCCCATCGCAGCAAAGACCCACACAAAAAAGCCATGGCCTGAGCCATGGCTTTTGGGTAAGACATCGCTGAAGAGGATTTCAGCGATGCCTCAGGATTCCATCAGCAGATCAACGTGTGAGGAAAGGAATCTGCTGGATGGCTGCGATCAACCGATCAGAACTTGAAGGTGGTCTTGACCAGACCACCGAAGTTGTTGAAGGTTTCGTCGCTGTCGGCTTTCTGGAACTGGCCCAGAGGAACACTCAGGTAGAAGATCGCCGGGGTCACGCTGATGTTGTCGGTGACCTGGAACTTGTACCACCACTCCCAGGCGTAGTTGCCGTCGTTGGGGGAGAGCAGATCGTCATCACCCGAGCCGGTCAGGAAGGTGGCCTGACCAACGGCCATACCGGCCGCATTGCCCTTGATGAACACGTCGGTCCACTGCAGACCCACGTACCAGGACTGGGTCGTGGCCCCGTCGATGGCACTTTCCAGAGCCCCGGCGGAGCTGCTGCTGGCGCTGTGGGAGTTGAGACCCCAGCCGGTGCTGATCGAGGGGATCCAACCGGAGTTGGAGGGTTGCCAGTAGGCACTGATGCCCACGGAGTTCACGCTGTCCGACAGGGCATAGCCCAGGTTGGCCAGGGGAGTGCCGTTACCGCCGTAGAGGCCGGCCAGACCACCCTGAGGGGAGGTGTAGGTGTAGGCCGCAGCGAGACCGAAGTTCTCGTTGCTCCAGGCGATCTGGGCGGTACCCGTCTGGGCCGAGGACTCGTTGCCGATGCCGCCTGGGTTGGCGAAGTTCTCGTTGGGGCTGCCGTTGTTGCCGTTAGCGGCCACGTAGTTGGCACTGATGCTGAAGCCGCCGCTCTGCCACCAGAGGCCACCACCGGAACCGAGGGTCAGGGGGTAGGCGCCGGGGGCGCCGCCATAGGTGAAGATGTCGAGAACGGTGTCAGCCGGGTAGACGCTCGGCCAGAAGGCGAGCATGTCGTCCTGACGGACCTTGCCACCGATCGTGGCGGTGAAGCTCTTGCCCAGGGGGAACTGGTAGAAGAGGCGGTTGACTTCAACCGAGTCGGCACCGGAGGCACCCTCGAAGGCCACCTCAAAGGCGTTCAGGCCCACGAGGTTGTTGGGGTTGGCGGCACCCCAGGGGCTGGAGGAGTAGTTACCGGCCCGCAGACGGGTACGGAGCAGGTCCTTGCCGGTGAAGCTGGTGTCGAGGTAGAGGTCGAGGTTGTAGTTGAAGGCGACGGCACCCTGCTGGGCCGCGGCCGTGTCAGAAAACTTCGGATTGAGGCTGTCGGGGATGCCGCTGTTCTGGTTGAACGGACGGGCGGAACCGCCGAAGCTGTTGCCACCGATCGTGAAGGTGGCGACACCGCGGAGCTTGGTGGTGGTGGAGAACTGGTTGGCCTCCAGCTCACCCACCTTGGCTTCGAGGTTGTCGACCCGGCCCCGCAGGATGGCGAGTTCCTTCTCGAATTCCTTGAGCAGGCGGCGCAGCTCGTCGGTCACTTCGGTGATCCGGTCGAGGCAGGCGTTGAGCAGGGCGGCGGCTTCCCAGCGGCTCAGCGGCTTCTTGCCACGGAAAGTGCCATCGGGGTAGCCGGCGACGCAGCCATAGCGCTCGATCAGGTTCGAAAGCGCCTGGTAGGCCCACTCGGTGGGCTGCACGTCGGAGAACTGGGTGATGCTGGTGACCTGTTCCTCGGAATCGGCGTACTGATTGATGCCTTCCAGGTTGAGCTCGGAGGCGGACACGGCCATGGGGGCCAGCAGTCCGAGAGCAGCAGGTGCAACCAGCAGTTGCTGGAAGAGTTTCATGGGATCCTCACACGAGATGGCGCAATGCGCCAACCAGAAGAATCACCCCCCCACCCCTCCAAGACCAGCGGGGTTGTGACAGAACGCACAACGTCCGCAGAACCCCTGCTGGTTCAGACTCGCTCCGCCCCGGCCCTGAGGCTCTGAACAGCGTTCCGGATCGTCGCGCCGAGCGTCCCTGGCCCTGGTGGCTCGCCCTGGCGGCGATCTGGCTGACAGGCACCCTGGCCGACCGGATCTGGCTCGGGCTCGACCAGCGACTTCCGGGCTGGGACCAGGCCGATTACCTCAACAGCGCGGTGGACCATGGCCGTGCCCTGGGGCTGCTGAGCGGAGGGGGCTGGCAGGGCTGGGAGGCGCTGCTCGATCTGTCTCCGAAGATCCCACCCCTGGCCAGCCTGGTGAACGGCAGCGTCATGGCCCTGGCCGGGGACAGTCCGGATCAGGCCAGCTGGGCGCTGGCGCTCTGGCAGGCGTTGCTGCTGGCCGCGGTGGCGCTCTGGGGGCGTCAGCTGGTCTCCCCCGGTTTCGGCCTGCTGGCGGCACTGCTCACCACGCTCACCCCCGCCCTGGCGGCCCTGCGGGTGGATTTCAGCCTGGACCTCCCCCTTACCGCCACGGCCGCGCTGGCGCTCTGGCTGCTGGGTCGCTGGCAGGCGCCCGACCGCCACGGCGGAGGCACCTGGCCACGGGCGATCGTCGCGGCCCTGGCCGTGGCGGCCGCCGTGCTGGTCAAGCAGAGCGCGCTGCTGGTGCTGCTGGCCCCCTGTCTCTGGGCCGCCGCCCAGGGCCTGGGGCAGCGGCGACGGCGGCTCCAGGTGCTGGCGGCCCTCGCCCTGGTGATCGGCCTGAGCCTGCCCTGGCTGCGGCACAACTGGATCACCACGATCGGTGGCACGAACCGGGCCGTGAACGAATCGGCCGCCCGGGAAGGGGATCCCAACCCCCTGAGTCTGGCCAGCCTGCTCTGGTACCCGGCAATCTGGCGGGAGCAGCTCGGCGTGGTGCTTCCGGCGCCGGCCCTGGCGGGAGCGGTGGTCGGCGCCGTCACAGCTCGGTGGCGCCTCCAGGGCGCCCCAGCCGGCGCCGGGACCCCCTACGGGTGGGGCTGGCTGATCGGCTGCGCCCTCAGCGGCTGGCTGCTCACCACCTTGAGCCCCAACAAGGATCCCCGGTACATCAGCCCGGTGTTGCCGCTGGTGGTGCTGCTGCTGGCCCGGGGCTGGTGGATCCTGCTGGAGTGGATTCGGCGCCGCTGGGGGGGGCGGGCCGGCCTGGCCCTGCTGGGGGCGGGCCTGATCGGGACCGCCGCCGCCACGGCCTCCGCCCGGGCCGAGCAGCTGAAGCGGGAGCCGCCGTTTCCGATGGCGGAGGTGATCGGCGAGCTGCGACGGCACCAGGGCGAGGAGCCCACCACGGTGATCGTGATCCCCACCACCGTCGAGGTGAATCAGAGCAATGTCACCGTCTTCGGTCGCCGCAACGGCGGCCGGATCGTGGGCCGCGAAAGCGGCAAACGGGAGGAGGAACACCCGCTGGTGCTGCAGGAGGCCGAGTGGGTGCTGCTGGCCAGCCGTGATCAGGGCACCCGCCGCAAGGTGTCCCGCCGGCTCAGCCGCCAGGTCCGCCGGGACGGGCGCTTCGAGCGGGTCCGCAGCTGGCCCTGGAGCGAGGATCGGCGCATCGAGCTGTGGCGGCGCCGGGCCGACGCCCCGCTTCCCCAGCGGTTCGACCGGCGCTTCATCGCCCTGGCCCGGGGGATGGAGCGGGGGCCGGAGGGGCTGGCGGCGGTGTTTGAGGCCGTCGGCACCGAGCACCAGCTCGATGGCCATTTCCTCTACCAGCCGCGGGTGGAGACGTGGGCCATGCGGCAGCTGCGCTCCGACCCGGACGACCGCGATGCCCTCTGGAGTCTCGCCCTGCTGGGGGTGGTGCGGAACCGACCGATGGACGCGGATCGCTGGTTCGCCCGGCTGGAGGTCCTGGAGCCGACCAATCCCTGGCCGGGGGCCTACCGGTCGGTCGTGCTGCTCGCGGACTGGCGGGTGGGCCAGGCGGCGGGGGTGGCCGCCGCCGCGGAGCAGCGGCATCCGGACCCGGTGCTCCTGGCCCTGGCCGATCTGGCCGGAGGCCTGAGCGGCCAGCTGGGCCGCCTGGGCTCCCTGCGCCGTTCCCTGCCGGAGGCGGTCGACGCCGTGCGTGAGGCCCTGGCCACTCCGCCCCCGCCCCCACCCCCTCGGTAATCTCCTGACCCATGCCGGCGTGCCCCTGATGCCGCCTGCCCAAGGCACCGCTCCAGCCATGGCGTCCATCCCCGGGCCCGGCCATCGCCTGCCGCTCTGGCTGCCCCTGCTGATCGGCGCGGGCCTGCGGCTGGTTCACATCCAGGCCCCGATCCTGGGGATCCACAGCTGGCGCCAGGCCGACACGGCGGCCATGGCGCGCAATTTCGCCGAGCAGGGCATGCGCTTCTGGATGCCCCAGATCGACTGGGGCGGCGCGGGCCACGGCGTGGTGGAAGCGGAGTTCCCCCTCTATCCCTATGGAGTGGCCCTGCTGTACCGGCTGTTCGGGGTGCACGAGTGGCTGGCCCGCGGACTCTCGGTGCTCTGCAGCCTGCTCACCATCGCGCTGGTGATCGCCATCGGTCGGCAGCTGGTGGGGGAGCGGGCGGGCTGGTGGGGGGGCCTGTTCTATGCGGTGCTGCCGATCCCGGTGTTCTACGGACGCACCGTGCAACCGGAGGCCTGCCTGATGCTGCTCGCGGCCCTCGCTCTGGATCGGTTCCTCCGCTGGCAGGACACGGGACGCCCCCGTGACCTGCTGGTGGCCTGGCTGGCCTTCTGTGGGGCCTGCCTGATCAAAGTGCTTCCCCTCCTCTGGCTCGGGCTGCCCCTCTTCTGGCTCTGGGGCCAGCAGCGCCGCTGGCGGATCCTGCGCCACCCCGGCACCTGGGTGGTGCCGCTGGCGGCGGCGGCCGTCACGGCCGCCTGGTACTGGCACGCCCATCGGCTGGGGGTCAGCAGCGGACACAGCTTCGGCTTCTGGGGCGGCCAGGCCAACCGCTACAGCTGGAGCGCCCTGGTCGGTGTCTCCTACTGGAGCGAGCTGGCGCTGCGGGTGGCGGTGCGGAATCTGGCAGTGCTGGGGGTTCCCCTGCTGGTGCTTGGTCTCTGGCCGGCCCGGGCCGGTTCCGGAGCGGCGGTGGAGCCGCGGGTGCGGGTGCTGCCCCTCGGGCTGGCCTCCGTGCTGGCGGCCGGCGCCCTGGCCCCCGAATCAAGCGCCGTCCACGAGTACTACCAGCTGCCCCTGATGCTGTTCGCCGCTCCGCTGCTGGGCCAGGGGTGGGTGCGGCTGCGGCGGGGCGCCTGGCGGCGGGGCGCCTGGGCCCTGCTGAGCCTCCTGCTGCTGGTCAGTCTCACGGTTCTGGGCGTCGACTACTGGAGCCGGGAGCGGATCGCCGGCTCCCCCACCTGGGAGCTCGCCCAGCACATCCGCGCCGCCACTCCCCGCGGGGCGCGGGTGGTGCTGATGACCGGCAGAGACCCCACCGCGCTCTATCTGGCCGACCGCAAGGGCTGGCTGGTGTCCCCCGAAGGCCTGCTCGAAGCGGATCCCGCCCAGTGGCGGGACCGGGGGGCCGAGGCCCTGGCCGGGAGCTTCGCCGTGATCGAGAGTTATGGCTCCTTCCCCGACGGGGGCCGCAAGGATCGTCTTCGCCGCTGGCTGTGCGCGCAACCGGCGGGTTGCCAGAGCGGGACGTCCTTCGTCCTCCCTCTGGCGGCGCCGGCGGCGAGCCGACCGGCAGGCTGAAGGCCCAGCCCTGGAGACCCCGCCCGATGCCCACCTCCCCGGGTCCCCCCCCCTGGCGACCGCTGCTGGCCCTCTGGGGCCTGGCCCTGGTGCTGGCCCTGGCCGGCCTGGGCAACGTGTCCCTGCGGGACTGGGATGAGGGCATCGTGGCCCGGGTGGCTCTGGAGATTTCCCAGCGCGGTCTTCCCCAGGGTCTGCTGCCCACGATCTGGGGCGAGGCGTACCTGAACAAGCCGCCGGGCCTTCACCTGCTGATCGCCGGCACGATCGGCCTCTGGCGCCAGCTCAGCCAGGCCCCGGCCACCGCCCTGCCACCCGAGTGGGTGGTGCGGCTGGCACCGGCGGTGCTCTCGTCGGCGGTGGTGCCCCTGGCTGGTCTGGTGCAGTGGCAGCTCAGGCCCGGCCAGAGGACGGCGTCGGAAGCCACCGCCCTGATCCTGCTCACCCTGCTGCCGGTCGTCCGGCACGGGAGGCTGGCCATGCTGGACGGGGCCCAGCTGAGCGCCATGGCCCTGCTGTGGTGGGGACTCCTGCACAGCCGCGGGGCCAGGGGCGCCGGCAGCGGCGGGCTGCTCGCCGGGCTGGCGGGCAGCGTTCTGCTGCTGCTGAAGGCCCCGATGCTGGTGCCCACGCTGCTGGCCGGACTGTTGGGCCTCGGCCTCGATCCGACGCCGGGACGCCGCCGCTGGTGGGTCCTCTCGGGCGCCGTGCTGGCGGGCCTCCTGCCGGGGCTGGCCTGGCACGGCTATCACGCGCTCAGGCGCGGTCAGGGGGCCCTCTGGCTCTGGGGAGGGGACGGGATCACCCGGGTGCTGCTGGACGCCGGGGAAGGCAGTCGCCTGGGCTGGCGCGTGCCCGTGCTCGAGATGCTGGAAGGTGGCTGGCCCTGGCTGCCTCTCTGGCCGATCGCCATCGGAATGGCCTGGCGGCAGCGCGATCGGGCCTGGGGCCGCTGGTGCCTGGTGCTGCAACTGGTGATCGCGGCCTCGATCCTGCCCCTGCGCACCCAGCTGCCCTGGTACAGCCATCCGCTCTGGCTGCCCTTCGCCCTGCTCTGCGCTGTTCCCGTCGCCGGCCTGCTTCGTCCGGACCGCAGCGGGGGCCTGCTGGGCCGGCTTCCCTGGTTCTGGGTCGCGCTGGGGGCGGCGCTGCTGGGAGCCTCCCTGGTGGCCGGGGCGGGGGGAGCGAGCCGGCTCGCTCCCTTCGGCTTCCTGCTGGTGCCGGGAGGACTCGGGCTGCTGCTCGGGGGTTGGCTGCTGGCGCGAGCGGGACAGGGGGCGCGGCGGAGCGGTCTGCTGGTGCTGGCGGGCGGGTGGGCCCTCTCCCTGCTGCTGCTGGTCACCGGTCCGCTCTGGAACTGGGAACTGAACGAGCGCTGGTCCGTACTGCCGCCCGCCGCCCTGGCCCGGAGTGCGCTGCCGCCCGGCGGGGGGGCGGCCGTTCCGGTGTATCTGGAGGGCGATGCCGCCCAGAGGCCCTCCCTGGGCTGGTATGCCGGACGGAAGATCCACCGACTCCCCGACCGGCCGGAGAGCAGGATCAACGGACCGTTCGATCTGCTCCTGAGGGCCGGCGACCCACCAGCACGGATACTGCTTCGCGACGGTTCACTCTGTCGACTGGAGGTGCTCGGTGATCAGGACTGGCAACGCTGGCGATGCAGGGTCGGCGGAGCGGATCGAGCCGGTGAGGGCTGAACGGGAGGAGAGGGCCAGCCACCGGGCGGTGCTGGTGGCCGCCACCGTCTTCGCCGTGACGGGGCTGGCCCTGCAGTGGTGGCGCCTGGAGGTGCTCTCCGCCTCCTACGACCAGGGCATCTTTCTCCAGGTGATGTGGAACGGGCTGCGGGGGCATCCCTTCGAGAGCACGCTCTCCTCCCAGCTCTCCACCAACGTGGTGCATGCCGATCAGCTTCCTGCCCTCGGGTACCACCGCCTCGGCCAGCACTTCACGCCGGCCCTGCTGCTCTGGATGCCGCTGGTGGCCGTGGCCGGGGCCTGGGCCCTGCCGCTGGTGCAGGTGGGCCTGATGACCGCCGCCGGCCTGGCGCTTCACAGCCTGGCGTTGAAGCAGGTCGGCCAGCCCCGGCTGGCCGCCTTCCTCGCCTGTTCCTACTTCGGAGCCAACGCGGTGCTGGGACCCACCTGGGGGAACTTCACCGACCTCTGCCAGCTGCCCCTGGCCTTCTTTCTGCTGCTGCTGGCCCTTGAGCGGCGGAGCTGGTGGCTGGTGGCCCTGATGGCCCTGCTGCTCCCGATGATCCGGGAGGACACCGGGGTGCTGCTGGCGGGCGTGGCGCTCTGGATGCTGATTCGGCGGCGGGAGCTGTGGCCGCTGGCCCTGGCCCTGGGTGTGGTGGGTCTCGGCTGGGTGCTGGTGGTGACCAACCTGCTGATGCCCCTGTTCAGCGAGGACAACGCCCGGCGCTTCATGGTCGAGAACTTCGGCCAGTTCCTGGGCGGGGACGAGAAGGCCAGCAGCCTTGACGTGCTGGGCAGGATCCTGGCCCAGCCCACGGCCCTGCTGGGCGAGGTGCTGCATGAACCGGGAGAAACCATCCGCTATCTCCTGGCTCAGGGTCTGCCCCTGCTGTTCGTTCCACTGATCTCTCTGGACAGCTGGCTGCTGATGGGCCTCCCCTTCCTGGGGCTGTTACTGGCACGGGGGAAACCGTCGCCCTTCTCGATCAACGTGCGCTACGCCCTGCTGGTGGTTCCCGGCCTGTTCGCGGGGGCGGTGCTGTGGTGGCAGACCCACCCGCTGGCCTTCGGTGGGCGCCGGCTGCGGGCCTTCTGGGTCGGGGCGATCGTGCTCTCCCTGCTGTTCACGATCGGCAGCAATCCGAACCGCAGCCTCTCCTTCGTGATTCCCGACAGCGTGACCCCATGGATCCATACCTCTCCGGTGCGCCTCTGGCAGCACGGACGGGCGGCACGCCGGGTGCTGGCCGCCGTCCCGGCCGAAGCCAGCGTGGCGGCCAGCACCCCGCTGGTCCCGCTGCTGGCCCAGCGGGAGGTGCTGGTCCGGTTCCCCCGCAGCTGGCGCTACCTCGACCGGCAGGAGCAGGCCCGAGCTGTGGACTGGCTGGCGGCGGATCTTGAGATCCTGAGCCGGCATCTGAGCGTCTCCCGGGGCGACCGCGTCGAGCTGGCCCTCAGCCTGGACAGGGTGGATGAGCTCTCGGGTACCTACGGCATGGTGGCGCTCGAGGATGGGGTCCTGCTGCTGCAGCGGGGTGCATCCGATGATCCGGCCGTACGCCGCACCTGGGCGGACCAGCGCAGCCAGCTGGAGGCGGAACTGGCACGATTTCCCCAGCCCGGTTGATCGGCGCTCGAGCCATCTGGGGACCCCACAAATGACAAGCCGGAACGTTTCCGATTTGTCGCGGCATGCACAGTCCACGCAAACACCCAGCCTGAATGATTCGATTCAGCCTGAATGATTCAGCCTGAATCATTCAGAACGATGCCCCCGGAATCACCACGAGGATGACGCCGGGGGCTCTCGCCGGGTCCGCATGGACGCGGAACCGCATGACATCGGGTTCAACTGCCTGAGATCAGACGGCGTACTCCGCAATCGGCAGACCCTGCATGGAACAACTGTGACTCACGGGCACCTCCTCCTCGGGGGACATGGCCAGCCGACGATGCATTCGGGCCGATGGCCGAAACCTTCGAGCCCACATCATTGCTGACGGGACGATTCATGATAAGCCCTCTCCGGTCGGACTGCTGGCCAGACCGGGGAGGCAACACCCCATGAAAAAGCACCTCCCGAGGGAGATGCCGTGATCGAAGGCAGGGAGGCTCGGGCCTCCCTCATAATTCAGAGAGCGTTACCCCGGGGCAGAACCTCTTCAGGGAAGACGAAGTTTTCATGCGGCTGGTCAGCCGGTG
>NZ_JBSJOZ010000042.1:0-1317 GCF_056633155.1 Cryptocyanus atlanticus LEGE 06306
CCCCGCCTCAGAGGTTAACGATGGGCCCTGTCCAGAAAAGCCAGACCACCTCATATCCCACGTGATAGACTGTCGTCGTAAGCTTTTCGTTTAGCCCGAATTCATTACCAAGGTCTCTAAGGGCTGGCGAGACGAAGTCATCTAGGTGATGAATGTCGCGAGCGAGGTATCTTTCCAGTTGTGAGAACCACTTAGAAGCCAGGTCGCCAATGCCTGTCGCGAACATTACTCCCCGTAGGTGCGGTAGGATGTAAAACTTTGTGGTGAAGAAGAATGGCTTTCCGGTGTCTCCAGCCATCGCCAAGGTATCCATCGCGATTATAACTTGCTCTGGCGAAATTGAGAAGACTGCCGCCGTCATGATTGGTCTGGATGAGCTAATGAGTTTCCTTGCACACCATAGCCGCTAGAAGATCTAACGCTGCCCCTGAGTGGCAGGCAGGGAGTTTGTGGTGGCGAAGCTGAGAATAGTTGGAGGCCTGTCCACTCGAGGGGCATGTTATGCGTGTGGTTCGCCAATGGCAGGAGTACCCAGAACAAACTGAATAATCGAAAGCACATCCTCTATAGATGTGATAAACCATTCAACGCCAGGCGAGCTCTCACTCCATTGGTTCCTAAGGGTAAGAACTCCGTGAAGGACGCTCTCAAGTGATCGTGAGTCATTCGTACGATAGACAAGTCCGATTTCCGGTCTCTCAGGCATTCCCGTTGATTGACCCGAAATCCTAAGGCTTGCAGCTGTATCAGTTCGGCCTATCTTGCATAGCCACTTGTCCTTCCCACTCGATAGCGCTGCAGCCTTATACGCAGGATAGTAATATAGGTAGATGGATTCATCGCCTTCACCCAAGTAGAGCAATGTCTGAAGATCCTGAGTTTCCTCATTGACATTTTCAGCTACAGCCCCGTCTTCGTCGGAAGGCTGAATTGATTCATCATCTCCAGTAGCGCTCGATATCCTCCACCACCCTGTTGATGGATTTTCTGCTCCACCACGAGCCTTGATGTTGTCAAGGGCTTTTTTAACTGTACGAGAGAGATCAGCAGCTTGGCAGGGGAATCCTCCGTTGTCAGCATGATACTTCTCAACGTAATCTACTATTTGATTTCTCTTGATCTGCCGGCCTGCAAGTTGCGACAATACAATATGCTCTACAACGGCCGCAGTTAACGGGAGCCCTTTGAACTTATAGTTATCATCGTCTTGACTCATGGTGTCAGTCACAAGAACTGAAAAATTCTAGCCGGGACATTGTTGCTACGCATAACGATTATGGATAGATCGTGCGCAGCCACGATCTTATCCGAAGTTGA
>NZ_JBSJOZ010000018.1:0-35959 GCF_056633155.1 Cryptocyanus atlanticus LEGE 06306
CACCGGCTGACCAGCCGCATGAAAACTTCGTCTTCCCTGAAGAGGTTCTGCCCCGTGGTAACGCTCTCTAATCCCAACCTCAGTTCGGTCGGGGGCAAGGACCTCGACTCGACCGGTTATGCCTGGTGGGCCGGCAACGCCCGCCTGATCAATCTCTCCGGACGCCTGCTCGGCGCCCATGTGGCCCACGCCGGCCTGATGGTGTTCTGGGCCGGCGCGATGATGCTGTTCGAGGTGAGTCACTTCACCTTCGACAAGCCCATGTACGAGCAGGGGCTGATCGTGTTCCCCCACGTGGCCACCCTGGGCTACGGCGTGGGTCCCGGCGGTGAGGTCACCTCCCTGTATCCGTTCTTCGTGGTGGGGGTGCTGCACCTGATCAGTTCCGCCGTCCTCGGCCTCGGCGGTCTATACCACGCCCTGCGCGGTCCCGAAGTGCTGGAGAACTACTCCTCCTTCTTCTCCCAGGACTGGCGGGACAAGAACCAGATGACCAACATCATCGGCTACCACCTCATTCTTCTGGGTGTGGGTGCGCTGTTGCTGGTGTTCAAGGCCATGTTCTTCGGCGGTGTCTACGACACCTGGGCCCCCGGCGGCGGTGATGTGCGCATCATCACTAACCCCACCCTCAGCCCGGGGGTCATCTTCGGCTACCTCACCGCCGCACCGTTTGGCGGTGAAGGTTGGATCATCGGGGTGAACTCGATGGAAGACATCATCGGCGGCCACATCTGGATCGGCCTGATCTGCATCTTCGGTGGCATCTGGCACGTGATCACCAAGCCGTTCGGCTGGGTGCGCCGTGCCTTCATCTGGAACGGTGAGGCCTACCTGAGCTACAGCCTCGGGGCCCTGAGCCTGATGAGCTTCATCGCCTCCACCTTCATCTGGTTCAACAACACCGCCTATCCCTCGGAGTTCTACGGCCCCACCAACGCCGAGTCCTCCCAGGCCCAGAGCTTCACCTTCCTGGTTCGTGACCAGCGCATGGGCGCCAACATCGGTTCCGCCATGGGTCCCACCGGCCTGGGCAAATACCTGATGCGCTCCCCCACCGGCGAAATCATCTTCGGCGGTGAAACCATGCGCTTCTGGGACTTCCGGGGTCCCTGGCTGGAGCCCCTGCGGGGTCCGAACGGCCTGAGCCTCGACAAGCTCCAGAACGACATTCAGCCCTGGCAAGTGCGCCGCGCCGCTGAATACATGACCCACGCTCCCAACGCCTCCCTCAACTCCGTGGGCGGCATCATCACCGAGCCCAACTCGGTGAACTTCGTGAACGTGCGTCAGTGGCTCTCCGCCACCCAGTTCGTGCTGGCGTTCTTCTTCCTGGTGGGTCACCTCTGGCATGCGGGCCGCGCCCGTGCCGCCGCCGCCGGCTTCGAGAAGGGCATCGACCGGCAGGCCGAGCCCACCCTGGCCATGCCGGATCTCGACTGACTCCCGACAGGGGCTCCCGCAGGGCTTGAGCCCCCCATCCGAGGGCTTCCGTTCAGGCGGGAGCCCTTTTTTGATGGGGAGGCCGTCCGCCAGCCGGCCCCGGACCCGGGGACGAAAGACCTTGTCATCGCTGCTCGACGGCAGGACCGACTCTGGTCGCACCCTGCCGCCGGCAGGCTCGTACCTTCGGGGCGTCAAGCACGATGAACACTCCCATGAACGCTCTGACGGCTTCACGGCGGCGGCTGGCGGTCAGCACCGGCTGCCTGGCCCTGCTCTGCGGTTCCCTGCCGATGCCGGCCCAGGCCAAGACGGGCACGATCACCTTCCCCCAGAGCGGGGTGATCTGTGATCGGGGCACCCGGATCTGCTACGACCGCGGCGGCATCTCGCTGCCGCTGACCCGCCGGGAATTCGGCAACCGGGCCGAGCAGGATCTGGTCCGGAAGCTCTCGGGTCGCCCCAGCCCCCGGGAGTTCCAGCTCAGCACCGGAGAGGTCTGCGACCTGCGGCGCCAGACCTGCTGGGACGACGGCTGGCGTCAGTCCAACGTGAGCTACCGGCTGAGCGGGCAGCTGTTCGGCCTCAGCGCCGGCCCTGGCCGGCCCGGCAACCCGAGCTGGACCCGCGCCAACACGACCAACGGCTTCTGCGATCTGAGCCAGCGGGGGCGCCGGATCTTCTCCGGTCGCTGTGAACTGATGCAGCGCCCCACCGCCAGCGGCACGGCCTACCGGGTCGATTTCCGCGATGGACGGCAGTATTCCTTCTACAACCGGCAGGGCCGGCTGGTGATGGTGGATGCCACCGGCACCTGGCCCGTCGACTACAGCCTGGCCGGCAACGGCGGCCGCTTCCGCTGGGGCAGCTTCGAGCTGCTGGCCAGCCAGTCCCGCGATGGCGGCACGAATCCGGTGCGGCGCTCCAGCACCGGTGTGCTGCTGCAGGATCTGATCAACACGATCTTCCCCTGAACGGCGTCCCCGGGGCCGCCGTTCAGCTCAGCCAGCGCCGCAGCAACGGCAGACTGAGGCCGATCACGTTGCTGACGCAGCCGTCGATCCGCTCCACCAGCAGGCCACCGCGTCCCTCAAGGGCGAAGCCTCCGGCGCACTGGAGCGGCTCACCGCTGGCCACATAGGCGGCGATCTGCTCGGCGCTCAGCGCCGCGAACCACAGGCGTGTGGTGACCGTCTCCAGCCGGGGCACGGCGCCGCCGATCAGGCAGTGGCCGGTGTGGAGCTCCCCCCATCCGCCGGCCATGCGGCCCCAGCGGTCCGCCGCCTGCTGGGGATCGCGGGGTTTTCCATACACCTGGCCGTCCACCACCAGCACCGAATCGCAGCCGAGCACCCCCGCCAGCGAGGCGCGCTCCCGCTCCCCCAGATCCCCGGCCACCGCCTCGGCCTTGGCCTGGGCCAGCCGCCGCACCAGGGCACGGGGATCGGGATCGGAGAGCGCGGCCTCATCGACGCCGCTCACCTGGACCCGGTGGGCGACGCCCGCCTGCTCCAGCAGGCGCCGCCGGGCCGGCGAGGCGGAGGCCAGCAGCAGGGGGGCCAGGGGGGGCGGCAACGGCACGGAGGGAACGCAGCGGGGGGGGACGGGGCGGCGGTCTGATCCTGGCGGGGCGATCCGGGAGAATCGATGCCATGACCGGCCGCTTCGATGATCCGCGCTCCCTGGGCCGTGCCGCCAGTGCCCTGCGCTGCCTCCCCTTTCGCCGCGCCTTCTACGAGCTGGTGCGAGGCAGCGCCATCGCCAGCGAGGCGCTGTGCGCCAGTCCCGAGCGGGATCGCTACGTGTTTGCTCCGGTGGGCCCCGGACGCACCGAGGACCATTTCATCTGGCTGATCCAGCTGGGTGTGCTGCGGCGGGAAGTGGACGGCCAGGGGCTCACCGAGCGGGTGCGGCTGACGCCGATGGGTCGCGACCTGCTGGAGCGATGGAGCGACGAGATCCCCAGGGCGGGCCTGGCCGAGCGGCTGCACCAGACGCTGCGGCGGCTGCGGCCCCGCCTGTGAGCGATCCAAGGGCCCCGTTGACGCCCCTGATGGTGCTGGGCACCAGCAGCGGGGCTGGCAAGTCGCTGATGACGGCGGCCCTCTGCCGGGCGCTGCGGCGCCGCGGCGAGACGCCCCTGCCCTTCAAGGGTCAGAACATGAGCCTCAACGCCTGGGTGGACGCCTCCGGCGGCGAGATGGCCTACAGCCAGGCCCTGCAGGCCTGGGCGGCGGGCCTGGAGCCGGAGGTGGCGATGAATCCGGTGCTGCTCAAGCCCCAGGGGGAGAGCCGCAGCGAAGTGATCCACCTGGGGCGCTCGGTGGGCCTCACCCAGGCCGAGCACTACTACCGCGACTGGTTCCGGCCGGGCTGGGCCGCGATCCGCCAGGGCCTGGGCAGCCTGCAGGCCGCCCACCCCCGCGGCCGGCTGGTGCTGGAGGGCGCCGGCAGCCCGGTGGAGGTGAACCTGCAGCGGCGCGATCTCACCAACCTGCGGCTGGCCCAGTACCTGCGGGCCCGCTGCCTGCTGGTGGCCGACATCGAGCGGGGCGGGGTGTTCGCCCAGATCGTCGGCACGCTGGCGCTGCTGCGGCCGGTGGAGCGGCCCCTGATCCGGGGGCTGCTGATCAACCGCTTCCGGGGCCGGCGGGAGCTGTTCGACGAGGGCCGCCGCTGGCTGGAGCGGACCACCGGCCTGCCGGTGGTGGGGGTGATGCCCTGGCTGGAGGAGCTCTTCCCTCCCGAGGATTCGCTCGACCTGCTGGAGCGGCGCGCCGGCAAGCCCCGGGCCGAGCTGGAGATCGCCGTGGTGCGACTCCCCTCGATCAGCAACTTCTCCGATCTCGATCCGCTCGAGGCCGAGCCCAGTCTGCGGCTGCGCTGGATCCGGCCCGGCCAGCCCCTGGGCCAGCCGGACGCGGTGCTGCTGCCGGGCAGCACCCAGACGCTGCGGGATCTGCTCAGCCTGCGGAGCAGCCCCCTGGCCGGGGAGCTCCACCGCTATCTCGCCGGCGGCGGCCACCTGTTCGGCCTCTGCGGCGGCCTGCAGATGCTGGGACGCACGCTGCAGGACCCCGGCGCTCTCGAGGGGAGCGGCGGCGGAGAGGCCCGGGCTGGGGCGGGCGCCATCGAGGGCCTCGGCCTGCTGCCGCTGGCCACCCGCTACGGCGCCCGCAAAGCCCTGCGGCAGCTGCGCCGGCCGGCCCTCTGGCCCCGCGGCGACACCCTCCTGCTGGAGGGCTTCGAGCTGCACCGGGGGCACACCGAATGCCTGGATCCGCAGGGCTGCGCCCCACTGGCGGCGGACGGGGGGGAGGGCCTCGGCTGGTGGCGCGAACTTCCCGGGGGTGGCAGCGTGGCGGGCACCTACCTGCACGGGGTGTTCGAGGCGGGGCCCTGGCGCCGCCGCTGGATCAACCTGCTGCGGCGCCGCCGCTCTCTGCCCCCCCTGAGCGAAGATCAGCCCCACCACGGCCGCCAGCGGGACGCCCTGCTCAACCGGCTCGCCGACGCCTTCGAGGCCCATGTGGACCTGGCCCCCCTGCTGAACGGCTGATGCCCGCCGCCGCCACGATCGAGATCCAGTGGCCCGATGGTCACCGCAGCCGCGAGGTCCCCGGCACCGACTGGCTGGCGGCGGCCTGCCGGGAAGGCCTGAACATCCCCACCGGCTGCCTGGGGGGCAGCTGCGGCGCCTGTGAGATCGAGGTGAACGGCCGGGTGGTGCGGGCCTGCATCGCCTCGGTGCCGGCGGCCCGCAGCGGGAGGCTGCGGGTGGACCTGGCCAGCGATCCCTACTGGTGAGGGACCTGGTGACGGGACCCGCCGCGGCTCAGGGCTCCTCGCGCTGGATCAGCCCGCCCCCCAGCACCCGATCCCCGGCGTAGAACACGGCGGCCTGCCCCGGGGTGATCGAGAACTGCTCCTGCTCGAACTCCAGCCGCCAGCGACCGGGCCGCTCGGGCGTCAGCAGGGCCGGCACCGGCGCGCTGCGGTAGCGCACCTGCACCTCCACCACCAACGGCCGCGACGGGGGCGCGATCGACACCCAGTTGATCCCATCCACCGGACAGGCGCGGCGGGCCGCATCGGCGCGGGGGGCCACCACCACCCGGTTCATCGCGCCATCGAGGCGCACCACATGCAGCGGTTCGCTCCAGGCCACCCCCAGCCCCTTGCGCTGGCCGATGGTGAAGTGCTCGATGCCGTCGTGCTGGCCCACCACCGTGCCGTCGAGCAGCACGATCTCCCCCTGCCGGGGCGGCAGGTAGGCATCGAGGAACGCCCGCATCGAGCCGTGGTGATCGGCCAGGCAGAGGTCCTGGCTCTCCGCCTTGGCGGCCGTGCGCAGGCCAAGGCGGGCCGCCTCCAGGCGGGTGTCGCTCTTGGTGAGCTCTCCGAGGGGGAAAACCAGCCGGCCCAACACCGACTGGGGGAGGTCGTAGAGGAAATAGCTCTGATCCTTGTGGGGGTCGAGGCCCCGCAGCAGCTGGTGGCGGCCGGAGGGGTCCGGCCCAGGCGCCGCTCCCGCCGCCTCGGCCGGGCGCACCCGGGCGTAGTGCCCGGTGGCGATCCGCTCGATGCCGAGTTCCGCAGAAGCCCAGGCCAGCATCGGGCCGAACTTCACCTCCCGGTTGCAGCGGGAGCAGGGCAATGGGGTCACCCCGTCCTGGTAGCCCTGCACGAGGAAGTCGACGATGCGGTCCTGGAAGTGGGCGCGGCTGTCGACCACGTGATGGGGAATCCCCAGCTGCTCGCAGATCCCGGCGGCATCGACCAGACCCTCGGCGCAGCAGGCCCCCTTTCCGCTCATCAGCCAGAGGGTGAGGCCTTCGGCGTGCCAGCCGGCCTGGAGCAGCAGCGCCGCGGTCAGGGAGCTGTCCACCCCGCCGGAGAGGCCCACCGCCACCCGCCGCTCCCCGGGCCAGTGCCGCAGCCGCTCGATCGCGGCGGCGGCGGCGGGGGTGGCGGGAGTGGCGGCGGTGCGGGTCAAACCAGGGAATCCCGAGCGGACGGCGGACGGTGGGCGATGCCGTTCCCATCATGGAACCGCGCCCCACAGGATGGTTCCCCGTGCCCAGCTGGCCCAGCCGCGACGCTGAACATCTGCTGGTGAGCGCCGCCCAGATGGGCGCCCTCGAGGAGCGGCTGTTCGCCAGCGGCCTGCCCCGGGAGGCGCTGATGGAAAAGGCGGCCCTGCAGGTGAGCCGGCGCCTGCTGGAGCGTCCCGCCGCGCTGGCGGATGGGGTCGTCGTGCTGGTGGGGCCGGGCCACAACGGGGGCGACGGGCTGGTGGTGGCCCGGGAACTGCACCTGGCCGGCCTGGCGGTGCGGATCTGGGCGCCCTTCGAGCGCTTCAAACCGCTCACCGCCGCCCACCGGCGCCACGCCGACTGGCTCGGCATCGGCGCCCTCGAGGCCGCCCCCGACCCCGCCGATCCCGCCCTCTGGGTGGACGCCCTGTTCGGCATCGGCCAGAGCCGGCCGCTCCCCGAGGGGATCGAGTCCCTGCTCGAGAGCCGTCAGGGCCACCGTCCCGGGCGACTGGAGGCGATCGACACGCCCAGTGGTCTCTGCGCCGACAGCGGCCGGCTCCTCGGCCGCTGGGCCGCCTGCGCCCGCCGGACCTGGTGCCTGGGCCTGCTCAAGCGGGGGCTGCTGCAGGACCGGGCCCTGGCCTGGGTGGGGGAGCTGGAACGGCTGGATCTGGGCCTGCCCCCCCAGCTGCTGGCGGAGCTGCCGGCGGATCTGCCCCTGGCCCTGGCGGGAGTGGATCTCGACGGGGCCCCCTGGCCCCGGCCCGCGCCGGCGGCCGGCAAGTACGGACGGGGGCGCCTGCTGGTGGTCAGCGGCAGCGACGCCTACCCCGGCGCCGCCCTGCTGAGCCTGCTGGGGGCCAGCGCCAGCGGCTGCGGCAGTCTGCGGGCCCGCCTGCCGGCGGCGGTGGCTGGCGGCCTCTGGGCGGTGCGGCCCGAGGTGGTCCTGCAGGAGCCCCTGGCCGGCCTGGCGGGGGGCGGCTCCTCGCTGGCGGGCCTGGGGGAAGCCGGAGCGCTCGATCGCCTCGATGCCGTGCTGGTGGGGCCGGGCCTGGGATCGGCCGGAGCCGGCGGCGGCGCGGCCGATCCGGCGGAGGAGGAGGGCGAGGCCGGCGGCTGGCGGGCCCTGCAGCGGTTCCAGGGCCTGCTGGTGCTCGATGCCGACGGGCTGAACCGGCTGGCGGCCGGGGCGGCGGGGGAGCCGCCGGGCGCGGGGGCGGCGGGCTGGTTGCGGCAGCGGGGCGGGCCCACCTGGCTGACCCCCCATGCCGGCGAGTTCGGCCGTCTCTTTCCCGAGCTCGCCGAGTTCGACCCCCTCGAGGCCGCCGCCGCCGCCGCCGCCGCCAGCGGGGCCAGCGTGCTGCTCAAGGGGGCCCGCACGGTGGTGGCGGCGGCCGATGGGCGTCGCTGGCAGCTGCGGGCGGCGGCGGCCGAGGTGGCCCGAGCGGGCCTGGGGGACGTGCTGGCCGGCTATGCGGCCGGCTGCGGCGCCCGGGCCGGGGCGGCCGGTGGCGATGATCTGCTGGCGGCCGCTGCCCTGGCCCATGCCGGGGCCGGGCTGGCCTGCGCTCGGTCCAAGGAGGGGGGCACCACCCCCCAGGCGATCGCATCCGCCCTGGCCGGGCGGGTGATGGGATCCGATGGGTTGTGATGGGGCCCTTGAATGTGGGCGAACAGACAGGGAGTCAATCCGGCCGGAATCCCAGTCCTGGCCGGCAATGTGTCGTTTTGCTCGCACAAATCCGAAAGGTTGTTGAAATCACACTGCCGGGTTGTGAGTTCATAAGAGATTGCGAACACTTTTCCGGCGTGGGCTCATGACGGCCTCGACTCTCCAGGCACACGAGAGCAGCAGACGCCGGGGGAGCGATCCGATCAGCTGGTATCTCTCCACGATCGGGCGCGTTCCCCTGCTCACTCCGGCCGAAGAGATCGAACTGGGCAATCAGGTCCAGACGATGATGCACCTGATTGCCGACGGGGGGGCGCCCGAAACCCCCACCGACCGGGAGAAGCAGATCCTGCGGATCGGCCGGCGTGCCAAGGAGCGCATGATGAAGGCCAATCTGCGGCTGGTGGTCAGCGTCGCCAAGAAGTACCAGGGCAAGGGCCTCGAGCTGCTCGACCTGATTCAGGAGGGCTCCCTGGGCCTGGAGCGGGCCGTGGAGAAATTCGATCCCACCCGGGGCTACAAGTTCTCCACCTATGCGTTCTGGTGGATCCGCCAGAGCATGACCCGGGCGATCGCCTGCCAGTCGCGCACGATCCGTCTGCCCGTGCACCTCAGCGAGCGCCTCACCGCGATCCGCCGGGTGAGCCTCGAGCTGGCCCACAAGCTGGGGGCGATGCCGAGCCGGAGTGAGATCGCCGAGGCCCTCGCCATCCCGATCGAGGAACTCGACGGGCTGCTGCGGCAGTCGCTCACCACCTCGAGCCTGGATGCGCCGGTGAACGGTGAGGAGGGCCGCAGTTTCCTGGGCGATCTGATCGCCGATCCCTCCCAGGGGGAACCGCTCGACCAGGTGGAGCGGGGCCTGCACCACGAGCAGCTGAACCGCTGGCTCGGCCACCTCAACGAGCAGGAGCGCCAGGTGCTTGAACTGCGCTTCGGTCTTGAGGGCAAGGAACGCCACACCCTGGCCGAGATCGGCCGGCTGCTGAGCGTGTCACGGGAGCGGGTGCGGCAGGTGGAGCTCAAGGCCCTGCGCCGCCTGCGCAACATCACCAGCCGCTCGGCCACGCACTTCTGAGCCCGGGCTCAATCCTCCGCCCAGATGTAGCGGGTGAGCTCGGAGGGGTCGGGCTCGGGGGCCTCCACGGCAAAGGCCACCGCATCGGCCACCTCGGCGTCGATCTCCCGTTCGATCGCCTTGAGCTCCTCGGCGCTGGCCAGCTCGTGGGTGGTGAGATGGGTGAACAGGGCTTTGATCGGATCCCGCTGGGCCCAGAACTCCTTCTCCACGTCGCTGCGCAGTTCGTCGGGATCGGCCAGGGAGTGGCCCCGGAAGCGGTAGGTGAGGCATTCCAGCAGGGTGGGACCCTCGCCGGCGCGCGCCCGCTCGACCGCCCGCTGGGCGGCGGCACGCACCGCCAGCACGTCCATCCCGTCCACCTCCTCGCCGGCCATGCCGAAACCGGCGGCCTTGCGCCAGATCTCCGGGTCGCTGGTGGCCCGGTCATGGGCCATGCCGATCGCCCACTTGTTGTTCTCGACGACGAACAGGATCGGCAGCTTCCACAGGGAGGCCATGTTCAGGCATTCGAAGAACTGGCCGTTGTTGCAGGTGCCGTCGCCGAAGAAGGCCGCCGTGACGGCGTCGCTGCTGGCATCGCCGAGGGCGTCGCGCTTGTAGCGGCTGGTGAAGGCGGCGCCCAGCGCCACCGGAATGCCCTCGCCGATGAAGGCGTAGCCGCCGAGCAGGTGGTGCTCCTTCGAGAAGAGGTGCATCGAGCCGCCCCGGCCCTTGCTGCAGCCGGTGGCCTTGCCGAACAGCTCGCTCATCACCTCCCGGGCGGGCACACCAGCGCTGAGCGCGTGCACGTGATCGCGGTAGGTACTGCAGAACCAGTCGTGCTGGGCGCGCATCGCCTTGATCACACCGGTGCTGACGGCCTCCTGGCCGTTGTAGAGGTGCACGAAGCCGAACATCTTGCCCCGGTAGTACATCTCGGCGCACTTGTCCTCGAAGCGGCGGCCGAGGGTCATGTCGCGGAACAAGGTCAGCCCCTCGTCGCGGGAGACCGTGGCCGGACCGGCCGGGTAGAGCGCCGCCAGCCGCTCGGCATGGCTGCCGGCCCCGGCGGCGGTGGCGGCGGGGGCGGCCGCTGAGGTGGACTCGGGTGGGGTCGACCGGAGCGGGGCGGCGATCTCCTGGGTCATGACAGGGGAGTCGGGCGTCTAGGGGTCGACTGTACGGGGTCTGGCCGGCCCGCTAGGTCAAAACCGATGCCTCTGCCTACACTCGCCCCACTGCCCGCCCTCACGGGTCTGCGAGTCGCCCGGGTTGGAATTGCCGATCGACCATTTCCGCCTGCTGGGGGTCAGCCCCGCCACGGACGCCCAGACGGTGTTGCGCAGCCTGCAGCATCGCATCGAGCGACCGCCGCAGGAGGCCTTCACGGCGGAGGGGCTGAAGGCCCGCGCCGACCTGCTGCAGCAGAGCGCCGATGTGCTCTCCGATGAGGGCCGCCGGCAGGCCTATGAAGCCAGCCTGATGGCGCTCGAGCAGGGCCAGGCCGGGGTCACCGCCGGCCTGGACATCCCCCCCTCGCGGGAGGTGGGCGGGCTGCTGCTGCTGCTGGAGGCGGGCCTGGCCGAGGAGGCCTTCGAGGGCGCGCGCCGCAGCCTGGAGCCGCCCCAGACCCCCGCCCTCGGCAGCAGCCGTGAAGCCGACCTGACCCTGCTGGCCGCCCTGGCCTGCCGCGGCGCCGCCAACGAACTGCGCGACAGCCGCCAGTACGAGCGGGCCGCCACCCGGCTGCAGGAGGGGCTGCAGCTGCTGCAGCGGATGGGCAAGCTGCCCGAGCAGCGGCGCCAGCTCGAGGCCGATCTGGCCGCCCTGCTGCCCTACCGGGTGCTGCACCTGCTCAGCCGGGATCTCAGCGCCAGCGCCGACCGCGCCCTGGGCATGGATCTGCTGGAAACCCTGGTGCGCCGCCGCGGCGGGCTGGAGGGGGACGGCGATCCGGAGTTCTCCCAGGAGGAGTTCCGCCACTTCTTCAAACAGATCCGCGGCTATCTCACGGTTCAGGAACAGATCGATCTGTTCGAGCGCTGGGGGGAGAGCGGCTCGGCCGCCGCCCGCTTCCTGGCCAGCTACGCCCTCACCGCCTCCGGCTTCGCCCAGCGCAAACCGGAGCGGATCGCCAAGGCCCAGGGCGAGCTGCTGGCCGGCGGCCAGCCCGGGCTCGAACCGGTGCTGGCCTGCCTGCAGCTCCTGCTGGGCCAGGTCACGCCCGCCCTGAACCAGTTCCAGGCCGGCGCCGACGGGGAACTGGCCCGCTGGGCGGCGGAGCAGGCCGAGGAACCCCTTCCCCAGCTGCTCGCCTACTGCCGCGACTGGCTCAGCCGCGAGGTGCTCAGCGGCTACCGCGACATCGAAACCGAGGCCGATCTCGACGCCTACTTCGCCGACCGCGACGTGCAGGCCTACGCGGAACAGCTGGACCGGCGCCAGGCCCGCACCAGCCCGGAGTCCCAGCCATCCACCGGCTTCGGGCTGGGATCCTTGCCCCCCCTCGGCGCCGCCCCCACTCCCGCCTCCCCCGCGGACGGCTCGTCCGGCGACTGGGCCGCGGGCTGGCCCGCCCAGGGCGACCTGCCCGGCGTCGCCGGGGGCGCAGGGCACGGTCCGCCGCCGGGGCTGGACCCGGCCGAGGGGTCCGGGGCCCTGCCGAGCGACCCGGACCCGGAGGACGGCGCGGACGGGTGGCCCTCGATCGCCTGGCCCACCTGGCGCTGGCCTTCCCTGGGGGGGAAGGCTCCGCCCCGGCTGGCGCTCCTGGCCCTGCTGGCCGCCCTCGGGCTGGCGGCCGGAGGCTGGTGGGTCCTGCGCCCCCGCCCAGCCGTCGCGCCCGCGGCCGGAAGCCCTCCCACCACCAGCCCCCCAACCGGCATTCCAACCGGCACTCCAACCGGCCCAGTTCCGGCGCCCAGCCCGCCCCCGACCGCGGCGGCCGTGCCGGCCGCCCCGCTCACCGCCAGCGAGCCGAGCGAGGCCCAGATCCAGGGCCTGCTGGAGGCCTGGCTGGCCGCCAAGGCCGCCGTGATGGCGGGCCAGGCTCCCGCCATCGCCCTTGATGCCGTGGCCCGACCCGAGCTGGTGGCGATGGTGGAGGCCGACCGCCGCGAGCTGCTCGCCCGGGGGGAGAGCGAGCGGATCACGGCCCGGCTGATGGAGCTGGACCTGAACGAGCGCTCCCCCCGCCGCATCGCCGCCGAGGCCCGGATCGATTACCGGGATACCCGCCTGAGCAGCTCCGGGCAGACGCTGGGCCGCACGGCTCCGACGGAGCTCCGCAACCTCTACGTGTTCGCCCGCGACGGCGACACCTGGAAGCTGGCCGCCTTCACCCGCCGCTCCTGAGCGGCTGAGCCGGCGGGGGTGGGCGGCCGGTCAGGATCGCTTTTTACGATCGGTCCACCGACCACCCCCGAGTCATCCCATGTTCGACGAGCTCTCCCAGCGGTTTGAGGACGCGGTCAAGAGCCTGCGGGGGCAGGACCGCATCACCGAGGCGAACGTGGAGGGCGCCCTGAAGCAGGTGCGGCGCGCCCTGCTGGAGGCCGATGTGAGCCTCGACGTGATCACCTCCTTCATCCAGGACGTGCGGGTCAAGGCGCTCGGGGCCGAGGTGGTGCGGGGGGTGAGCCCCGACCAGCAGTTCATCCAGCTGGTGCACCAGGCGCTGGTGGAGGTGATGGGCGGCGAGAACGCCCCCCTGGCCCGCTCGGACACCCCCCCCACCGTGGTGCTGATGGCGGGCCTGCAGGGGGCGGGCAAGACCACCGCCACCGCCAAGCTCGGCCTGCACCTCAAGGAGCAGGGTCGACGGGCCCTGCTGGTGGCCGCCGACGTCTACCGCCCGGCCGCCATCGACCAGCTGCAGACCCTGGGCCGCCAGATCGGCGTGGAGGTGTTCACGCTGGGGGCCGAGGCCACGCCGGAGGCCATTGCCGCCGCGGGGGTGGCCAGGGCGCGGGAGGAGGGGTTCGACACCGTGCTGGTGGACACCGCCGGGCGCCTGCAGATCGACGCGGGGATGATGCAGGAGATGGTGCGCATCCGCGAGGCCGCGGCACCCGACGAGGTGCTGCTGGTGGTGGATTCGATGATCGGCCAGGAGGCGGCCGAGCTCACCCGTGCCTTCCACGAGCAGGTGGGCCTCACCGGAGCCGTGCTCACCAAGCTCGACGGCGACAGCCGCGGCGGAGCGGCCCTCTCGATCCGCCAGGTGAGCGGGGCGCCGATCAAGTACATCGGCACCGGCGAGAAGGTGGAGGCGCTCGAGCCGTTCCACCCCGAGCGGATGGCCAGCCGCATCCTGGGGATGGGCGATGTGCTCACCCTGGTGGAGAAGGCCAGCAAGGAGGTGGAGCTGGCCGATGTGGCCCGCATGCAGCAGAAGCTGCAGGACGCCTCCTTCGACTTCTCCGATTTCGTGCAGCAGATGCGGCTGATCAAGCGGATGGGATCGCTGGGGGGGCTGATGAAGCTGATCCCCGGCATGAACAAGATCGACGACGGCATGCTCCGCCAGGGGGAGAGCCAGCTGAAGCGGATCGAGGCGATGATCGGCTCGATGACCGAGGCGGAGCGTCAGCAACCCCAGCTGCTCGCCGCCCAGCCCTCCCGCCGCCGCCGCATCGCCGCCGGCAGCGGCCACAGCCCCGCCGATGTGGACAAGGTGCTGGCCGACTTCCAGAAGATGCGGGGCTTCATGCAGCAGATGAGCCGGGGCGGCATGCCGGGGATGCCTGGACTGCCGGGCGGGGCCGAGGGGGGCGGGTTCCCCGGCCTGCCGGGCCTGGGGGGAGGCTTTCCTGGCCTGGGCGGCCCAGGCGGCGGCGTCCCCGGCGGGGGGCGCGGCGCGCCGGCCCGCAAGGCCCCTCGGCCGGCCAAGAAGCGCAAGGGCTTCGGCCAGCTCTGAGCCCCCCGGCGGAGAGCCCGCAGGGTATGGTGATTTCTTCTGTCCCCATCAGCAAGGCAACGCCACCATGATCAAGCTCCGCCTGAAGCGGTTCGGCAAGAAGCGGGAAGCGAGCTTCCGCCTGGTGGCCACCAACAGCACCTCCCGCCGGGACGGGCTGCCGCTTGAGGAACTGGGCTTCTACAACCCCCGCACCAAGGAAACCCGGCTGAACGCCGAGGCGATCCGGGTGCGGCTGGGCCAGGGCGCCCAGCCCACCGACACCGTCCGCTCCCTGCTGGAGAAGGGCGGCCTGATCGAGAAAACCCTGCGCCCCGCCGAGATCGTCGGCAAGAGCAAGCAGGCGGCCGCCCGCAGCGCCGCTGAGCGCAAGGCCGCGGCTGAGGAGGCCCCGGCCCCCGAACCGGAACCCGTGAGCGCCGACGCCTGAGCGCGGGCGCCCCATGGCCGGGGCCGACACGGTTCAGTCCTTCGCGATCGACCTGCCCGATCAGGCCGCGGCCCTGGCGGTGGCCGGAGAGGCGGAAGCCACGCTCCACCGGCTGGAGGCGCTCACCGGCACCCACTGCGTGCTGCGGGGCCTGAAGCTGGTGATCCAGGGGCGAGCGGGCCAGCTGGAGCGGGCCGCGGCCCTGGTGGAGCTGCTGCGGCCGCTCTGGCAGGAAGGCCAGGCCATCGGTGCGGTGGATCTGCAGAGCGCCCTGGCCGCCCTCGACACGGGCCGGGGGGAGGACCACCGCGCCCTGGGCCAGCAGGTGCTGGCCCGCAGCCAGAGCGGCCGGCTGCTGCGGCCGCGCACCCTGCGGCAGCGCAGCTACGTCGAGGCGATGGAGCGCCACGACCTCACCCTGGCCCTGGGGCCGGCCGGCACCGGCAAGACCTTCCTGGCCACGGTGCAGGCGGTGCGGATGCTGAACGAGCGGCGGGTGGAGCGGCTGATCCTCACCCGCCCGGCGGTGGAGGCCGGCGAGCGGCTCGGCTTCCTGCCCGGCGATCTGCAGCAGAAAGTGGATCCCTACCTGCGTCCCCTCTACGACGCCCTGCATACCCTGCTGGGCCAGGAGCGCACCACCGCCCTGCTGGAGAAGGGGGTGATCGAGGTGGCGCCGCTCGCCTACATGCGGGGCCGCACCCTGGCCGATGCCTTCGTGATCCTCGATGAGGCCCAGAACACCACCGCCGCCCAGATGCGCATGGTGCTCACCCGCCTGGGCGACCACTCCCGCATGGTGGTGACGGGGGATCCCACCCAGGTGGACCTGCCCCGCGATCAGATCAGCGGGCTGGCGGAGGCGGCCCGGGTGCTTGAGGGGGTGGAGGGGGTGGCGATCTGCCGGCTGACCGCCGCCGATGTGGTGCGGCACCCGCTGGTGCAGCGGCTGGTGCAGGCCTATGCCCGCCGCGACGCGGAGCGGGAGCGGCCCACCAGATAGGGAGAACCGCACACCAGGCCGGCCGGACACTGGCAGGATGGTGTCATTCGAATCGTCTGGTGTCATGCCGGCCAGCAGCAATTTCCAGGAAGCCATCCGCGAGGCCCAGCAGGGAGCCCTCGTCGGTCCCAATGTGGTGAACAAGGCCCTGCCCTACGTGGGTGGGGGCATGGTGCTCACCGCCGCCGGGGTGATCGGCGGTCTCTCCCTGATCGGCAACCCGATCTTCATGCCGCTCTTCTGGGTGGCGCTGATCGGCAACTTCATCCTCTTCTTCGTGGCGCAGAACGCCGCGATGAAGGGCAACACCGGCACCGCCCTGCCGATCCTCACCGCCTACAGCCTGATCACCGGCTTCACGCTCAGCGGCATCGTGGCGATAGCGATCGGGGTGGCCGGCATCGGGGCGATCGGCACCGCCGCCCTGGCCACCGGCATCACCTTCGTGATCGCCTCGATCGTGGGTCGTCGCATGAGCGACAGCCTGGGCCAGGCCCTCAGTGGCGTGGTGGGGCTGGGGATCATCGGCCTGCTGATCGCCATGGTGATCCAGATCGTGGGCGGAATCTTCGTTCCGGGCTTCGGTGGCAACAGCTTCGAGCTGCTGATCGCCGGCTTCGGCACCGTGCTGTTCGTGGGAGCGGCCTTCGTGGACTTCTACACGATGCCCCGCACCTACAGCGACGACCAGTATCTGGCCGGGGCGCTGGGGATGTACCTCACCTACATCAACCTGTTCATCTTCATCCTGCGCCTGATCATCGCCCTGCAGGGCGGCGGCCGCCGGGAATGACCCAGGCTCTCTCACTCCAGGTTTCTGATCCCGTTCAGGCTCTGGAGGAGATCTGCGGACAGGCGCCGCGCCCCCCGGGCTGAGAAATGGCAGCCGTCGTGGCGATCCAGCCAGCCGGCGATGGCGTCACTGTCCGACCAGATGAATCGCCGCTCCGGTCGGCGGGCCACCGCCGACCGCTGGGCCTGCCGCAACGGTTCCCAGGGGCCCTGATCAAAGCACCGGGAGGCCAGGGCCAGGCCGAATCGGGACCCTGGAGCCAGGGCCTCGCTGCGGTCCATGATCCGCACCAGGGCCCCCTGGTAGGCGCCCGGGTCGAGCCGGCGGGCATCGCTTTCGCCCTGATGCCACAGCACCAGCTGGGGGGAGAGGCCGCGCCGGCCCAGCTGCTCCAGCACCTGCCGGTGGCGCCTCGCCAGCTCCCCATCCGCCCAGGCGCGCACGGAACTGTTGCCCACCGCCAGGGGCACCACCAGCACGGGATCGGCGCTGGGGCGGGCCAGGGCCACGAAGGCCGGCGTGAGGCTGTGGCCACCGCGGCCATCCGCGCCGGCCAGCGGTTCCCGGTAGGGATGGCAGCGGCCGCTGCGCCAGTCGAAGAGCAGCAGGCGGGGAGATGATCCTGGGCCCGGAGCCGCGCCTGGGATCTCGGCCGAGCGCAGGGAGCGCCGGAAGGGCGGTTGAACGCTGTTGGCGGCGTTGCTCTGCCCGAAGGACAGCACGGTGAAGGCCCGTTCAGGGCACGGCACGGCCGGGGCCGCGACGGCGGCGGGTTCAGCCGAGGAGTGGGGATCGGCCGGCCGGAGCCGCTCGGCCGCGGCCCCCTCGATCCAGGCGGCGGCGGGTCCCACCAGCCGGGCACCGATCCGCCAGGCGTGCTGGGCCCCGAGCAGGACCAGCAGCGGAGAGGCCAGCAGCAGAACCAGGAGCCGGATCCCGCCGGCCCCTATCGGGAGGAGGAGTTGCTGCCGCCCCCACCACCTCCGCCTCCGCTGAAGGCTCCGGCTGCCGCCGCGATGCCGACCCCGACACCCGCCGCCACGGCAATCACCACCAGGAAGGTTCCCACCCCGGCCGCGGTCGGGGCGGCAACGGCCGCCGCCGCCGCAGCTGGGGCGGCCACGCTCGCCAGGGCTCCGCCATCGGTGATCGCGAACAGGTAGGGGGATTCATTCCTGGGGATCAGGCCGGACACATTGCCGAAATCCGCCTCGTAGATCACATCCCGATCCAGCCGGATCTGGTGGTTCACGGTGATGCGGCGGCGGTCGGCGGAGAAGGAGACACGGCCGGGGTCGGTGACCTCCACCCGCTCAAGAATGGGATTGCCCTGCCCCTCGCGGCGGATCAGCACCTCGCCCCGGAGGGGGCCGAGGGGGGCCTGGAAGTTGATCGTGAAGGCCTCCGACGGGTTGGAGAGCCTCACCACGTCTTCGCCCCGGTAGCTGATCACCTCAAGACCGCCGGGCAGGGTCTGCCCCTGGGCGGGGGCCGGGTCGATCGCCTGGGCCTTGTCGTTTGCCGGGCCCGTTCCGGCGGGGACCGTGACGGTGACCGTTTCAGGCTCGGGGCCGAGCACGGAGGTGGCCAGGAGGTCGCGGGCGCGGGCGATGCCGGGCAGGGCCCGGACGCCGTTGTCGCTGAGGGTGAACAGGGAAACACCCATCAACCCGGTGGAGCCCGCGGACGGACGGCCCGGGGAGGAGGGGAGCGCCTCCAGCTCGATCGGCCGATCCGGCGGGGGGAGATCGGCCGGAGGGGTGTGCACGGACACGGCCATGGCCCCCCCCAGATCCCGGGCGGTGTCCGGGGTGGCCATCACCGGCAGGGTGCTGGCGATGAACGTGGTCGCCATGGCCAGGGGAAGGAAGGCACGCATGGGACGCCCCGTGGAGAACTCAAGAGTTGGGGTGATATTAGGGGAAACGTGGTCGAACAACCGGTTGCCCCAGGGTTGCCCCGGGCCCAGTAATCCGCTTCAGAACGATATCGTCATGCGCCCATAGTACCGGGGTTCACAGGGGTCGGTGGTGCAGAGGGAGGTGATGTAGTTGGGATTGTTGCCGAGGAAATCGGTGGCGTACAGGGAGACGGTGAGCGGCAATTCCTGGATCGGCCTGAGTGAGAGGCCGGCCCCGAATCCAAAGCCGAACCATTCGGCCCCGATCGAGAGGCGGCTGTTGAGCATCAGGCTGACCGAGCCGATCGGTCCCCAGAAGCAATCGGTGCCGCTGGGGAAGGTGCGGCTGCTGATGTTTCGGCCGCTGAGGCAATCGGTGGATCCCAGGGTGCCGTTGCCGCCGAACCCGAACAGGTCCGAGCCGATCCCGGCGGTGACCACCGCCAGGGGCGGCTGGGGCCCGCGGCCGAGCGGAATGGCCTGGGAGAGCACCAGGTAGAAGTTGCGGCCCAGGTCGATGGTGTCATCCAGCTGGATGATGTTCTCACCGCCGAAGGCCAGACCCGTGGTGGGGGTGAGGTTGAGGGCGGCCCGGAAGCCGAGGCTCTGGCCGGCGAAGGTGCCGGTGCCGTTGTTGCGGCCGCTCAGGCTCTGGATGCCCCACTGGAAGCCGAGGCTGCCGTTCCGGGTGCGGATCGGGGTGATGTCGAGATAGGCCTGGGCATCGGCGCAATCGATCCAGTCGCCATCGGGGGGCACGGCGCAGGAGCGGACGCGGTTCACCCCGGCCAGGGTGGCCGACACGGTGAACTGGGGATCGGCGGCAAAGCCGTTGGGCACCTCCAGGCCCACGTCCGGATAGGGCTCACCGGTCACGGTGATGCCCCGGGCCAGCCCGCGCACCTGGAAGGCCGGCGGGGGGGTGGGGGGCAGGAGATGGGGGTCCGGTCCGGCCAGGGCCTCAGCAATGGCCGCGGCGGGATCGATCACCTCGCCGGGGGGCACCAGCTCCCATTCCAGTTCCCGGGCCACCGGCTGGGGGTCCGGCCCCCGGTCCTGGGCCGGGGGAGGGAGCGGGGGCAGGGGCGGCGGCGGGGGCACCAGCTCCCACACCAACGGCTGGGACAGGCCCGGAGCCGCCAGGCTGGGGATCAGCGCACTGACCATGGCTGCGGCTCGGCGCAGCAGCGCAGCGGACGAACAACTCGGCAACGACGGCTGCGCCTGGAATCTGGTCGCCAATCTAGGGAGATTGTCTCGGCCGGCATCGCCGAACCCTCGCAATGGCGAGCCCGGGTTGGCACAATGCCCTCGACACGCACCGTGTGGATCGCTTTGGCACGGCAGGAACGGGCGCACAGCTGGATCGGCGTGGTCGGCGGACTGGCTGTGATGGGGGCGGCGTTCGCCCCGGTGGCCTCGGCGGCGTCCGCTGAGCCCATCGCCCAGCAGACGCTCGATCCGGCCCCGGATGATCCGGCCCTGCTGCAGGAGGATGTCTACCTGCTGGGGCCCGGGGATGGCCTGCAGCTGCGCTTCCTGGCCGCCACCGAACTCACCGGATTCTCCGGCCCGGTGGAGATCCTGAACGACGGCACGGCCTCCCTGCCGCTGCTGGGCAGCGTGCGGCTCACCGGCCTGACCCTCTCCCAGGCCACCCAGTGGCTGGTGGCGCTCTACCGCAAGGAGCTGCTCCGGCCTGAACTGCAGCTCACCGTGATCCGTCCGCGGCCGCTGCGGGTGGCCCTGGTGGGGGAAGTGGAGCGTCCGGGGCTCTACACCCTCACCACCTCGGAAACCTCCGCCACCGAGGCGGGGGTCACGATCAGCGGCCTGCCCACCCTGGTGGACGGGATCCAGAAGGCCGGCGGCATCACCTTGAACGCCGACCTGCGCCGGGTGGTGCTGCAGCGGCGGCTGCCGGGGGACACGGCCAGCTTCAAGCGCACCCGCGTGAATCTGCTGGCCCTGCTGCGGGAGGGCGACCAGCTGCAGAACCCGCTTCTGTTCGATGGCGACACGATCCGGGTGGAGAAAGCCAGCGAAGAACCGGGGGAGGCGATCGAACTCTCCAGCACCACCCTGGCCCCCACCCAGATCAAGGTGAACGTGGTGGGCGAAGTGAAGGCGCCGGGGCGGATCGATCTGCCCGCCAACACCCCGCTGATGCAGGCGATCCAGGCGGCGGGGGGCACCTCCAGCTGGAGGGCCAACCGCTCGAACCTGGAACTGGTGCGGATCAACCGCAACGGCACCGCCACCCGCCGCACCTACCCGCTCGACCTCAGCCAGGGGGCCTCCTACAGCAAGAATCCCCCCCTGCGGGATGGCGACACGGTGATCGTGAACCGCAGCCGCTACGCGGTCACCTCCGATGCGATCGGCGCGGTGAGCCAGCCGATCACGGGGCTGGTGAACATCTTCACCCTGTTCCGGCTCCTGGACAACACCAGCAACTGATGGACCCCACGGCCCCACCAACCGAGTTCCCGATCGACTGGGTGCTCCAGGGGGAACTGGCCCTGGGCCCGGCACCGCAGGGCGAGGAACATCTGCGCCAGCTGGAGCGGGAAGGCGTCGGCGGTGTGCTGAGCCTATGCGCGCCGGAGGAATGTCAGCTGCCAGCCGAGCTGGGGGAGCGCTTCTGCTGGAACCGGCTGGTGCTGCCGGATCACCGCAGCGGCCGGATCCCCACGCCGGAGGAACTGGCGATGGCCCTCGACGCCCTGGCCCGGTTGCAACGGCAGGCGGGCCCGGTGTTCGTGCATTGCGTGGCCTCGATGGAGCGATCGCCCCTGCTCTGCATGGCCTGGCTGGTGCGCCGGCGCGGGATGGCTCCGCTGCAGGCCCTCGACTATCTGATGCAGATCCATCCAGCCACCAATCCCCTCCCCCAGCAGCTGGCGCTGCTGGGGGAGGCTGGGGTGGAGCGGGCACCAGCCACGCCAACCGCAGCGCCCACGACAGACCCGATCACCGAGCTGACTACAGTCAGCACGGGTTGAGACGCTCGAGGTCGCCTCGCGTCCGCCCCACTGCCGTTGGATTGGTGTGTCCACAGGTTTGGGTGAGCCGCCATCCTTAACCCACTCCCATTCCCCTCCATGGCGCGACGCACGCGATCCAAGCCGGCCGAGCGGCTGCTGGTGCTGGAGCCCAACCGGATCGAAAAGCAGTATTGGAAGGATCTCTGGCGCTACCGGGAGCTGTTCCTGATCCTGGCCTGGCGCGACATCGCCGTGCGCTACAAGCAGACCTTCATCGGTGTGGCCTGGGCCCTGATCCGGCCCTTCCTCACGATGGTGGTGTTCACGGTGATCTTCGGCAAGCTGGCCCAGCTGCCCAGCGAAGGCGATGCGCCCTACGCGATCCTGGTGTTCGCGGCGATGCTGCCCTGGCAGTTCTTCTCCTCGGCCCTGAGCAGCTGCTCAGAGAGCTTGCTGGCCAACTCGAATCTGCTCACCAAAGTGTATTTTCCCCGGCTGATCGTGCCGGCGGCTGCTGTGATCACCAGCTTCGTGGATTTCCTGATCTCCTTCGTGATCCTGGCGGGGTTGATGGTGTGGTTCCAGTGGTGGCCCAGCTGGAGGCTGCTGACGCTGCCACTCTGGATTGCGATCACCTTCGCGGCCTCCATGGGAGCGGGGCTGTGGCTGGCCAGCCTGAATGTGAAGTATCGCGATTTCCGCTTCGTGGTGCCCTTCCTGGTGCAGTTCGGGCTCTACATCAGCCCGGTGGGCTTCTCCAGCGCGATCGTGCCGCCCCCCTGGCAGCTGCTCTACGCGTTGAATCCGATGGTGGGGGTGATCGAAGGATTCCGCTGGGCGATCATCGGGCGCAGCTCGGCGATCGATCCCACCGGCTTCTGGCTGTCGATGGCGATCGTGGCGTTGCTGGCGATCACCGGGGTGCGGCAGTTCCGGCGCACGGAGAAGAGCTTTGCGGATGTGATCTGAGATGGCTGATTCCGATGTGGTGATTCGGGTTGAGGGGCTGGGGAAGCGCTACTCCCTCCACCACGAGCAACCGGAACGCTATCGCTCACTGCGCGACTCGATGGCGCGCCGGGGCCAGGCCGCCGCACGCTGGCTGAACCCCTTCACGCTGGGCGGGCAGCTGGCACGGGCACGGCGCGATGCCGCCGCCCAGGCGGCTGGCTCCGAGGAGGAGTTCTGGGCTCTGAAGGACGTGAGTTTTGAGGTGCGCCGCGGCGAACGGGTGGGCATCATCGGGCGCAACGGGGCCGGCAAGAGCACATTGCTGAAGATCCTCAGCCGCATCACCGAACCCAGCACGGGCCGGGTGGAGATCCGCGGGCGGGTGGCCAGCCTGTTGGAGGTGGGCACAGGATTCCATCCCGAACTCACCGGCCGCGAGAACATCGATCTGAACGGTGCGATCCTGGGGATGTCCCGGCGGGAGATCCGGGCCAAGTTCGATGAGATCGTGGCCTTCGCGGAGGTGGAGAAGTTTCTCGATACGCCGGTGAAGCGCTATTCCAGCGGCATGTATGTGCGGCTGGCATTCGCGGTGGCGGCACACCTGGAGCCGGAGATTCTGGTGGTGGATGAGGTGCTGGCGGTTGGGGACGCCGGCTTTCAGAAGAAGTGCCTGGGGAAGATGAAGAATTGCTCAAAAGACGAAGGAAAGACAGTCCTGTTCGTAAGCCATAATATTCAGGCACTTCTCGAGCTGACTGAGCGCTGTATCCTACTTCACAATGGCTTTTCGACACTTGATTCGGAAACTCGGACAGCAATTGACACCTACGTTGGCATGGCCTCCAATGGCAACATCAAGTACCCCATTAGCCAAAGTCAGCGACCTTCAGGGCGACAACCAGTTAGAGCTAGACTTGAAAGCCTCAGGTTCACTAGAAATTTCCCATGTTTTAGTTGTTGCGAAGTAATTGAGTTTAGCGTTGATTTTCAAGTGCTAGAGGACATCGAAGACGGGATTAGGACCAGCTTCACAATCTACTCACCTTCGCAGGGAGCTATTGGTAGCGGGTTTACTAGTCAAGAAGGTGCCAGGATGCAGCCAATGATTTCCTACACCCATCGAGTTAAGATAGAGAATCATCACCTGGCCCCCGGAAGCTATTACTTAGGGATTGCTATTGGGAAGGGGAATCCCAAGAGTGGTCACACAGACTATGACTACGTTTCAGATGTCCTCCATTTTAAAGTCATTGAAAGATCAGACAACCCAAAGCCCACGTACATGGTCAAGTGGGAATCTTCATGGGGCTCAATCCAATTTAGCGATGCAAGCAGTGAGGATATCAGCGAGTATAGAGTATGAGTTTCAATTATACGATACATTATCGTCAGTTTCATGATGGCAGCCTGGAAGATTATAAAAGAGTCTCACTATGGATGCAAACTCGGCTAATAAATGGCCTACCTAAACAAAGAAACTCAAATATTTTAGACGTCGGATGCGGCTTTGGTTTCTGCGTGCATACTTTAAACAAAATGGGTTACGATCATGTAAAAGGAATAGATATTTCTGAGCAGCAAGTACTTCAAGGCCTTGAGCATGGATTAAGCCTAGAGCATACAACCGACACAATAGAGTGGCTATCACACAATCAAGACACGTTTGACCATATAATACTCTTCGATGTGCTAGAGCATGTTGCGAAGGGTGAACAGATTGAATTTATGACCAAGATATATAAGAGCCTCAAACCTGGAGCGTCAGTGCATATTAGAGTACCCAACGCAAATTCCTTAGTGAGCTCGAGGTGGCGATACATAGACTTTACTCACCGCACTTCTTACACTGAGTACTCAATAAAGTTCATTTTATACAGTGCTGGTTTTCAAAGGATTAGCTTTAGTGATGACGAGCAAACAGGCAGGCCTTCTGCGAGAGTCTGGAAGAGATCAGCTCGGCATTCTATACGCAAGTATTTAGTTCGTTGGCTCTGGCGACAAGTGTATATAGCAGAGTTTGGTGAAGCTATTCTCGCCGACCCTGAACTTCGCTTTGACAAGGACTTTGATATCCTAGCTGTCAGATAAGCAATGAGAGTTGAAAGCTTTGATATATTCGATACAATTCTAACGCGCCTTGTACCCTATCCAAGCGACATATTTCGCATTCTCTATCACGAGGCACACAAGCAACACCCAGAGCTATCAAGCATTCAGATTGAAGAGTTCGTTTGGTCAAGGCAACATGCAGAAAGAGCCGCTCTAAATAATACCAAGGATGAAGAGACAAACATTGACGAAATCTCTTTTGAGCTAACCAAGATCTTCCCTTTCTTAATTCCGAGTAATATTGCTGATCTCGAACTCTCGATAGAGAAAAGACTTCTTTTCCCAATCAAGAGGATTACAAAACTAATCGCAGACAAGAGGGAGAGTGGCTGCCGCATCATATTTATCAGCGATACATATCTTCCAGAGGACTTCGTAAAAAGTATTCTTGAAGAGTATGAAGTCCTCGTTCCTGGAGACAAGCTTTACGTATCCAGCTCATTGATGTTAACCAAAAGAGCTGGAACACTCTACTCTCATGTAATCAACGACCTAGGCATTCGAGCTTCATTATTACGTCATCACGGCGATAACGGCTTTAGTGACATCGAACAGGCCAAGAAGTACGGAATTAATACAGTTTTAATCAACGACTCATCGCCTACTGAATTTGAAAAATACCAACTAGCACAGACAACTAGTAGCGAATTATCAACCCGCTTAGTCGTAGGGCTTTCAAAGTTTTATAGACTTAGCAAGTCTTACGAATGCTTCTCAGTTTTTACTGGACAGTTTTTGGGGCCAGTTTCAGTTCTAATCGCGTTGTGGATGCTACGCCAATCTAACCGCAGAGGTGCGTCGCTTGTTCTCTTTTGCTCAAGAGATATGTTTCTCACATGGAAAGCTGCTTTAAGAATCGCAAGAAAGACCAAGCTAGTGAATACTCGCAGGTTGCGTTACTTTCTAATTTCCCGCCAGTCACTGTACTTGCCGTCATTGGCAGTATCAAATACGCTCAAGGATTGGGTCATTCGCCCCTTCGATAAGACTTCAACATTTTCGATTGCTAAAAAACTAGGCTTCGATAATATCGACAAACTTGGCATTAGAGCTCGTCAAATCATCAAAGATCTTTGCAGAGTAGTTAACTCAGATGAGAGAGATCGGCTTTGCAGGCTTATAGTCAATGAGCCTGAAGTCAAGGTCTCATATACAAAAGCAGCTACAGGTCTATTCAGCTACCTAAATAGACTAGGCATTTCATCTCAGCATGGACCAATTTTGATGGCCGATATCGGTTGGACAAAGACCTCTCAGAAGTTTCTTTCAGAGATACTGACTAAAAGTGGAATTGGAACGGACAGGCCAGTACATGGCCTATACTTAGGCCTAAATAATACTCGCAAGACGTGTAGCGGATCACTATTAAGTGGCGCTATCTATTACGAGCCAATGAATTCAGAAATTAGCGATTACTATCACCCCAACATGCGTGCTACATTACTTGAACATTTTATCGGGCTACCTGGGCATAGCAAAGTAACTGGGTATCAAATCAATGGCACTCCGATATTTGAGAAGATTGTGAAAAATAATAAAACTCTAGCGTTTATCAAAGATACTCATAGGCACCATAGTGCATACCTTGACGGTGTGAACAAATCCGGAATGTATCTCAATCTGATAGCAGACTTAGACATAAAACAGCTTATTAGGTCGATTAGTGAATACTTCTTTCAAAAGCCTGATTACCTAACGGCCATAGAGTTGTCAGAGATTCTTGTTTCTGGGGACCAGAATGACCTAACTCTGCTGCCAGCCGCTAGGCGTATCGGTTTTCTTGAAGCGATGACCTTCTATCAAGGCATTAAAGATCATCCTTGGCCAGAGGCAAGTTTAGCCATGTCTCCAGCCCACACGAAGAGTTTATGTAATCTTTCGCTAAGAGTTCATTCCTTATGCATTAAAACAAATTGCAGGTTCCGCTCGTTTTTGAAAGATCGTAAGCTCAGGCTTCTCAAGCGATGGCATTAATATCTGTAGCAACTGTCTCAATGAACCGCACTGAGCATCTTCTAAAGTCTGCTCGTGCAATGTCGCTGCTTGATCTTCACCACGAGCACATCATCCTAGACTATGGATCATCCATTCCAATCCAACGTGATGAGCTTCCAGGCGATGAACGAATCAAGCTGTACCGTGTAGAAGACTCTTACTGTAAATGGTGGCTGACACACTCCTACAACCTAGCCTTTGCATTAACGAAGGGTGATTACATCCTGAAGCTAGATGCCGATATTTTCCCATCGCAGATCTTCGCAAAGAGGCTATCTACGCATTTAGAGGAGACAAAAGCACATCTGATGTGTAACCGACTCACCCTTCAAGATTGGAGCCTTCCCTCACATCTGTTCACGACTAACGGGTTGTTTCTTTGTAAACGAACAAGTCTCGAGCAGATCGGAGGCTTTAACCCCTACATAAAAGGCTGGGGCTGGGATGAAATCGACCTCTATTCCAGATTTTTCTTGGCTGGATTCCCTGCATGCAGGATTCCTCAAGATGGTTTAAGCGTTATTCAACATGATGATGACAAGAGAGAGATACTACCCCCAAAGGTAGATAATCTGCTAGCATCGCATTGGGAAAGATACCATGGGCAGATTGACTCGAGGAGGCTCATGATGGTTCACAACGAAAAGAACAGACAAATTGCGGTTTCTTCAATTACTAAGCGGATCTCCTGGCCCACTCCCGATGACTATAGAATGGAATATACTAACACATCGACCCTTCCTGATCTTCCTAGAATTAGACTATTTGAAAAGAATGAGAAGTGCTTATTTCTCCTTAGTCTTGCCCGACAGCTCATCAGCCCAACAGGTCCGAAAGAGGCCTGGTATCGAATACTCCGCAAGATTGGGCGAGGACCATATACATTATCCTATGCTAAAGTATTGCTAGATGCTTATGGTGTTGATACGTCATTAGTCTCCTGACCTGTCGCGGCTGCTCCTGTCAGAAAAGCTGTCGTCTCTCTATCCCAACCACAACTTGCACCATGGCGATGCATGGAGGCATTCACTGCGTTACTCCGGCATGACTGTCAAAGCTGGCATTCAGAGTCAGATGAGACCACCTCAAACAGAAGGGGATAGGTCAAATATTTGAGAGATCATGAGATTTGGATATTGACCTTGTAAAACTGAAGGAAGGCTTGCCGATTGAACAGGGAGGTGGTGCAGGCATCAGATAAAGATCACGGCAGTTGGAAGCGCTTCAGCAGATTTCCCGCCACTGGCGCGCACTGCCGGTCGTTCAGTTGCCCGCACGCCGGAGGAGATGATTCGTGAGTATATAAAGCGCTGATGACGCTCACATGTGTGATTAAAGCTCGGCGGAAGTGATGATCATCAGCATCCACACGGTGGCGCAGGTGCTCAGAAAAGCCCTGGCTAAATCTATGCTCGTAATCGCTCCGGAGCTGATGCTTGCCGAGGGGAAAGATGTGCTGTTGAAGATCCATCGAGCCGACGTCCTTGGGATCATCGGTCGCTAGAGTCTTCTGATAGATGTCCGTGAATTGATCAATGGTTTTGCATGGAATCTGCATCACCCCATTTGTGCCAATCGCAATCTGCTCCCGGTACGGCTAAAAGCTCCTCAGATGGATACAGCTGATCGCCGCCTGCAGAGTCTGGCCGCGCAAGTGCTTCCCTGAGTTCACACTCTCATATCTGCTCTGTTCGCTCGTTGCTGCGGAAGGAGAAACCGGGTGGAATTGTGGAACCAGCAAGGGCAGGGAACAAGATGGGACGTGGATCAAGTCCTAACCAACCCGCCGTTGTTCCCCAGGGCAACCGGCAAGAGAAAGTCTGTGATGCCGAATTCCTCGACGAACTCCAGCTCGCGGCAACATACCAGGCCGCCGCCCGCAGAATCACCGATGCGATGCCGCCTCGCAAGCTCATCTCGAAGAGCTGGTACCGATTAAGATCTGCACCCCAGCCTTCCGATAGATGAAGGAGATGACGGTGCTAGCAGACAGGATGTTCCGCTGGCCTGCTTACCACTTATAGTGGATTTTGAAGAGAGAGAGCAGGATTGCTACGAGCCCAGAGGATGTGCCGTAGGTGTCAATCTTCACCACCAAGAAGATGACGCATGTCGTCATCTTGGCACAGCTGCGTAAGGCCAGCACTCGGTTCGAGCACGTCAGTCAGCGCAACACGGATCCGACGTCTGAACTCCTCGCCTCCATAAGCGGGGTCGCCCTTACTGGGCTAAAAAAGTTACAACGATCGCCGTTGCCGCCCCAAGCCACTGGGCCGAATTTCCATTGCATGACGCAGACCGACGCGATTGAAGACGGACTCTTCGTTGATCATGACCGGCTCGATGGTGATGACCTGCTTCTGGACCTCGGTGGGAGGAATCGACAAAGGATCAGGGCTACCCCGATCCTGGTACAGGAGATCGCCACGGAAGTGCTGATGCACTTCCAGGTATGGGTACTGAGGTCAATCGTGTAGAAATGAGGCCGGCGTAGATGGGCATCACCGTCCACGATCGTGTGATACAGACCTTGGCGCACCGAGATTTAGGAGGTGGGGCACTTCTCTGCCGATAGATGGTGGGGACCATCGTAAAGGTCACCTGGTCAGATGTGGGCGGACAATAGCGAGGGCAGGCGGCGAATGCTGGGGGTCAGTGGAGCCTTTGTACGGAGCTTGCTTTGCCCTGAAGCTAATGGTGTTGATCGTATATTACCTTTCTGTGATCGTTAAGCCCCGGACATGAGCTTTACCACACCCTTACTCCTCATCGCCTGGCGGCGTCCACACACCACCAAGCAGGTGATTGATGCGATCCGGATGGCAGCACCCACCCGGATGTTCGTGGCCTGCGATGGGCCCAACCTAGAGCGGGCCGGGGAAGCGGAGAAGGTGGCGGCCACCCGGGCACTGATCGAAAAGGAGATTGATTGGCCCTGCTCCATCGAAAAGCTATTTTCCGATTTAAACCAGGGGTGCTGCCTGGGCCCAAGTCGCGCCATCAACTGGTTCTTTGAGCAGGTTGAGGAAGGCATCATCCTGGAGGACGACTGCGTACCCCATCCCGACTTTTTCCCCTACTGCGCTGAACTGCTGGAGCGCTATCGGAACGACGAGCGGATCTGGTGCATCAGTGGCAACAACTTTCAGGATGGCCACTGGAGGGGAGATGGCAGCTACTACTTCAGCCGCTACAACCACTGCTGGGGTTGGGCCAGCTGGCGCCGCTGCTGGAACCAGTACGACAGGGAACTCAGACAGTGGCCGAAACTCAAGGCCTCAGGGCTGATGGAGGGGATGTTTGAGGATCCGACGGAGCGAGCCTATTGGGGCGCGATCTGGGATCGACTTGTTAGCGAGGGCCAACCGGATACGTGGGACTATCAGTGGACATTCACCTGCTTGGTGAATGGAGGGCTTGCAGCACTGCCAAATGCCAACCTAGTGAGCAACGTGGGATTTGGAGCCGATGGCACTCATACAACCCTAGAGGCTGAACCCACGCCATATGGGGAAGAGCAACTTCTACCGTTGTGCCATCCCACGTTTGTTCTGCGCGATACTAGCGCGGATCGTTTCTCGTTCGAGCATCATTTTGGTGGAGCCACTATTCGCCAAAGACGCCAAGTCCTCCCGCGCATGAAAGCGCGTTTGCGGCATCTCTGGCACCAATTTCAACCGGCGTCTCAGTGATCGATCTCAACCGCTACAGCCTCAAATCAGACGAGCGCGCTGCAATTGAAAAGTTTCTCGCGCAAGTAGGCCCGGATCCTTCCCTGGAGCAGCTTTGGCAACTGATGGATCAAAGCTGGCACGCCTGTGGCTGCGACAATCGCGATCCGGAGCCCGATCGGCTGGCCGCCTTCTACCGCCATCCGGTGTGGCTGCTCAATGGCATGTTCATCGAGCAGCACGTCGTGTCGTTGGGCCATCGCCAGGCAATCGCTGCAGCAATAACCGCTCTGGCGCCGCAGCGGGTGGTGGACTTCGGCGGTGGCTTCGGCACACTTGCCCGCTTGATGGCAACTTCCATGCCCCGGGCCGAGATCGACATCTGCGAGCCCTACCCACCGCGCCACGGCATCGAGAGCTGCAAGCCCTACGCCAACATCAGTTTCACTCCGGAACTCACCAGCAAGATCTATGACGTATTTGTGTGCACCGATGTACTTGAACACGTGCCGGATCCCCTTCCCCTGCTAGCGGCAATGGTTGATGCGGTGTGCCCTGGCGGACAACTGCTGATCGCCAACTGCTTCTTCCCTGTGATCACCTGCCACCTGCCCTGCACCTTCCACCTGCGCTACAGCTTTGACTCCTTCTGCCGAGCGCTTGGGCTGGAAGTTCTGGGGCCGTGTGAGGGCAGCCACGCCACTGTTTACCGGCGCTCCCAGATGGTAGAGCCGGATTGGCCAAGCCTGCGGGCGATGAATCGGCAGTCGCAGCGGCTCTTTCCCTGGAGGGAGTGGCGAGGGCGACACCTCAGCCCATGGGGGCATCGAGCGCGGCTGGTGATGGCCCAACCCTTGCACTACCCGCGAAAACTGTTCAGCGCGGTGAGGCCTGGCCGTTGAAGATCCTCCATTTCAACGCGTCCGACATCGGCGGCGGCGGCGCCCGTGCCGCCTACCGCATCCACCGCTCCCTTGACGTGGATCCCAGAAACTGAATCAGCCCTTATGAAAGCTTCACTACCGGCCAGACTTGGCCAGGAGAAGCCCCATGAAACGCAAGCGCCACACCCCCGAGGAGATCATCCGCAAGCCGCACACTGATGAGCAGCTCCTCAGCCAGGGCCAGACCGTCGCCGATGTCTGCAGGAGCCTGTAGGTTTCCGCGCCCACCTAGCACCGCTGGCAGCAGCTCTACGGCGGCATGAAAGCCACCGAGGCCAAGAGCCTCAAGGAGCTGGAGCAGGAGAACAATCGGCTCAAGCGTTTGTTGGCTGACGCTGAGGTCAATGAGGCGATGCTCGAGGAGCTGGCCGAGGGAAACTTCTGAGCCCGGAATCGTTCCTGCAGAACTGTCGCTGTCGCAGTTCTGCAGGAACGATTCCGGGCGTCCAAGCGCCGTACCTGCAGTCTAGTGGGCCAGAACCGCACCACCCAACGCCGGCCGGTGCCGGTGGCGGCGATCGAGGAGCAGAAGCTGCGCCGACGGATCCGTGAGCTTGCCCTGCGCCATGTACGCTGGGGCCGGCAACTGGTGTAGCGTCGGCTGCGGCTCGACGGCTGGAACGTGAACCACAAGCGGGTGCAACGGATCTGGCGGGAGGAGGGGCTGAAGCGACCCCTGCATCGTCGTCGGAAGCGCTCACGCCCTGCCGACGTCTCAAGGGAGCTGCTGAGAGCTAAGTACCCGCACCACGACTGGGCGATCGACTACCCGTTCGATCAGACGATGGATGGCCACACGCTCAAGTTCCTCAATGTGGTTGATGAATTCAGTCGCATCTGCCTGGCGATTCGTGTCAGTCGACGTTGCACAGCTGTTGAGGTAATCGACACGATCGAGGAGCTGCTCAAGCGCTCTCCACCACCCACTCATCAGCACATGGACAATGGCCCTGAGTTCATTGCGCATGCACTTCAGGAGTGGTGCACAGGCAGCCGTTCCGGCACGACATAGATCGCGCCAGGTTCACCCTGGGAGAATCCATTCGTGGAATCATTCAACAGCCGGTTTAGAGATGAATTCCTAAATATCTAGCTGTTCACCTCAGTGCCGGAAGCCAGGCTGTTGGTAGAGCAGTACTGAATGGAGTACAACACCTACAGACCGCATTCGGCGCTCTAGGGGCGTACGCCCCTGGTGACCCTCCAGCAGTGGAGAGCGGCCTGACAACCCACCAGCTCTCATAGGAACTGGACCAGCAATGGGGGTCACGCCAGCGTCAGGCCGCCGAGTATGCCAATGGCCATCTATTAACGTGTGAATATGGCGAGGATGCACCTTCTAGTCTCAATACCTCCCACACTTCGTGGCATTAAGTATATTTCAGAGATAAAGGATAGCCTTCAGAACCTAGCAATTCAATCTTGGAAAGACAGCGGATTCATTCCACTATCCGTCAATACTGATGCCGAGCTACATCGACACCCATACCATTCCCAAGAGCTTGCCAAGGCTGGGGTTAAGGTCATTCCAATTTTACCCCAACCAACACCTTATCCAGACTATCTGCCAAGCTTGCGAGCAGCTCTACTGAGAGTCATTGATGCTTACCCAGAATCGGTGGTCGCCGTTACAAATGCAGACATCATCTTCACCATAGGGGAATCGGAATTATCAGCACTGCAACTGTTAAGCGAAGCCGATTGTTTGCTAGCGCATCGCACTGATATTGATTCGTTGACTAAGAACTCCGCCATCTTCTCTGAACAAAAAGATAGCTACGAAAATCCACTGGTCTATGGATGCGGAATTGACTTTGTCGCAGCTAAGGCGAAATCGTTCAGGGAATCATTACATTACCTCTCTGAGAGCCTAACCCTTGGCCTCCCGTGGTGGGACCTTTTTCTACCGCTTGCATTGGTCGCTTCAAAGCATAAGTTGCATCATCTCGATTCAACTAGATTCCTTCACCTACGTCATGATGATCGCTGGGATGATTGTTGGTGGAATCATATTGGCAAATGCTCCGCCAAGCATTTTCACTCAACAGTCGGAAAGAATGATGCAGCAGCACACGTGATTGAGTGGATAAATTGCTATACAGAAGTCTCAACACAACTACGTACTTTGCATGAGATGTTGCGAAGGTTTAGGAGTCTTTTACGCGCTCCACGACATAGAGAGAGGCATGAAAAGTTACTCGATCCACGGCTTCTCGAGCTAGCTAAAATCACTGAAAGGCTGGTTTGCGCTCCTGACATGCAGGGGCAAAAAGATCTAGAGGTCGCATCCAGAATCCCTGTTACGCCTCTCAATGATTAACGTACTTCATTACAATCCAGTTGACATCCACGGAGGCGCTGCTCGAGCTGCACATCGGATATTTCGAGCTCTTGTCTCATGCGAACAATCTGTAGGCGTAAATGCTTACATGCGCGTCAGCAGAAAATATTCAGATTACATTGACGTAATTGGTGGTCTTCACTCAGAGCCTATAGCAAACAGGGTTGGTAGAAAGTTTGCGAACATCACATGCAGATTCACGGATTCTCTCAAGGCATCATTTAAGTCTGCCAATCCAAGTGCACTCGATTTTTGCATCAACGACTCGTTGCTTGGAGACGAGCTGAATCAAGATTTCTTTGATATTATTCATCTTCACTGGCTTGGCAACTACCTTGGAGTCAATTCTCTTTCGATCGAAGAAATCGGCCGACTCAGCAGACCCGTAGTCTGGACACTTCATGACATGTGGGCCTTCTGTGGAGCCGAGCATTACGTGACTCCACCGCCGGCCAGCGATGAGCGTTTCGTCGATGGTTACCTCGCTACCAACCGCCCAACCCACGAATCCGGACCCGATCTCAATCGTCACACCTGGGAGCGCAAGCGCAAGGCTTGGAAGCGGCCAATGCAGATCGTCTGTCCAAGCACCTGGATGGGAGACTGCGCGCGACGCAGCGCCCTGATGCGCAGCTGGCCGATCTCCGTGATCCCCTATCCGATCGACCTGCAGGTTTGGGCCCCGTGCGATCAGACCCAGGCTCGCACCTTGCTCGGCTTGCCGTTGGCTCGTCCCCTTGTGCTGTTTGGTGCAATCGGAGGCACCGGAGATCTACGTAAGGGGGCCGATCTACTGCTCGACGCCCTCGGCCATCTAAGAACCACGGACTACGACACAGCACTAGGCAAGCCCGAGCTGGTGGTGTTCGGCCAGAGTCGACCTGCCGCGACGCCTAAACTTGGCTTTCCGGTTCACTACGTCGGCCATCTCAACGACAACATCAGCCTGCGCCTGCTCTATGCAGCTGCCGACGTGTTCGTGATACCCTCCCGCCAGGACAACCTGCCCAACACCGCCCTGGAAGCTCACGCCTGCGGCACCCCGGTGGTGGCCTTCCGCAGCGGTGGTCTAGTCGACATCGTGGAGGATCGAGGCACGGGTGCCCTGGCCAAGCCGTTTGATCCGGTATCGCTGGCGGCCGCAATCACCTGGGTGCTGGAGGATCCCCAGCGCCGGCATCAGCTCGGCATCACGGCCCGGCAGCGGGCTGAGCAGCTGTGGAATCCGAAGAGGGTTGCGGGGCTGTATGCGGAGGTGTACCGAAATGCGGTGACATCTCAATCCAAAATACTTCTTACGTGATCCCAACACCTTCGACTACGTCATATCAGTCACTACCATTGCGGTGCCAGCCTATGCCCCAGGCCAACTGCGGCTGGATGATGGAATCGTGCTCAACCTCGATCAGCGGTATCGCTACACGCAGCTTTGCCTCGGCCTAGTCATGGGACTAGCCAGCCCCAGCGCTAAAGGGGGCCATGGCGTTCACGCCCTTCGGCAGTAGTCTTACTTCCTATAAACTCAATGGCCCTCGCCTAGGCTGGCTGAAACCGCTGCAGCCTAGGGAACAATCTGACGAGATCTGAACGGCCAGCGACGAACCCCAGCGAGATAGCAGGACGAGATTTTGGATGGCAGACCTGAACTCCACTGGATCCGCCTCGCTCGCGGAGAGGTTACAACAGGGAGAAAGAAGCAGTGACTGCTGCTCGGATTGAATGTCACCACCTAGGCAGTCATCGTTCCGATGACTGTGCTGCTCTAGGTCAAGAACTTTTTGAGCAGGTCACTGCCCGGCTAGCTGTTATCCTCTCACTGAGTAGTTACTCTGCAGAGCTTAAACAGATCGACTCGGCTCCAATGGTGTGTTGCAGCGGCTCCACTAAACCTTTGCATCCTCCCCCAGTACTCACATTGCCAATGCTCTCCTTTCCTACCAACGTCCAGCTCGATCCAGGCAGCATCTACGGCTGGAACAAGCTCAACGAAACCAGCTTCCTCTCAGCTCTTTTCCACTGTCTAGAGGAGGAGATGGGCCCAGATTTCAACAAATTTCATTTCTTCGTGTTTAGCTCACATGATCCCCACTCAATCCCGGCCTCCGCCCAGCTCGACCTTCCTAACAAGGTCCTCTTCTTTATTTCTGATGAGAACCCTTCGATTGATTCAACCCGCTCTCTGCAGCTGAATTATCGTTGCATCTTCAAGGGTTATCTGCCTCATGAGTTGCCAGGCACCACCATCCATCCTCTTCATCCTGGATATGTTGGAATTCTCCCCGAGTATCCAATCAAGCCGATGAGTAATCGGACAGTGGAGGCGTTTTTCTCAGGAAACCTCAACAGCAACCGCTACGGACTTTATCGCGCCTTGCATCCCCTACTGCAAAGCGTTCCTTCGGGCGTAGTCAACCGTCTGCTGCGCCAATTACCAGGCCGTTGGCGTCGCCACACTCTCGATCGCTGGCTGAAACCGCCCTCAGCAGAGTCATTCATTCGCTTCACCAACGGATTCCGCCAGGGCCTTTCCCCTGCCGATTATTCGCGACGCCTTTATGGTAGCAAGATCGTGATCTGCCCACGCGGCTTTTCCAGTAGCGAGACCTTCCGGCACCTCGAGGCGCTACGTGCGGGTGCCGTCGTGGTGTGAGGTGGGTGCCTTTTATTGGACATCCTGGGCCCCTGTCATCGTTAACCCTG
>NZ_JBSJOZ010000019.1:0-33571 GCF_056633155.1 Cryptocyanus atlanticus LEGE 06306
CGGCCTGACCTCGATCAATGCGGGCCTGGCGCACCCAGCGGGCCAGGCTGCTGGAAGGAAGGCCGAGCCGCTCAGCAACGGCATTGCAGGAGAGGCCCTCCTGCAGGCAAAGCTCAACGGCCTCGGCCTTCTGCTGCGCCGTGAACCGACGTCTGGTCCTGGTGGGGTTGGTCATCAATGAACAGTCTGGTGATCATGGCGTGACCCCTATCGACCTGTCCTCAAAACTGGGGGAACTCCAAGATCTTGCCGTAACCAAACTGGGGAGATTTCACCTTGCCATGATCTACCTGAATCCCCTTCACCCGGTTGACGCCGATTGGAGCGACCAACTCACCCGAACACTCAAAGAAGCTTGCACAGAGCAGCTTGGCCTGATTGAGATTGCGATTGTGCTAACTGAAACTCCGCAGCTTAATAATTTCTAAGCCTGCAGACTTTCATGGAACGATCTCTGTAGCAGACTCCATGCATCTTGACCTCTAGAATTAGACCGGCATGATGCAGAGAATATCTGCGGTGGATAATGAACAACGCTAGGAACCTTGCACACATCGATGACTCATCAGACCACCGCTGAACTCATCCAATACACCACGGACTCGCTTCCTGAACGGAGTGGAGCACCACCTCGCCTACGACGAAATGCTGACGGCGATCCAACACGGAATCCTGTCTATCCCAGCATTGAGCGCTTGATGAAGACGTGGCCTTCGCGGACTCACCCAATTCTCATCCCCCGCTCCTGACCTGGCAATCGAACCCTTTTACCAGACTCAAGCTCGCTCCCCTTCTCGGTGATCAATGACTCGACCACTGTGACCTCTACGCTTTCCAGTCACCCACTGACCCATCGAGGACCGTGATCATCCTCAATGAACAATCCCACTGCTGACGCGCTCCATCGTGATGCCATCTACCCTCTGAATCGTGAGAACGATGAAGAAGGCCTGACAGACATCGCGATCTGTTCCCTGGTCTCGCCACCGCAAGCAGGGATGCAGAGCGGCAACGTCTCCGTGGACTGGCATGGATTCAAACACGCAAGCCAATGTCTTCTCAACAGTGTTCGCGCTGCCGACAAGCGAACTCGGTGCAAACCCAGAGATCCCGATCTGGGGGAGGTGCAGCGTGCGTAAGCACGGCAATCTGATTCCTGCCGATCGTGCTGGTCATCCGAGCGTCAGCAGCCTCTTGCGTACCGACATCACAACATTGGAATCCAATGCCAGCGAACCGATCATCGATCGCAAGCGCTGGACGGATCACTGTGTTCACTGGATAGGGCATACGGGCCATTCCACCCGCGAAGAAGCCATTGCTGCGATCGATACTGACCGTACTCTGCCTGACATGGCGTACTACAATCTCTTGAAGCCCGCTCAGTATCCAAACGGTCGCGTTTTTACTGATGATGTAATCGATCATCGCCTCGCCCTCCTATCCAAGGGCGATCGTCCCTCTCCCCTCCCCTGCCGCACTCAATCCGCAAAACGACATTCTCCAAGAGTTTCTATCCATTGGCACGTCGCATCAGCAGAAAAGCTCAGGACCTCTACACCGGATTCAATGACGTCTGGACCAGATCTAATGTTTAGGAGTGCAAAGTCCTCGCCGACTGGGTTGATATCGAACCAGTTCTTTTTGACGAGACTGCGAACAGTCAGCGAATCTAGCTTGCTGACTTTGCCTTTGTCTTTGAAGAACGAGTAACAATCCAAGGCTGCATTTAATCAGCTGGAACTAGTTAACTTAGGAAGCCAGGTCATCAATCTGGCTGATTTCGCTGACTCACGGCGTAAACTCCATATGGTTAGATTTCGAAACTCATTCGGATAGAAGATTATTGCCGACTACACTAAAGCCATCTTCGAGGAGAATTGATGAAAGCAGTCGTATGTACAGCGTATGGGTCTCCTCATGCTCTGCAGCTCAAGGAGGTAGAAAAACCTACTCCCCAAGACAATGAAGTGCTCATTAAGATATATGCAACAACAGCAACGTCAGCGGACTTGAGAATCCGCAAGGCAGACCCATTTCCAATCAGATTATTTTACGGTTTCATAAGACCTAAACACAACACAATCCTTGGGTCAGAGCTAGCCGGCGAAATTGAAGCCATTGGCGAAAATGTTAAACAATTCAAAGTCGGTGACTCCGTGTTTGCTGGCGCAGGTGCCAGTCTGGGTGCAAATGCTGAGTACATTTGTCTGCCTGAGCAAGGAGCCGTTGCGATCAAGCCTTCCAATATGACCTATGAGGAAGCTGCAGCTATTCCTTTCGGGGCAACAACATCACTGTTTTTCCTGAGAGACAAGGGAAAGATTCAGAGCGGACAGGAAGTTTTGATCTATGGGGCGTCAGGGGCATTAGGTATGGCTGCCGTGCAGCTTGCCAAGTTCTTTGGGGCACAAGTGACTGGTGTATGCAGCACAGCGAAGTTGGAGTTGGTGAAGTCTTTGGGATCCGACTACGTTATCGACTACACCAAAGAAGATTTAACCCATGGCACTAGGACTTACGATATTATTTTCGACACATGCGGTAAAAGTCATTTTTCAGATTGCCTGAACTTACTGAAGAGCCATGGAGTTTACCTCAGAGCTGTTCATATAAATCCATCTTCAATACTCCGAGGACTGTGGACTTCCATTGCAAGCGGCAAGAAAGTTCAAGGCGGGGTAGCAATCGAGCGCCAGGAAGATCTGATTTTTCTCAAAGAATTAATTGAGGCAGGGAGTATTAAGTTGATCATCGACAGACGTTATCCATTGGAGCAGACTGCCGAGGCTCACGCGTATGTCGAACAAGGGCACAAGAAAGGGCATGTCATTATCACTGTGGGCCAAAATAACAATACCTAACAGCCGCGTTGCGCCAAACATTTCAATATGGCCTGTTCTATTGCAAAACCTGTCCGCCTCCGATGAGCACGAACGCAGATATCCTAATTCGGCGCCATCTGAATGCTCTCAGGAGGCAGAGCAACCACGTGGATGTATTCACTTTGCGTAAGGCTCATCCAAACGAACTGCAGGAACTCGTCAAGATCGAGAATCAAGCTAGCGGGCTCTCTGCTCAGGCAGGGCTCAAGTTCCCATTCCAAGCGAACCATTCCACTCTCGGTGCCGAGTCGGCCCGCTGGGTTGCGGTGATCGAACAACAAGCTCGCCCATGTTGGATGTCAATCACCAAAAGAAACCAATTGAATTCGTCACGCATAGCTTCGTTGATCGTGAATCTTGCCTCGATCAGATTGCGGTACTCCCTAACACCATGAGACACGGTGTCGCGACGATGTTGCTCCGTCATGCTCTTTCGCGGAGCAGTGGTCGGTCCCTCTGGCTCACGATCTACTCCCATCTCCCCTGGAACGGGCCGGATGACGAACGACAGGGTTTCGTGGCAGTCTGAGAAAGCGCTTGTGGATTGGAACTGCGCGCGATCATCCAAGAACAGCGCGCAGTCCTTCCCGATCCGTGCCATCGCGTCGCCCTGGTGCGCCGAGCTTCTGCTGACGCTGCCTCTTTGCGGGGCGGATCAACTCAGTGGTTACCGGCATCCATCACCTCCCTCACTCCCGCTGCCTTGCTCCGGCGATGGCAGCCGCAGCCGTTCCGCCTCCAGTTCAGCCATGCGCTCCCGCAGGGCCCTCTCCCGCTCTGCGACCACCTGCTCCAGCTCCGCCGCCGTGAACCGGGGAGTGATGAATTGCGGGCAGTTCCAGTCGAACGCATCCACTCGGATGCGGAGGAGCCGTTCCAGCTCACCGGTCTGTGGGTCCAGCGTTCGCAGCTGCTCCAGCAGGGTTGGGTCGGCCTCGAGCGGCACCACCTCGGCCTCGCCGTCGATCTTCAGCCGACGCCGGTTGGGGTAGTCCATCAGGAACAGCGCAACCCGTGGGTCGCGGCGCAGATGGACGGTGGTGAGCAATTGCCGGTTGCCGCTGTAATCGGCAAAGCCGAGCGTACGCCCATCGAGCACCCGCAGAAAACCCACGGGGCCGCCGCGATGCTGGAGGTAGGGGGCGCCTGATTCGGTGAGGCTGGCCAGATAGAGGCTGTCGCGGGCGCTGATGAAGGCGATCTCCCGGGCACCGAGGGTCTCGGGCTCCGGGGCATCCGGCACGGAAGAACTCTGGCCATAGGCCTGCCGCTGGGCCTCCCCCACGGTGGGGGTGAGATGGCGATGGAGGTAGTGCTGACTCATGGGTGAGGTGTCCGTTCAGGCGTCCAGGCCCTTCATGGGCACGTAGCCCGGCAGCGCCTGGATCCGGCCGATCCAGGCCAGAACGCACGGGTACGGAGCCAGATCGATGCCCCCATCCCCTGCCAGGGCCCCATAGGGGAACACGGCGACATCGGCGATCGTGGGGCGATCCAGCTCCAGCCACGGCCGATCGGCCAGGTGGCGCTCCAACTGATGGAGAATGAAGGCGGCCTTCTCCTGCGCCCGCTCGATCGGGATGGCCTTGACCCCGAACAGGTGGTGCAGGCGGGCACTCTCGGGACCCTGTCGCACCTCCCCTGCGGCGATGGAGAGCCAACGCACCACCCGGGCCTGCTCGAGCGGGTCGGTGGGAAGCCACTGGCCATCCTCCTGACGGGCCGCCAGATAGACGAGGATCGCCTGGGCGTCGGCAAGCACGCTGTCGCCGTCTTCCAGCACGGGCACCTGGCCGAAGGGATTGAGGGCCAGCAAGGGCGGTTGTTTGTGCTCAGCCGCCATCAGATCGACGCGCACCAATTGATAGGGGACGCCGAGCAAGCCGAGCAGGAGACGCACCTTGGAGCTGTTGCCGGAACGTTCGTGGCCGTGACGTTTGAGCATGACACGGAGGGAGGATCAGGACAGGGGGAAGACAGAGACACCCGTTGGTGGTGCCGGCGCGACAGAGGGGAAGGAGAGTCCCCCGGGTCCAGCCGGCATCGGCCGCGCCCTGCATGGCCGGCCCATCGGCTTCCCCCTGGAACCTGGTGTTGCCCCGTTCGCCATTGTCCAAGAGATCGAGCCTGTGGTCCGTCACGCAGAACGTGAGCGGGTCGACCGGCACCAACGGGCCGACGGATGGCCACGGCACGGGAGCCGCCGACCTGAGGCGGAACAGGCTCGGGGACGGCGCGACCATGCCGCCTGTTGGCGTCCGGGGCGAAGGGATCGGTGACCCCGGCGTGCCCTGAGGGCAGATCCGGCTGTCCCGCCAACTGCTGGCCGTTGAACCGGAATACCGGTTCGCAGCCCTCAAGGGCCCGGGAACGTTCGTCGTGATGGGAAGGGTGGCCGGCGTCAGGCGGCCTGGAGGAGGAAGCCATGGGTCGCTGGAAACGGGGGGGGGGGGGGGCCAGAAGGAGACAGACCCGTCTGTCAGATCAAGGTAGCAGACCGTTCTGTCTAGTGTCTAGTCTGGGGCGAGTGAGCCCGGACCATGGCCCCATCAGTTTCTGCAGCAAGGACGTCTGCCAAGCGGGAGGCCCTGCTCAGCACCGCCCAGGAGCTCTTCTCCCGCCAGGGCTACCGGGCCGTGGGCATCGACACCCTGCTGGCCGAGGCCGGCGTGGCCAAGATGACCCTCTACAAGCAGTTCGGCTCCAAGGAGGAGCTGATCGCCGCCGTGCTGGAGCGCCTGGCCGGCGAGATCCGTTCATCCCTCACGGCCCGGCTGGCGGCTGCGGCCGGAGGCAGCCGCGGCCGGATCCTGGCCGTCTTCGACTGGCTGGCTGAGTGGGTTCGCTCGCCCGCCTTCCACGGTTGTCTGTTCATCAAGGCGGCCGGCGAGTACCCCGAGCCCGATGACCGGCCCCGCCAGGCGGCGGAGGCCTTCAAGGCGGGTTGCCGTGCCCTGCTGGACGACCAGTGCCGCCAGCTGGGCCTTGCGGATCCGACGCCCCTGGCCCGGCAGCTGCATCTGCTGCTCGAAGGCGGCCTGGTGCTGTCCTTCCTGGAGCGCGATCCCGGCGCCGCCGATGATGCCCGCACCGCAGCGGCGGTGCTGCTTGAGGCTGCCAGCCGACCGGAGCGGGACGGTAGCGGCTGAGGTTCAGTCGTTCAGCAGCTGGATCATCGTCTTCGATTGACAATCGCCTTCTGAGGATCGTCCGCCTGCTCCCGCTGATCCATGGCCATGAGGTCGACTCTCACCCCAGCGGGTGCCGCAGGAGCTGGCCGTCTTGACCGGGGGCTGTGCCATCCCACGACCCCTGCGCTCAGCTCTGGGACCTGCGGATGGGTGTCCACGACATCGGGGGAACCCCATGGCTCTGGGTGTTCTCGCCGATCGACCCACCCAGGGGGAGAGCCGCGCCCCGGACTGACCCCCATCAGACCCTGGGGCAGGATGGCCTCCGTTCATGGCCCGGGCTAGCCTTCCAAAAGACAATTTAGGAAGGCTAGGCGATGAAGCTGGGATACACGATTCTGTTCGTGCGAGATGTTGCCGCCTCCCTTGATTTTTACGAACGTGCCTTCGGGTTAAAACGGCGCTACCTCCACGAATCAGGGGACTATGGAGAACTTGAGACCGGAGAAACTACCCTGGCTTTTGCCGCGCATGAACTGGGCCATGCCAATCTTGCCGGTGGATACAGACGCGCCGATGAATCGCCACAGCCTCTGGGCATGGAAATCGGCTTTGTCACCCAGGACGTTGCTTCCATGCATGCGCAGGCCTTAAGGGAAGGGGCCATGGAATTGAACCCACCGGTCAGGAAATCCTGGGGTCAGATCGTTTCCCATGTCCGGGCGCCGGATGGTTGCCTCCTGGAACTCTGCACACCCGTTGGCGAGTGAAGCCAGAAGATCTGCACACTCCTTCAGCATGACCCATGTCAACCTGGACGTTCATCACCTGTTTGCCGATGAGAACGGGCTGCCCCGGGTTGATCCTGATTTCACCCAGAACCAGACGTTGCTTCCATTCTCCCCCAGCTCCTCCGTTGTACACATCGGGCGCCTCGGATGCGGACGCCTTCGTGCTGCTTGAGTGACCCGTCGGCTGGTGCGGGGACTGGCACCCAAGCCCTGGGGCCCAGTGGGTCATCTGTCTTGCAGGAGAGATGGGGTACGGGGCGGCAGACGGAACAACGTTCACCCTGACGCCGGGCACATGCATCCTCACCACGGACACCACCGGGCAGGGCCACAGGAGGTGGAATGCCGGGTCCGGGCCCGTACGGTTGGCGCTCGTTCCCTGTGCGAAGACCCTATAGGAGGGGATGCCCTGGGTCTGCGGTCAGGTTGTCGGCAGGTGGATGATGGATGTTCAGCCTGTCCGCTGAGAGCGTTTGGCCTGGTGCCGGCGGGAGATTGGCGTCGGCAGGCGAGGCCGGCCCATGGCCCGCGGGAACGCATCGAGGAGTGTTCGCCCACCCGTTGAGCGCCTCCCGGCGCCCCGGCAACCGGTCCTGATCCTGGGGGGCTTCCTGATCAGCCCGGAAGCCCACGGTCCGATGGTGGCGCGGCTCGAGTAGCTGAGCGGCCAGCCGATGCACCTGGGGCCGGTGGGCAAGCCCGAATGGCTGCTCACCGTGTTCGCCTTCGCCCGGACGCGGATCCTCGCTCGGGCCGCCCTCAGCGCCGGCGGCATCAGGCTGCCCCTGTTCCTGGATGACGCCCCGTTCCAGGGCCGCCGCTCTGACGGCAAGGCCCTGGCCGACAGGCTGGTGATGCACGGCAGCCTCCCCACGGCCCTGAAGGCCACGGTGCTGCTCCGGATGGTGCAACCGCGGCCGCCGGGCTCACCCTTCGCCGGTCGGGCGCATGACGGGGCGGTGGCGGGGGGTCTGGATCCGGAATGGGCCACCCCCATGGCGCGGTGCCTGGCGGCGACGGGCCGGTGCCGGTGACCTCTGCCCAGGTGGTGGAGCGCTGGAGGGTCCTGGCTCAGCAGGCCGGATCGAGCAGCTCCGGCAGGGGCACGAACCGATAGCCACGCTGGCGCAGCTCGGGAATGATCCGGCGCAGGCTGGTGTGGGTGCGCGCGCTCAGGGCGGGTGTGTCATGCAGCACCAGGATGCCGCCGGGATGGGCGTTGAGCCGCACGAACCCGCGCACGAACCAGAGGGGCGGCCGAAAGGTGTCCCAGGGGAAGATCGAGCCCAGCACCAACCGGTAACGGCGGCCCGCCAGGCCGCCCAGCATGGCGCGGTGGAACCAGCCCTGCCCGGGGCGGCACCAGCGCCAGGCCACCGGTTCGGGGCAGGCGGCCCGCTCGATCGCCCGTTCGGTGTCGCTGAGCTGCCGCAGAAAGCTGGCCGGATCCTGCGCGGCGGAGCACTCGTCGCGCCAGAGGTGGTTGCCGATGCCGTGGCCCTGCCGCAGGGCCCGGCGGGGGAAGTGGGGGTCGCGCTCCAGGTGGGAGCCGATCAGGAAGAAGGTGGCCGGCACCTCCAGCTCCCGCAGCAGCTCCAGCAGGGCCTGGGAGCCGGTGCCGCTGGGGCCGTCGTCGATCGTGAGCGCCAGCCGCTTCTGAGCGCCCGGACCGCAGAACACCACCTCCGGGTGGAGCGGGGCGAGCACACCGCGGATCACCCACGCGGGCAGCAGCACGGCGACCAGCCCCAGAGCGAGCAGCAGCAGCACCAGGGCCAGCACGACGTTCGCAAGCACGGGGGATGGTGGGGCTCAGCGCGCCGTTCATCCTCGCGAACCGCTGAGATAGGCCGCCGTGATCGCACTCTGCGGCGCGGCGAACACCGCATCCGCCGGACCCTGCTCCACGATCGTGCCCCGGCCCTCGTCGGTCCAGAAGACGATCAGGTCGTCGGCCAGGCGCCTGGCCTGGGCCAGGTTGTGGGTCACGATCACCTGGGTGGTGGCTCCGCGCAGCGAGGCGATCAGATCTTCGACCACGCCGCTGGCCACCGGGTCAAGCGCACTGCAGGGTTCATCGAGGAGCAGCACCTCCGGCTCCAGCGCCAGGGCCCGGGCCAGGCAGAGGCGCTGCTGCTGCCCGCCCGAGAGGGCCAGGGCCGGCTGATCCAGGCGCCCGCGCACCTCGCGCCAGAGGCCGACGCGGCGCAGCACCTGCTCCAGAACGGCCTCCCGCTGGTCGCGGTGGCGCAGGCCGTGGTGCTCCAGCGGCATGGTGATGTTGCGCCGGATCGAGAGGGGGAAGGGATTGGGGCGCTGGGCAATCGTCCCGACCCGGCGGCGCAGGCGGATCAGGTCGGTGCGCGCCGAGAGGATGTCGTCCCCGTCGAGCCGGATCGAACCACTGAGCCGGCAGCCGGGCGTGAGGTCGCTGAGACGGTTGAGGCAGCTGAGGAAGGTGCTCTTGCCGCAGCCGGAAGGCCCCACGATCGCCGTGATGCGGCTGCGGTGCATCGTTGTGCTCACCGCGTCGATCACGCAGCGCCGGTCGTAGCTGACGCTCAACTGACGCACCTCCAGGCAGGGCTGGGGCCCCAGCGGCAGGCTCATCGGCTCGTCCCCCCATCGAGGCGCCAGAGCTCGGCGATCCCGAGGGTGAGGGCGTTGGTGACCAGCAGCACCACCACCAGCACCACGGCGGTGGCGTAGGCGCGGGCCTCCCCGCCCGGCACGTTCATGGCCAGGTCGTAGATGTGCACCGACAGGGCCCGGCCCGAATCCAGCAGCGAGCCCGGCAGCCGGTCGACGTAGCCACTGGTGAACAGCAGGGCGGCGGTTTCGGCCAGGGCGCGGCCGATCCCCAGCACCACCCCGATGGCCAGTCCGGGGGCGGCGCAGGGCAGCAGCACCTGGCGCAGCGAGGCCGCCTGGCTGATCCCCAGAGCGGCGGCGGCGCGGCGGTAGTCGCTGGGAACCTCGCGCAGGGCCTGCTCCGCCGAGCGGATCAGGATCGGCAGCACCATGCAGGCCAGGGTGAGGCCGCCGGAAAGGATCGAGAAGCCCAGGCCGAGGGCCAGGCTGAACAGGGCATTGCCGAACAGGCCGAACACGATCGAGGGCACCCCGGCCAGCCCATCGAGGGAGGCGCGGATCAGCCGGGCGAAGCCGCTGCGCCCGTGGCTGAATTCGGCCAGGAGCACGGCGGTGGCCAGGGCGATCGGCAGGCTGGTGAGCAGGCTCACTGCCAGGATCAGCAGGGTCGAGACGATCACCGGGCCGATCCCGCCGGCCCGGCCGGCCTCCCGGGGAGCTTCGAGCAGAAACCCGAGGCTGATCTCCGGCAGACCGTGGCGGAGCAGGTCGGCGAGCACCAGCCCGAAGACCGCCGTGATCCCCATCGCCACCCCCCAGGCCAGGGCCGCCGCCAGACGGTCGGGCCAGGGCCACCTATCCATGGCGCTCCACCGGCCGCAGCGCTTCGGAGATCCCCACCAGCAGGGCGACCATCCCCATCAGCAGCAACCCGCTCACGAACAGGGCCGAGCGGTGCAGCTCCAGGGCATAGCCCAGCTCCAGGGCGATGTTGGCCGTGAGGGTGCGGACCGGATCCAGCAGGCTGGCGGGGGTCCGCACCACGTTGCCCGTCACCATCAGCACCGCCATGGTTTCGCCGATGGCGCGCGCCGCCCCCAGCAGGATCGCCGAGCTGAGGCCGGTGATCGCGGCCGGCAGCATCACCTGGCGGATCGTGGCCCAGCGGGTGAGCCCCAGGGCGGCCGCGGCCTGTCCGTAGGAGCGGGGAACGGCGGCGAGGGCCGATTCCGCCAGCAGGCTGATGGTGGGCAGGATCATCAGCGTCAGGATCAGGATCCCCGCCAGCAGGCTCTGGCCGGGGGGCTGCCAGCGGCCGATCAACGGGGTGAGCACCACCAGCCCCCAGAAGCCGAACACCACCGAGGGCAGTCCGGCCAGCAGTTGCACCAGGCGCCGGTAGCCGCCGCCGAGCCGGCGCGGCGCATAGAAGCGGCAGAAGAGCGCTGAGGCGATCGAGAGGGGCGTGGCCAGCAGCACCGCGCCTGTGGCGGCAGCGGCGGTGCCGATCAGCATCGGACTGAGATTGAACCGTCCGGCCCCGGCGCCTCCCGCCGGATGCCAGGAGGCATCACGGATCCAGCGCAGGGGCCCGAGCGCCTGGAGGGCCGGCAGGGCTTCGGCGAGCAGGTAGGCCACGATCAGCAGCACGATCGAGCCCGCCGCGGCTCCGGCCAGGCGCAGACAACCGAGCAGCAGCCGATCCTCCGCTGCTCTCACCGGGGTGGAGCTACGAACGACTCGCGGCGGATCAGGTCGTCGTTGGCGGCGGAGGCGGCGAAGGCCAGGAACTCCTGCCCCAGCGGCGTGAGGCCCCGGGCCGGCCGCACCAGGATCAACGGCCGGGAGAGGGGGAAGGAGCCGTTGGCCACGTTGGCCAGCGTGGGGGCGATGCCTTCCAGCGGCAGCAGCCGGATGGCACCGCCGCGCCGGGCCTCCTGCAGCGCCGAGCCGATCGACACATAGGAGATGGCGGCGGGATTGCCCACCACGCTGCGGAGGCCCTGCTGGTTGTCCCCGATCACCACATCGGCCTGGATGTCGGCGCTGCTGAGCTGGAAATGATCCAGGAAGAGCTCCAGGGTGGAGCGACCGTCCGCCTTGTTGATCACGGTGATCGGGGCGGGCGTCCCGCCCACCTGCCGCCAGTCGGTGATGGCGCCGGTGAAGATGCCGCGGATCTGGTCCTCGCTGAGGGCGGGCACCGGGTTGCTGCTGTGCACGATCAGGGCGATGCCGTCGAGGGCGATCGTGGTGGCCTGGAGGTCGTTTTCTGCCGGGCCCAGCGCCCGCGACACCATGCCCAGATCAGCGCTGCCACGCCGTACATCCGCCAGCCCCCTGGAGGAGCCGCCGCTCTGCACATCAACGCGGGCGTCCGGCTGGCTGGACTCGAAGCGCTTGGCGATCTCCGCCGCCAGGGGGGCCACGGTGCTGGAGCCCGTCACAGTCAGCCGCTGGGTGGAGGCACCGCCGCCGCTGCCGGCGCCCCCGGCCGACTGGCATCCCGCCAGCAGCAGGCCGACCAGCGCCAGGGCCCAGGGGCCCGGCCTGAGCTTGCGGTGTGGGCGCAACGGGCGCGAATTCCGCGCTTGGACGGAGTGAGGGGTGCGGCGGAAACCAGGCAAGGGCGGAGGGCTCGGAGGGCTCACTGCAGAGGGATACCGGCCCAGCGGGCAACTGGATGGGGTGGCCGGTGGCCGATCTGGAGGGATGTCCCGCGGGGTTCAGCCCCGATGGGCGGCTCGCGCGATGGATCAGCTCAGAACGCCATAGGCCTCCCAGAGCGTCTCCACCAGGGGCGCCGCAGCCACCGGGGAACGATCAGCGTGATTGGCGAAGACCTGCTGAACATCGATGAAGAACTGCTCAATTCCTGCAGGGGAAGACACATAGAGCATTCCGGGCCGGACAGGCCTCTGGATTCTTCCACGTATAAGAACAGTGCTCCGGGATGTGCAGGACCGTATGGGCTTCAGCGTCGACCATTCGGTCTTCGAACGGAAAGCGGATCGTGCCCTCCAGAATGGAGATGGCCTGGGTTTCTCTTGTGCGCCAATGCATGACCTGGGGCGCCATGTAGCGGGGAGCCCCCCGGTGATCCAGCAGGGCGAGACGACCGCCTGTGGCCGCCGCATCCAGCTTGATGGTGAGGCTGCTGGATCCCAGCAGGAGGCAGATCCCCTCGGACGGACGGACAACGAGGGGCTCGTTCGCCAGGCGGTGACCAGGGCGTCAGCCCCAGGGCGGGCGCCACGACGGTCGAAGACGGGCCGCCTGCGCCCGCCCTTCCGGAAGCCCGGTCAGTCAGGCCCCGCCGGCCCCCAAGCCCCCCTGCAGCAGGGCCGCCTCCACCGTGAGGCCCGGGCCGAAACCCAGGGCCAGGCACGGGCCGTTGCTGGCTCGGCCGCGCAGCCGATCGAGGATGAACAGGATCGTGGCCGATGACATGTTGCCGAACTGCCGCAGCACGGCGGTGGACACATCGATCCGGACAGGCTCCAGAGCCGCGCTCTCCAGCACGGCCGCCAGGATGCGGGGACCCCCCGGGTGCACGGCCCACTGGCCGATCTCCTCCAGCCTCACGCCTTGGCCCGCCAGCCATCGGTCGAGCCAGGGACGCAGCTGGGCGGCGATCAGGCTGGGCACCTTGGCGGAGAGGGCCATGGCGAAGCCGTGATCTTCGATGAACCAGCCCATCAACGCTTCGGTGTCGGGGAGCACCGTGGAGCTGGAGGCGATCAGCTGAAGCGACGCCGATCCGGCCGGCGCACCACCCTTGGCCACCACGGCGCCGGCACCATCGGCGAACAGGGCGTTGGCCACGATGTGCTCGGGATTCCAGCCCTCCTGCAGGTGCAGGCTGCACAGCTCCACCGCGCAGAGCAGCACACAGGCCGCGGGATCAGCCTCCACGAAGGCCCGGGCCACCCGCAGGCCGTTGAGGGCCCCATGGCACCCCATGAACCCCACATGGGTGCGGGCGACGCCGCTGGAGAGGGGCAGGCCACTCATCAGAGCCAGGTCGAACCCCGGAGCGCCGAAACCCGTGCAGGACACGGTGATCAGATGGGTGATCGCCGCCCCGTCCACACCGGCATCCGCCAGGGCGCGCCGGGAGGACCGCAGGGCCAGATCCAGCGCCGCCGGCTGATAGCGCCGCATCCGATCGGCGGTGGAGGGATTGGGGGAGGTGGCTAATGGGACGTAGTGGCGATGCTCCACCCCCGATCCTTGGTAGATCCTCGCCAGCAGGCGTTGCTGGCGAGGGGTGGCCGTCGCCATCTGGGGCGCCAGGGCCAGGGCATCCGGCTGGCTGATCCGTTGCGACGGCACGGCGGTACCGATACCGAGCAGGGACAGGGGCATGGGGGGTCAGACGAGCGGAGGGGGGAGGGCGGGGCGTTGCAGGATCTCAAGCATGGAGCTGGTCAGGGCGGGGAGCCGGGCCGCGCTCCGGTGCAGGCCCCGGGTGACCCAGGGGTGCCGCAGCAGCAGCGCCAATCCCCGGCAGAAGCCCTGCCGGCGCACCACCCACTGCCGATGACGGCGCCCCCACTCCGCCTCGATCACCCCATCCCAGTGCTCCAGGCCGCGGCTCACCAGGGGCAGGGCGGCGAGGGCGGCGGTGAGGGCCCAGCCCATGCCTTCGCCGGTGAACGGCTCCACGTAACCGGCGGCATCCCCGAGCAGCAGCAGGCGGTGGCCCGCCAGCGGGCGCGTGCGGCGGCTCAGGGGGGGGGTGAGCTGCCAGGACCCCTCCGGCAGCTCGGGCAGCGGCGCGAATCCGGCTTCCGCCACCAGCTGCCGGCAGGCCGGGGCCACTCCACCACTGGCGCGCAGCTGGTCTCGATCCAGGGCGCAGGCCAGGTTGATCGCGCCGCTCTCGACCCGCACCAGCCCCACGTAGCCCCCCCGCCCCACGGCCATCTGCAGCACGCCGGGGGAGAGTGCGGCGGTCTCCGCGGCGAGCTCACAGCCGGCTCCGAGCCGGCTGCCGGTCATGATGTGGGTGTGGAAGCCGGGTTCCTCGTCGAGGCAACGGTGGGCCAGGCCCGCGGCGATCAGCACCACCCGGGCGCTGACGCTCTGCCGGCCAGGGCCCTGCCGCAGCACCACCTCCCGCGTGCCGGCGTCGCTGCTGCCCAGGGCGGCCCGGGTGCCCGTCAGCACGGTGGCGCCGGCGGAGCGAGCCGCCTCCAGCAGCGCCTGATCGAAACGGCCCCGGGAGAGGGCCCGGCCCCGGGCCAGGGCGATGGGGCTCACCCGCCCGGCCACACCCAGGTGCAGCTGCCGCAGGGGAAGTCCCCCCTGCTCCTCCACCAGATGCTCCAGGCCGGCGGTGGAAAGGGCGGCCAGGGCCTGGGGGCTGAGGCAGGCACCGCAGACTTTCCAGCGGGGAAAGTGGCGCCGCTCCACCAGCAGCACCCGCAGCCCCCGTCGGGCGCAGCCATGGGCCGCCAGGGATCCGGCCGGGCCGGCCCCCACCACCACCACATCCCAGCGATTCCGCGCCAGCGGCGCCAGGTCGTCAGCCGAAGGGGGCATCGCGGCTCCAGGAGAGCAGAAAGCGCTCGGGCCAGAAGCGGCTGAGCCGGGCGCCCTCGAGACCGGCCGCGGCCGCCAGGGCCGCCACTTCCTCCAGCCGGAAGGCGCCCCCCACCGAGAGGGGGCCGTCGATGTGCACGATCGGGGAGCGGCTCAGCAGCCGGGTGCCCAGCCAGGTGAGAAGCAGATCGAGCCGGCTGCGGATCAGGTCGTGCACGAGGATCTGCCGTTGCGCAGCGTCGGCCATGCGACGCAGCAGGGTTTCGGCCTCGGCCTCGCCGAGGTGATGCAGAAACAGGGAGGAGATGATCAGCTGGAATCCGGGGGGCAGGGGGGCACCGAGCGCATCGGCCTGGAAGAAATGGGCCTCCAGCCCCTCGGCCCGGGCCGAGGCGGCCGCCAGGCCAACGGCGTCGGCGCTGAGGTCACAGCCCTGCAGCTCCAGGTCGAGCCCTTCGCGCCGGCCCAGGCGGCCGAGGGCCCGCACCGTGTCGCCCCCGCCGCAGGCCACATCGAGGATCCGCAGGCGCTGGCCCGGACACTGGCGGGCCAGGCGGCGGATGGCGGGAACGAAACAGGCGGCGCTGCGGGTGAGCGTGTTGATCGTGGCCAGCCCCCGCAGGGCGTCGTGATGCGCCTGGGCCTCCAGCCCGGGTTGGTCCATCACCTCAGGCCGGAGCTGCCGCCGGGCCAGCCCGGCCCACAGGGTGGGGAGGGGAACGGCCAGGGCGTCCAGGAATTCGGAGGAGGAACGGGACACGGTCGTCTCCCCCAACGCCAGCACTTCCTCAACCCTAGAAAGATGCTGCGGGGGACCGGGAAGCCGGACCTGGATCGAACCCGGGTGGGGATGCGTCTGGCGGAGACGCCGGGGGGCAGGGCACCCCGAGCGGCTCAGCGGACCGGCAGGAACCAGCGGGCCAGCGCCGACACATCCTCGTCGCCATGGCCCGCCGCGATCAGGGCATCCTCGATCTCGGCCACGGCGGCACTGATCGGCAGGGGCTGGCCGAGGGCGGCGGCGACGGCGAGGGCGATGGCGAGATCCTTGCGGTGCAGGGCGAGGCGGAAGCCGAGGGGGAATCGCGCCTCGATCATCGGGCCGCTGCGGTGCTCCAGGGCCCAGGAGCCGGCAGCCCCGCCTCCCAGGGCCGCGCAGACCTGAGCCAGCGGCAGGCCCAGGCGCCGGGCCAGCCCCAGGCCCTCGGCCAGGGCCGCGTAGCTGCCGGCCACCAGCACCTGGTTCACCGTCTTCACCTCCTGACCCGATCCCACGGCCCCGAAGTGACTGATCGAGCCGCCCACCACCTCCAGCAGCGGCCGGGCTCGCTCCAGATGGTCGGGGCGTCCCCCCACCAGGATCGCCAGGGTTCCGGCCCGGGCGCCCTCGGTGCCACCGGTCACGGGGGCGTCGAGATAGCCCACCCCCTGATCCGCCAGCCGCTGGGCAAAGGTGCGGCTGCTCTCCGGCGCGATCGTGGAGAAGTCAATCACCAGGGCATCGCGTCGGGCTCCCTGGGCCACACCGCTGGGACCGAACAGCACCGCCTCCACCGCTTCGTGGTCGCTGAGGCAGAGGCAGACCAACGACGCATCGACCGCCGCCTCCGCCGCCGAGACGGCTCGCCGCGCCCCCGCCTCCACCAGGGCCTGCTCCGCCGGTCGGCTGCGGTTCCACACGATCAGGTCGAAGCCGGCCTTCAGCAGGTTGGTGGCCATCGGCACCCCCAGGGCCCCGAGCCCGAGAAACGCCACGGCGGGCGTCGCGGCGGCGGCGAAGGGGGACGACACGGGAAAGGGGGCGGGCGGCGGGGATGGGCAGGGGATTGAGGTTGGCACGGGCGGGAACCGGGCTGCCGCGATCAGCCGGCCCAGGGCAGGTCAGCACATCAACGCAGAGCCACGATCGCTTTGGTAGCTATGACAACAGGAGGCAGGTTGCTCACCGTGCTTGTCTTTTTTATCGGTCAGCGTGTCGCGCCGAGATTCAGTCCTGAGCGCTTTGTTCCTGAAGCCAGGGTTCATCCATCGTGTGACCCATGCTTAGTGAACTCTGGTCGCTCCAGGGGAGATACAAGACCCTGCATCTCACCTGGTTTGCATTCTTTCTCACTTTTGTCGTCTGGTTCAACCTGGCGCCCCTCGCCACCACGGTCAAGGAGGACATGGGGCTGTCCTTGGCCCAGATCAGGACCCTGGCGATCTGCAACGTAGCCCTCACGGTTCCGGCCCGGATTCTGATTGGAATGCTGCTGGATAAGTTCGGGCCCCGAATCACCTACTCCACACTTCTGGTGTTTTCAGCGATTCCCTGCCTGCTCTTCGCCACAGCGCAGGACTTCAGTCAGCTGGTGATCGCCAGGCTGATGCTCTCCATCGTGGGTGCCGGGTTCGTGATCGGGATCCGCATGGTGGCGGAGTGGTTCCCACCCAAGGAAATCGGCCTGGCCGAAGGGATTTATGGTGGTTGGGGAAATTTTGGTTCGGCTTTCTCCGCCCTCACGCTGGTGATCGTGGCTGGCTGGCTTTCGTTTGCCGGTGGAGCCCAGATCGGCGATGTGGTGCTCAATTGGCGGGGTGCCATTGCCCTGACTGGATTGATTGCAGCCGCCTACGGCATCTTCTATTTTTTCAACGTTTCCGATACTCCCCCAGGCAGGGTGTACCAGAAGCCGGCCAAAGCCGCCGGCCTGGAGGTCACCTCCATGCGGGATTTCTGGGGACTGATCGGGATGAACGTTCCCTTCGCAGCCATCCTCTGTGTGCTGGCCTGGCGGCTCCAGAAGGTCAACTTTCTGAATGACACCGGCTACACCATCGCGCTGCTACTGGTCCTCGCATTTTTCATCTTCCAGACCCTCGGCATCATTCGAACCAATAAGGACCTGATCACGGGAGCGAAAGTGTATGCCAAGGAAGATCGCTACGAATTCAAGCAGGTAGCCATTCTTGAACTCACCTACATCGTGAATTTCGGCTCGGAGCTGGCTGTGGTGTCGATGCTTCCCACCTTCTTTGAAACCACCTTTCTCTTGCCCAAGGCCACGGCCGGGATCCTCGCGTCCTCCTTTGCCTTCGTGAACCTGGTGGCACGTCCGGGGGGTGGGTTGATCTCCGACCGGATGGGCTCGCGCCGCAAGACGATGGGATTCCTCACCGTCGGCCTGGGCATCGGATATCTGGTCATGAGCATGATCAAACCGGGAAGCTTCGTGGGGACAGCCGGCATCCTCCTGGCGCTGGTGCTCACCATGGCCTGCTCCTTCTTCGTGCAAGCCGGCGAGGGATCCACCTTTGCGATCGTTCCCCTGGTCAAGCGTCGGGTCACGGGGCAGATCGCCGGCATGGTGGGCGCCTACGGGAACGTGGGAGCCGTGGCCTATCTCACCATCTACAGCCTGCTGCCCGTCTGGATCGGCGATGCCTCGGGGGATCCTTCCCCGGCGGTTGTGGCCGCCTCCAACAGTGCCTTCTTCCAGGTGCTGGGTGTCGCCGGACTGGTGGTGGGACTGATGTGTTACTTCTTCTTGAAGGAACCCAAGGGCTCCTTTGATGATCTCCATGAGGGAGAAGTGATGCTGGCCGAAGCCACTTGAGGGCCCGCTGAGATGGGCGATCCCCTGGCCAGAGCCGAACCTGCCGGCATCAGCACCCAGTGCCCCTATTGCGGGGTGGGCTGCGGCCTGACCATGCTGCCCCCTGCGGCCCGCCATCAACTGACGCGCCGTGGGGTGGATGGTCTCCCCATCTGGGGGGTCAAGGGTGATCGCCGTCATCCATCGAGCCAGGGGCAGGTGTGTGTCAAAGGTGCAACGGTCGGGGAGACGCTGGATCGATCCCGTCTGCGGGAACCGCTCTTTCGTCCCGCTCTGGATCAGCCCTTCCGCCCGATCAGCTGGGAGGACGCCCTGGATCGCATCGTCGGCCAGATCCGCCGCACCCTGGCCAGCAAGGGGCCTGACGCCATTGCGATGTATGGCTCAGGCCAGTTTCATACCGAGGATTATTACGTCGCCCAGAAACTGATCAAAGGTGCCATCGGATCGAACAATTTCGATGCCAACTCGCGGCTGTGCATGAGTTCCGCCGTGGCGGGGTATGCGCGCAGCCTGGGCTCCGATGGCCCCCCGTGTTGTTATGACGACCTGGATCACTGTGATCTGGCCTTCCTGATCGGCACCAACACGGCCGCCTGTCATCCGGTGCTGTTCCAGCGCCTGATCAAACGCAAGAAACGATCCCCTCGCCAGCTGAAGATCGTGGTTGTGGACCCGCGCGCCACCGCCACCTCGGCCGCGGCCGATCTCCACCTGCCGATTCAGGCCGGCACCGATCTCGTGCTGCTGCACGGCATGGCCCACCTTCTGCTCGCGCGGACATCGATCGATGCCGCCTTCATCGATGAAGCCACCGAGGGCTTCGCCGCCCTCGCCGATCTGCTGCAGGAATGGACGCCCACCCGGGTCGCCGGAATCTGCGGCATCACCGAAGGGCAGCTCCAGGAGGTGGCCCAGCTCTGGGGAGATGCCGGGGCGGCCCTCAGTCTGTGGTCGATGGGGGTGAATCAGAGCGTGGAAGGCACGGCCACGGTGGCTGGGCTGATCAACCTCCATCTCCTCACTGGTCAGATCGGCCGGGCGGGGGCTGGCCCCTTTTCACTCACCGGCCAGCCCAATGCCATGGGCGGTCGGGAGGCCGGGGGGCTCGCCCACCTGTTGCCCGGCTACCGCACCGTGGCGAACCCGGCCCACCGCGCCGAGGTGGAGCGGGCCTGGGGCTTCGCGCCGGGTTCGATCGCCGCCCAGCCCGGGTTGACCGCCTGGGAGCAGGTGGAAGCCATGGAACGGGGGGGCCTGGATGTGTGGTGGGTGGCCGCCACCAATCCCCTGGTGAGCCTGCCCAACCTGGAGCGGGTCAAGGCGGCGGTCTCCCGCTGTCCCCTGACCATCCTCAGCGAGGCCTACGCGGGCACGGAAACCGCCCACTACGCCCATCTGCTGCTGCCCGCCGCCCAGTGGAGCGAGAAGCCGGGCACGATGACCAACTCGGAACGGCGGGTCACGTTCTGCCCCGCCTTCCGCCGGCCCCCTGCCCAGGCCCGCCCCGACTGGGAGGTGTTCGCCGCGGTGGGGCGGCGGCTGGGATTCGAGCGTCAGTTCGCCTTCTCCGGCTCCGAGGCGGTCTATGCCGAGCACGCCCACCTGACGGCCGGCCGGCTCTGTGATGTCTCGGGCCTCAGCCATGGGCTGCTGGCCCGCCAGGGACCGCAGCAATGGCCCTACCCCCAGGGCAGCGCTCCGACGACGGAAGCCAAGCGGCTCTACACCGACCTGCGCTTTCCCACCCCCAGCGGCCGCGCCCGCTTCTGCGCCGATCAGCCCCTGGGCCTGGCCGAGCCGCTCTCCGAGGCCTTCCCGCTGGTGCTCACCGTCGGCCGCTATCTGGGCCAGTGGCACACGATGACCCGCACGGCCCAGGTGCCCCGGCTGATGGCGATGCACCCCGAGCCCCTGCTGGAGGTGCATCCCGTCAACGCCCTCGCCCTGGCCCTGGAGGAGGGGGCGCTGGCCAGGATCACCTCCAGGCGCGCCAGTATCACCGCCAGGGTGACGATCAGCGATCGCATTCGCTCCGGCACGGTGTTCCTGCCGATGCACTGGGGTTTCATGCAGGACCAGGCCTGCGAGGTCAACGCGCTCATGCACGAGCTGGCCTGCCCGATCTCCGGCCAGCCCGAGCTCAAGGCGGCCGCCGTTTGCGTGGCGGCCACGGCGTCGGTGATCCGGCCGGTCGAACACCGGGCCGGTGCCGGCTCCGGTGAGCCCCGACGGCGGCCCAGCCGTCAGCCGAGCAGCTCGGAGAGGGCGGCCGGCAGGTTGTGATGATCGTGGCCGGGCCGCGCCAGTTTGCAGAGGGCGAAGCGCTCCAGTTCCGTCAGCATGCCCCACTGCTGCTGGCTGATGGCCTGACCCAGGCCCAGGGCCGATTCGCGCACCACCTCCGGCAGCACAGCGCCCTCCTGCCACGGTTCTCCGCTGACGGGGACCAGGGTGCGGGCCTCCCCATCGGGCAGGGGACGGGTGAGGCCGCGGATCCGCTCCGCCAGCCCCGGCAGGGCCTCGGGGCCGTCGGGCCAGAGCACCAGCTCCCTCCTCTGCTCGGGTGAGAGGGCAAGCCAGTGGCTGAGCCGGAGTTTGATGCCGGCCAGATCCAGCTTGCGCCGCAGGCAGAGCGGGATGCAGCGCCAGTTGCCGATCAGATCGCTTTCGAAGCCGAAGCAGTGCCGGGCCTGGCTGGCCGGATCAGGTTTCATGCTCCCTCCAGGCGATCAGGTCCTGCAGCTTGGCCAGCACCGCTCCGCTCCGCAGCAGGTCATCGGCCATGGCCAGGCCGCTCCGATGGTCCTCCTGGTGGCCGGACTGCCACAGGTAGGCCCCCGCGTTCCAGACCAGGGACTTGTGGAGCGCGCCCTGGGCGCCGAGGGCGGCCCTCGCCTGCTGGGCCCATCCCGTCAGGTCGGACCAGGGGGGCTCCTGCTCGTAGCAGCCATGGTCGCGGGGGTGAAGGATCAGACGCTCCACCTCGCCAGCACGGACCCGCGCCGTGATGCAGGCCCGGCTGATCGGCAGGTCGGTGCTGCCTTCCAGGCCCTTCACCGTGAACAGATCGGTTTCGCCGCAGAGCTGCAGGGCCTTCCAGGCCCTGGCCTCGGTGGGGGGATGCACGAAACCGCTGACCAGCAGGTGGGGCCCGCGATGGGCGGTCCAGAGCAGTTCGAGGCTGGCCACGGGAGGGCGTTTGCCCAGGTCCTCCCGGACCTGGTTGAGGCTGTCGGCCAGGGGGAAGTGATCCGGCTGGTGAATCAGGGCGAGCTGGTGACGCTCCAGGCCCCGCTGGAGTGCGGGCAGCGGCAACGCCCCCAGGTCCAGGCCCAGGGCGGCGAACAGTTCCATGGCGGTCACGCCGTACTTGACCGGCATGCGCGCGCCCCCCTGGAGCACCACCGGCACCCCCGCCGCGGCCAGCACCAGGGCCGTCAGGGGATAGATCGGCGCGGTTCGGGTGCGGCCGTCGAACGGCATGCCGAAACAGAGGGCCTGCCCGGAGCTGACGATGGACGGACCCAGCCGCCGGTAGAGATCCAGCATGCCGGCGAGCTCCTGAGGCTCCGGCCTGCGGATGCGATGCGCAATCAGGAAGGCCCCGATCTGGGCGGGGCTGGCCTGGCCGCTGAGCATCAGCTCGAACGCCTCGGCGGCCTCCTCACGGGTCAGCCCTGAGCTGGTGTGCTCACCGCTGCCGATCTTGCGCAGGTACCGCTTGAACCGCTCCCGGGGGGCCAGTTCGCCGGCGGCGGGCAGGTCCCCGGCGGCGGCCCTGGCCCTGGGGTCGACGCCCTGGGGATCCGATGACGTCGTCGGCGCTGCCATGGGCGTCATCAAAGGGGCAGGCAAGCAAGGTCCGGATGGCAGTCTCTCATCGCCCTTGGGGTCGGTCTGTCGCCGCCAACTCGGTTCGGGGGCCGCCGCGGGGAGCCCTGGGCGCCCCCCCTGATCCGGGGCCCGTGAGGGTCAAGAAGTCTCAAGAGATCCAAAATTCCCCCCAGGGCTGGGCCGCCCCCACGGCGGAGGGCGGATTCCGTGCCATTGGCTGCATCGCCCGGGGGGCCGGGGCGGCGAGAGTCGACACCCATGCAGCTGCGCCAATGCGTCTCGCCGCCTCCATGGGCCTGGTGCTGGGTCTGTTGCACGGCCTCATCGCCGTCGATCTGAGGCAGTCCCGCGCCGCGGCGACCCTCGGGTGGCCCTCCGGCGCCGCAGCCCTCCCGGGAGCCGCCTTCCCATACTGAGCACCTTGACGGAAGCCGCCCATGGCAGGTCCAGGACCGATCACCCGAGGCCAGACCCGACCCCTGGGGGTGGCCACGGCTTTTCTCGGCTTTTTTGTCATCGGCTCCCTGGCCGTCCAGCTCGTGACGACGGCGCAACGCCCGGGGACCGCCGCCGCTCCGGTCGCGCCCGTCGTGGCCCATCAGGCCACCCTGTGGCAGGCCCTGGGCGAGCGCTGAGGCCATCCCCGGGCAGTGCAGCAGTTCAGCTGGGCCGCCGCGGTGCGGTTGGGTAGCTGCGGCCACAGGAGCGATCCGCCCGTCCCTGGAGGATGGGTCGTCGCATCCCCTCATCTCCCCATGGTTCAGGCCTCTGACGCGGGCACCAGCACACCGACTCTCAACAAGGTGGAGCTGGCCAAGGCGGAGTTCTGCGGGCTGGAGCTGGCCCCCCGATTACCCGACCTGGCGCGCAGCGGCTGGGAGAGCCTGGATGAGGCCACCCTCACCATCCATCTGAAGTGGCTGGGAATCTTCTTCCGTCCGGTCACGCCCGGGCGTTTCATGCTGCGGCTGCGCCTGCCCAATGGGGTGATCAGCGCCGACCAGCTCGAGGTCCTCGCCGAGGCGGTGGACCGTTGCGGGGAGCACGGCAGCGCCGACATCACCACCCGTCAGAACATCCAGCTGCGCGGCCTGCTCCTTGAGGACATGCCCCCGCTGATGACCGCCCTGGAGTCGGTGGGCCTGACCAGCCGGCAGTCCGGCCACGACAATCCCCGCAATGTCACGGGCAACCCCCTGGCCGGGCTCGATCCCGAGGAGTTCGTCGACACCCGGCCGTTGGTGAAGGCCATCCAGAGCGCCCTGCTCGGCCCCGGCGGCCCCCGCAACCTGCCCCGCAAGTTCAACGTGGCAGTGGGCGGCGCCCCCGACAGTTTCCTGCTGCACAACGACCTGGCCTTCCTGCCGGCGCTGCGGGAGGGTGAACTGGGCTTCACCGTGATGGTGGGGGGGTTCTTCTCGGCCCAGCGCAACGAGCTGGCGATCCCCCTCGGGCTGTGGTTGCGGGGCGACCAGTTACCCAGCTTCAGCCTGGCCGTGCTGCGCCATTACGAACGGGAGGGAAGCCGGGCCGCCCGCAGCAAGACCCGTCTGATGTATCTCATCGATGCCCTCGGTCTGGAGACCTACCGGGCCGCGGTGCTCGAGTCCTACGGCACCGTCGCCGGTGCCGAGGCCGCCGCCGCAGTCCCCTCCCATGACGGCTCCCATCTGGTCCACCAGCCGCCCCGCGACATCTGTGGTGTCCACCCCCAGAAACAGGAAGGGCTGCACTGGGTCGGCCTGCACGTGCCGATGGGCCGCCTCGAGGCGGAGGCGATGCTGGCTCTGGCCAGCCTCTCCCGCACCTACGGCAGCGGCGAACTGCGCCTGAGCGAAAGCCAGAACGCCCTGATCGCCAACGTGCCGGATGAGCGGCTGGAGGCCCTTCTCGCCGAACCGCTGCTGGCCCGGTTCCGGACGGATCCCACTCCGCTGCAGACCGAGGCGGTGAGCTGCACCGGAAACCGTTACTGCGGCTTTGCCCTGATTCCCACCAAGAGCACCGCCCAGGCCGTGCTCGACGAACTGGACCGGCGGCTGGAGCTGCCCGCTGCGGTCCGCAGCCACTGGACCGGCTGCCCCAACGCCTGCGGCCAGCCCTACATGGGCCAGATCGGCCTGATGGGCGCGAAGACCCGTCGGAACGGCCAGATGGTGGAGGCGGCCCGGATCTACCTGGGCGGCTCCATGGGCTCCGATCCCCGGCTGGCCGAGCTGCACGACAAGGGCGTTCCGCTCAGTGAGCTGCCCGACGTGCTCGAGGAGCTGCTGGTGGAGCGCTTCGGTGCCCGCCGCCGCGATGCGGTGGCCTGAGGGCAGCCCAGCCCCAGGGGGACCTGCGCCGGGCCGGCCACCTGCTGAGATAGGCCGCGTCGAGTGCCTCCAGGGTCGGCCGATCGCCCGGGTCGTGGCCCCCATACAGCAGGGCGATGATCCGGTCCGGATCGAGCGCCAGGGCGGCCGCCTCCTGCCACAGCCGTTCACTCCGTTGCCGGTCGCCTCGCTGGAACTGGGCGTCGGCGATCTGCCCCACCAGCAGGAACACCAGCTGACGGTCCTTCCGTTCGGTGCTGTCCATCGGGCCGACCCCTGCCGTGCGCGTCCATCCCCTTGCTAGGGCGAGCCGCCACCTCCCGGCGACTTCGGGGGCAAAACGTATCAACAGCAACCGTTTGGCCAACGTCCTGCCGGCCCCCGACCCCGTCAGCCTCGACGCGGCGATGCCATCGTGAACGGTACCGCCGCCCGGCCGCGGCCCACGCTTCCTTCCGGCCCGATCCTCCCCCTGGACCGCCCTTCCCACTCCGACCGGTCATCCGAGCTGTCCCCGAGCCGGCTGCCCCCTTCCGGCAGCCCAGAGCGCTGGCCCTGGTTGCAGCGGTTGCGCCGGCTGACCAGCCTGGATCCCCATCCCTGGCTGCAGGCCCTGGAGGCCGGTGGGGTGGACCCCGACGCTGATCTGCTCGCGGTGCTGGTGGAACGCCTGGATGGGCAGGGGAGCGCCCGCCTGTTGCAGTGGTGGCTGACCACCCGCGGACCCGGGACCCCCGGGCGGGACCAGGCCTGGCGCGACCAGCTGGCCCTGGTGGGGCGTCATCGCGATCATCGCTGTGCCGCCGCGCTCCGGCAGGGGTTGGAGCGGGACCTCCAGCCGGCCCTGCTTCCCCTGCTGGGCCACCAGCGCGACCCGGCCGATTTCCCCCTGCTGCGCCAACTGGCCCTGGAGGCCGGCCCGATGGCGCTGCGGCGCCAGGCCCTGGAGGGGCTGGCGGTGGGGCTGAGCGCCTGGCCGCTGCCGGAGCTGCGCCGCACCCTGCGGGACCTGGCCCTGGATCTGGACCCCCTGCTCGCCGGCCAGGCGGTGGATCTGCTGGCCCGGGTGCCCACGGCCCGCCCCGAACTGCTGGTCCTGGCACGCCGCCGGCTGGATCCGATCGTGGCGGAGCGGCTGCGGCGCCGGCTGCGGGCCCTCCCCGTCAGCGCCCTGCTCCTGGTGGTGCATGGCCGCGCCGGTGGTGAGATCCCAGCGGAACTGCAGAACCTGGCCCTGGAGCTGGCCCGCCGCCGCGGGGCGCAGGTCCGGCTCCAGGCGCTGACCGCCGACGCACCGCCGCGTCCCGAGCCCCTGCGCACCTCGCCGGCCGGCGGTGCAACGGAGGCCCCGCTGACCCTGGTGCCGCTCTTCCTGCTCCCCGGAGCCCATGTCCGCCTCGATCTGCCCGCCATCGCCGCCCACTGGCGCCGCAGCGGGCCGGTGCGGCGCCTGCCCTTCCTGGGGGGCTGGCCCCTCTGGCAGCGCAGCCTGGCGGAGGAAGCGGCCGCCGTGGCCGCCGCCGAACCCGACGGCAACGGCCCGGACGCCCGGCCGCTGCTGCTGCACCATCCCCTGGACGGTGCCCTGGCCCCCCGCTACCTGGCCCATCTCGAGCACACGGTCCAGGCACGCTGCCTCGCCACTCCATACAGTGCGGCTGACTTCGAGGAGCTCAAGCTGGCGATCCGCGGCGCTGCCCTGCCCCTGGCCCTGGCCGCCAACCGGCTCACCGACAGCCTGTCCGACCAGGTGGGTCCGCCGCTGCTGCAGCGGGAGCGGTTCCGCACCCTGCTGCTCGAGCAGCTCGAGGCCCTGCCATGACCCGGGCCGCCATCCCCGAGGAGGAGCCGCTGGCCGAGCCCCTGGGGACCGTGTACCTGGTGGGGGCCGGGCCCGGCGATCCGGAGCTGATCACCCTCAAGGCCCATCGCCTGCTGCGGCGCTGCGACGCCCTCGTCTACGACTCCCTGGTGCCCATCGCCCTGCTGGAGCTGGTGCCGGCCCACTGTGAGCGCCATTTCGTCGGCAAGCGGCGCGGCCACCACTCCGTGTCCCAGCCCAGCACCAACGCCGTGCTGGTGGCACTGGCCGGCCGCTGCCGCACGGTCGTGCGGCTCAAGGGGGGCGATCCATTCCTGTTCGGCCGCGGTGGCGAGGAAGCCGCTCACCTGGCCCGGCACGGGGTGCCGGTGGAAGTGGTGCCGGGGGTGACGGCGGGGATCGCCGCCCCTGCCTACGTGGGCATCCCCGTCACCCATCGCCGCGCTGGCTCCAGCGTCACTTTCGTCACCGGCCACGAGGAGATCGACAAGGCCCGTCCCGGCGTCGACTGGCGAGGGCTGGCCCGCAGCAGTGACGGGCTGGTGATCTACATGGGGCTGCACAACCTCCGCCGCATCGGCGAGGAACTGATGGCCGGCGGTCTGTCGTCCGACACTCCCGCCGCCGTGATCCAGCAGGGCACCGTTCGGGGGCAGCGGGAGCTGGTGAGCCGCCTGGGGGACCTGGCCGACCGGGTGGAAGCGCTGGGCTTCGGGTCCCCCTCGATCGTGGTGATCGGCCAGGTGGTGGAGGAGCGGGTGGCCCTCTGTGCACCGGAGCCGGCCGAGGTGGAGATGCCGATCCCCTTCTGAGCCGGTTCGCCGGCTCAGAAGGGCTCGATCGAGGGGGGGTATCCGGATGGCACGATGGGTGATCAGACCCCAGATCCGGTGCCAGGTCCAGCTGGCCAGGTCCCATGACCCTTGCCGCCCCATCCCAGGGGGAGCCCGGGACGCCGAAGCCGGCGCCGATGTTCGCGCTCATCCCCTACGAGACCTTCCGCGACACCCCCGGTGTCCGCTTCTTCGACATCACCGTGCCCCGCTCCAATGCCCGGGACCTGGTGGTGCACAGGGGTCCGGCCGTGAGCCCCCCGAACGACCCCGGCCGTGGCGCCTGGCAGTTCTACCTGCACCCCCACCAGGAGGACAACCTGCTGGCCGTGCAGGGCGGGCGCACGTTTTACCTGGTCAATTTCGGCTGGAACTACCCGTTTCACATCGTGCGGCTCGACACCGGCGGCGACATCCTGCGGATCCCGCCGGGCACGTTCCACCGCTCCGTCTCCGATCACGACGGCTCCCGGGTGATCAACCAGGCGGTGCGGGAGGAGGGGGCCTCCCTGGTCCGTGAATTCCGGGTCTACAACAGCCATCGCATCCCCCGTCTGCTGGCGGTCACCAGCCAGACGGCCCCGCTGCCCAAGCTGCACGGAGTCCCCTGGTGAGGCGGGGGGATGGGGCCCGGGAGGCCGCGTCGACCACGGCGCCCCGCTGTTCAACATCAGCGGCAAGCCCGAACCCCGGCTGCTGGCACCACTCCGGCGTGGGGGGCTGGATCGAACCCTGGTCGGGTGGCACCGCTGGTCTCGATGGCGACGGCCAGCGGTGCCCCCATCCCGAGGATCCGCAGCTGGAGGGGCCCCTCTACCGGGGCGTGGGGGGCATGGATGGACTCTGCCGCGGCCTGCTGGCCCATCCGCGGGCCGTCTCCGTGTTCGGCTGATCCGGACCTGGAGGCGGCCCTGGAGGCGATCGGATCCATGCCGATGGAGCCCCGCACCACGCTGCTGCAGGTGCTCAACCCTGGGGCGGCGCCGTCGGCCCGGCATCCCGGATTGATCGGCAGCGGATCCGCCCCAGGGTCGAGGCGCTCACGGAGGCCCTCCGGCGGGCGATGGCCCCTATTCGCCGTCCCTGGGCCCCGCGCCCCAGCCCATCAGCCAGGCCGGGCTTCGGCGGCATCGAGGGGGCCCTGCGCAGCGCCGAGGGGCTCGCCGCCAGGCTGGTGGCTCCTCCGCTCTCCCCCCCCCACCACCGATGGCTGACTCCCTCCCCGACCTGCGGATCCCGGCGCCGGGTGGCCCACGGCACGATTCCGGCCGCCGCCGCTGGGGGCGGCTGCTGTGGCCGGTGGTGCTCACGGGCTGGGCGGCGCTGCTCCTGCTCTGGGCCCCCGCCCCGATGGCAGCTGCCACCACCGACCACTACCTCTGCGAGGGCGATCCCCTGGTGGCCCTGGCCGACAACGGCGCCGTGGATGCCACGGACCTGCCCAATGTGAGTGCCGGCACCGTGCCGGGCGCCTTCGTGGTGCTGCGCTGGCGGGGTGTGAGCCTGCAGCTGCCCCGCACCAACAACGCCGGTCCCCCCAGCTACACCGATGGGCAGTGGTGGTGGAGCCTGGAGAATCCGGATCAGCCCCGCTTCCAGCGGCGCCGCGGCGACCTGCAGACCTACCCCTGCCAGCGGAGCGAGTGAGCGGGTTTCAGCCGTCGGATCGGCGGCGATAGCGGCAGCCCAGCTGGATCTCGCCGCGATCGAGCAGGCGACCGAGCCGCAGGGCCGTGGCCTCCTCCAGCCGGCTGAACCGGGGCTGCTCGGCCGCGACCCAGTCGAGCTCGTGGAGGGTGATCACACCGGTGGAGACCGATTCGATGAACAGCTCGCCGACGGTCATGCCTGATGTTGCGGAATGTAAACAGTCTGCCCTGCCCCGGCAGCCGCCGTGCGGAGAGGCCAGGGACTCCCGTCCAACGGTCCTCACATTTCTTCATCCGGCGAGCCAGGCTGAATCCTGTCCGTCCCCAAGCCGTGACCACCCTTTCCCTGCTGGAAGGCTTCCTGGGCTTCCTGACCGCCGGCGTGGCGCTGTGGGCCTGGCGCCTCTCCACCACCTCCCCACTCCAGCCCTGAGGGGCCCTGGGCCCGCTTCGGCCGAGCCCGTCCCCGGCCTTCGAACCCTCCCCGCCTCCCCTTCCCCGATGACCTCCCTGCTGCGCCGCTATTTCCTCAAGGACGGCCCCGTGGCCAACACCGGCCTACTGATCCTGCGGCTCTCGATCGGCCTGATGATGCTCCATCACGGCCAGGAGAAACTGGCCGACCCAGCAACCTTCGCCGCCAATTACGTGGTGCCCCTGCACCTGCCCTTCCCCCTCGTCTTCGCCCAGCTGGCCGGCTTCTCCGAGCTGATCGGCTCCTGGTGCGTGATTCTGGGGTTCCTCTCCCCGCTGGGAGCCCTGGCCCTGGTCGCCACGATGTCCGTGGCCGCCTACCACCACATCCTCACCAGCGGACTGAACATCTATGTGCTGGAACTGGTGGTGCTCTATCTGGGGGGCAGCCTGGCGATCCTGCTGAACGGTCCGGGCCGCTTCTCGTTCGACGCCGGCATCGTCTCCGGTCTGCTGGAGGCGGAGGGGGAGCGTGCGGAACCTTTCGGCAGCTTCGGCTCGATCGAAGCCGGTGAAGCCATCCCGGTGATCATCCGATCCGAGGCCGCCGCCACCCTGGTGCGACGACGCTCCCGTCCCGGGCGCTGAGCCCGGTCTCACTCCAGCTGGAGCACGCCGCGAGTGCGCTCCCGCCGTTGTTGCTCCTGGGCCTCGAACGCAGCCATGCAGTTGCCCTTGGGCACGAGCAGGCAGCTCACATAGCTGGAGGCATCGATCAGGGCGGCCCGGATCGCCTTGGCGGCGGGGGTGCGCTGGGCCTCCGAGCTGTTCGAGCCGAAGCGCAGGGTGCCCGCGGCGCCGGTGAGCCCCTGGCCGGTGCGGCCCATGTTCGGCGCCAGGAACAGGGCCAGCCCCGCCGCCGGCAGCAGGTTCACCCCGTCCTCGCGGGCCGAGGCGGTGTTGGTGGCCCGGCCTTCCACCGTGCGCCGGCCAACCACCTCACCGGTCGTGCTGTCGACCACCCGCACGTCGATCGCCACATAGTCCTTGGTTTCGAGCTGTTCCTTGCTGGTGCCGAAACCCAGCAGCCCGAAGTTGCTGCCCGAGCTCTTGCTCTCAACGTTGGAGTCGTAGGAGGTGACGGTTCCGAGCACGATGTAGCGGGCCCCGGTCATCTGGCCCCTGCGGGCGGCCGAGGGTCCGCTGCGCACGATCCCCAGCTCGGTCAGTTCCTGCTCCGAGAGCACCTCCTTGAGGTTGGTGCGCTCCACCACCTGCAGGTCCCCGGTGCCCTGGAGCTCGTTGGCGAGCATGGCGGCCAGGTCGGTGGCCACCGGGCCCTGCCACCACCAGGTCTGCTGGGTGACGGTGTTCTTGAAATCCGGCACCGACACGGTGGGCCGTCCCCCCGCCCCCTGGGGCTGGGCGGTGGCGGGAGACGGGACCAGCACGGCCGAGAGCCCCAGTGCCGCCGCGGCCAGCACGGCCATGGGAGGGGAGAATCGACGCGTGCGCTCAGCCATGGCCTGGGATCGTGCGGGGTGGAATTCCATCTAAGCCTGGCTGGTCGGAGGAGCCCCGACCGGATCAGATTCCGTCCCCGCCGCGATGTTCCGTAACAGGGCGCACGGTGAAGCGGGTGGATGCTTCGGTTCAGTGGAGGCAGTTTCCTCGCCGGTCCCCCCGAGCCGGCCGGACCCATGGCCTCCACCGTGCTTCAGCCAAGCGAAAGCCGCGCCCCCCGGCCGGCCCCGATGTTTGAGCTCATCCCCTACGAGAAGTTCCGCGATACCCCCGCCGTCCGCTTTTTCGACATCACGGTGCCCGCCTCCAATGCCCGCGACCTGGTGGTGCATGCCGGACCGGCCGTCAGCCCGCCGGATGATCCCGAGAGCGGCGCCTGGCAGTTTTATCTCCATCCGCACCAGGAGGACAATCTGCTGGCCCTGCAGGGTGGTCGCACGTTCTACCTGGTCAACCTCGGCTGGAACTATCCCTTCCATATCGTGCGGCTCGACACCGGCGGTGACATCCTGCGGATCCCTCCCGGCACGTTCCACCGTTCCGTCTCCGATCCCGATGGTTCCCTGGTGCTCAACCAGGCCAAGCGCGCTCCGGGCGCTTCGCTGATCCGCGAATTCCGGGTCTACAACAGCTCCACCATCCCCCGGCTGTTCGCCACCACGGCCCGCACCGCCCCCCTGCCCAAGCTGCACGGATTCACCTGGTGAATCGGCTGACCTGGTGAGGCGGGTCTCCCGGTCCCCAGATCCGAACGGCGACCGGATCGTTCACAACGCGAATCCAACACCAGGAGGCGATCGTCATGCAGGCCTTTCGGCTCGATGGACAACGAGCCCTGATCTCCGGTGGCTCCAGAGGCATCGGCGCCGCCATTGCCTGCCGGTTCGCTGAAGCGGGCGCCGAGATCGGAATCATTGGTCGAGATCCTGAAGGCCTGGCCAAAACCAGGCACGCTGTCGAGAAGAACGACAGACTTTGCAGCGTGATTGAAGCGGATCTCTCGTCCGTTGAAGGGGCAAGACGCGCAGGTTCAAGGGCCTTGGAGATTTCCCCCCAATGGGATGTTCTCGTCAACAACGCGGGCATGGCCACGATCAAGCCCATCCTCGAGATCACCCTAGCCGAATGGAATGACACCTTTGCCTTGAATCTACGATCGATCCTGCTGCTTTCTCAGGCCATCGTGCCTCCCATGATCAAGAGAAGAGCTGGCAAAGTGATCAACATATCCTCGATTGGGGCCTTGATCGGCACGCCCGGGTTGGCAGCTTACGCAGCATCCAAGGCCGCATTGAACCAACTGACAAGAACAATGGCCGTTGAATGGGGAGCTCACAACATTCAGGTCAATTCAATTTGCCCAACCGTGGTCTTGACAGACATGGGGCATGCACTCTGGGACGACCTTGACCGAGCCGACCAGAGAAAAGAAAAAGAGAAACGAATTCCGTTGCATCGTTTTGTCGAGCCGGAAGAGGTTGCCAATGTGGCTCTGTTTCTCGCCAGTTCTGCATCCAGTTTTGTTCATGGTGTATCCCTTCCCTTGGATGGAGGCCTGACGATCTCCCCCTGATCGCCCCGCATCGCTCCGGGCTGAGCCACGGTTACGGTTCCCTGCGCCAAGTCGAGCCCGTTCCAGGTCCCACCGTCCAGATGATCTTCCCTTGGATGACAGAGCTTTCGAGCCTCCAATCCTGCCCGAGTCCCCATGGGAACCCTCGCTTTGATCACGGCCGGACGGTTGGTTGGCGGCATTGCCCTCGTTCCCTCGACACGGCCACACAGGCGCCCCACCCGGTCTCATCCGGGGCTGGCTCAGGCAGGCATAAACCCCTATTGCCGCAACCGATCGGCGGGAGGATGGTGAAGCCATGGGATTCGGAGGTTCCACGCATGGAAGACACCCCCCCTGAGCAGTTCCCTGGAGCGAACTGACGATCCGGCCCCTGCTCCAACACTCTCAACGGATGACTGACGTCCCCGGCGTCCAATAACGCCGGCGTTCCAAGCACTGCCTATGGTCTGGCCCCAGGCTGATCTCAGGTGCCCTGAACGCAACCGGATGTCCCACTGGAACCCTGGCCCCAGGTGCCAGCGTCAGCAGCTCCGACCTTCACCGAACACGTTCTAGGCCCGGTGTCCTTGTCGCCGGGCTTCTTCATGGCTGCGGAGACCCGGTCAGCGTTCAGGGCACCATTCCTGTTGGGGGTCCGATCACCGGAAGGATGGGGGATGGGGGTCCCGGGGATCGAACCCGGCTCAGGCGGATTATGAGCCCGCTTGCTTTGACTGGTATGACTGGATTATTTGGCTATGCAGTGACCACATCTTGACCAGTGCGGGATCCAAGTGTGCGCATCTCGTCCTGTGAACAGGCCCTGCCTCTGTCCTGGGCCCCTTCCGAATCAGCAACTTTCAGCCCCTACCGATGCCCCCGCATCAACGTGTCGGATGAGCCAGTGCCTTGCTCAGGCCTGCCAGCCTCATCCCTCCCCAAGGGAGCTCTCTTGGCTTCAGTGCTTTGAAGAAGCCCTCCGGCAAACAGCCGGCCAACGGACCGGAATGTCGTTATCACGATTTGTTGCTTCTCCTATGAAGCAATTCTAATCGCCCAGATGGCTGCTCCTGCAGTGCT